>CAMLSD010000007.1 GCA_946482595.1 uncultured Comamonadaceae bacterium
CGATATGTTCGCTGACTCGGGTGGCCGTGTCGACGGGTATTTCAACAGCCTGCTAACCCTTGGCTCGAGCGGAGGGCCAACGGCATGGCACCCTGACCGCGAAACCAAAGGTACATGCTGCATTGTGCGGCCAGGGCGCCATGCCCCTGTCCACCGCTGAGCCCAAACGTCAACCGTCATATGCGAACAGGTCAGTACACCGCTGAGGCAATCTGCAAGTGCATGGGACTGCCTTCGTTCGAGGCTGATCCAGCGTGCACAGGTGCGGTTGAGGCAATACGCCTCCTGCTGAAGCCATCGTTCCATCCGGAGATCTGTCTAACCTTTGTCGGTGGAAATGTGCTTGTAGTCTGCGCTCGATCCATGATCTGGCGCCAGTCCGAGCCATCTCCAACGCTCACCGATCGTGCGGAAGGGGTGATCGGCCCCGAGGCCTTCCGTGATCTTGTCTCATCAGTGGTTCCTGTCTCGCACCCGGGTGCCGTGCCTGGGATCAGCATTGACGGTATGCCGTCTGAATTGCTTCATTTCCAGCGTGGTAGCGTTGAGCTACGAGTCGGTGGGAACGCTGGCAGGCAGGGTGACTTTTCGGCTTTTGTCGCCCTGGCAATCGTCACCGCCTGGAAGCGAGTCCCGGATCCATACTGTCGTAACGCACTGGCCGAGGCGGCGGAGTACGTCAATATGCGTCTTCCTCGTGAGCATGAGCCACCGCGCAAACCAAGCCTCCAAACGATGGTGCTCGGCCCCAAGGAGGACCGGGAGCAGCTGCTCGAAGCGCTCACGAAGCACCGTGACGGCCAACTCCTCTGTCAAGGGGACCGGCCTGCGGCCAGCCCTTGCGTCGAACTTTAGGTCTCACATGGCGATCACCGAGGTTGTAGAGAAACTGTTCAAGTCGCAGTCCGGGCCCGGCTCGGCCTCCTACGAGATCGGAAGAAGAGCCAGAGACCTCATCTTGCAAGGGCGGCGTGAAGCAGATCTCACAGAAGCAGAAACCTCGCTGCTCCTGAAGGCTTACAACTGGACGGGTGAGCATGAGGCCGCCTTTGCTCTGGCCCGATACGCGGTTCAGAGTTATGGCGAAGCATTCTTGGCCGACCTCTCTCGTGCGCATCAGAACGCGTACTGGTGGAAGAGGGAACGATTTCTTCAAGAAGCCGACAAGCTGATCGACGAGAAGATTGGCAAGTCAGCTTTCTGGCGTCTACGGAAGGCGGACCTTCTTGTAGGCGAGGCAACTGGTGATCGTCATAGTGAAGAAGAATGGAAGCCCGGTGACCCGGTAGTCGACGTGGTGGCCCTTGAGCAGGCTGCTGTCGAGCTGGTGGCTGCACTGGCCGATGGTGTCCCCGATGATCCCGCACTTCAGGAGGGGTGGAATGAGAGGTTCGCGTGCGTTCTCTCGGTGTCGAAGTTCTCAACCCTGCGGGTCCAAAGGCGCGCTGACACTTAACCCCTCCATCGAGCGGACATGCCCCGGCAAGTCGGGTCACGCTGCTCATGTCGAACGTTAGCCCGCACGAGATGCCGCAGTACTCTTGGTGCTGTCTGGTATGCGATTCCGCGAACGGAGCCAGTGCCGAAGCATGCACTGCGTGTGGCTTTCCGTCGCGGGCGACTGGAGCGCAAATCGACCGCGCACGTGCGGTCCGTCGTGGTACGGCCAGATCAGTCAAGATGCCTGGGCCTGACCTCGCGGCGCAACTTGAGATCGCAATCAAGCCTCTGCCGTTCTATCGCAAGATTCCTGCGGTCCTTGGTGGACTGATCACAGTCGCCGGCGGCGTTTGGTTCAAGCTTGCGTGGTCATGGTCCGGAATTGCATACGCTTTGCTGGCGCTTGTCCTTGGCTTGGGGCTGATTGCGCTGGCGTACAGTGAACGTGAAGACCAGGACAAGCATCGCCATGCAGGCTGACCAGCCAGTCCACACGGACGCTGCGCGGCGTCCGCTCGCTAGTCGCTGGTCGCACGCACGTTAGACAGCATTGATGACACACGTCGCAGCCGCCGCTTGCCTCCTCCTTGCCGCAGGGTTCTGGGGAGCCTGGGGCTCGGGCTTGGGTGCGCTGTTTGTGGTGCTCGGAATGTCATTCGAGGCTCTTGCCTGGTATTTGGTGCTTGCGCCTGCAAAGGCGGACGGTTCGTGAAGTACGCGGACGGCTCGACGATGAAGCCTGGGGATGCAGTGCAAATCGACGCGCGCTACTCTGGAAGTATCGTGGCAAGCATGGACACCAATGAGTACCTGCCTGGCTTCGAGGTGTGGGCGCTTTTCAAGACTGGCGTCATGATTGACGCCGACTTCGGGGGAATGGTCCACTGCACAGAGGGCGCCTCAGATGAACTTGTTCTCGTGCACAGAGATGCTGTCTAAGCAGTTGGTCGGCACGGACACCCAAGGACGTCCTCGCCTTGCGGCGCTCCATTCCCGTGGTCGCGGGTCACACACATGTTGGACGTCACAACGGAAGCGTGGCGATCTGTCGACGCCCGATGGCTTGCCCTGTAGTCTTGATCCACCCAAACGCCCGGAGACCCACATGCGTCCAGTCTCAATGAAGCTTCATGCCCTCATAGTGCTCAGCGCGTATGTTGCTGTCGCACAGGCTAATGACCCGGCCTCTCAGGTGCTTGATCATGGGTACAAGGCCGTGGGTGAGTTCAAAGGCGGAGCCACAGAAGACGCGAACCGGGTGCCGCACCCCACACAGGTCTACGCCAAAATCATTGAACCGAAGAAGAAGGTCGCCCTGCTGAGCATCAACGAAACCAAGACTTCACCGCAGGCCCGCTACAGCGTCGCATCGCTGCAGGTGAACTGCGGCGATCGTGGAGTGAAGTACGAAGCGGTTCAATCGTTGAACGCCGAATGGAACCCGACGAGTGATCGCTTGCCTTTGCCGAAGACTGTCTGGCACAAGCCTGCGGCGGGCAGCCCCGCCGGAAGCGCTTTGGGACTTGCATGCCAATGACCCAGCCGCACGCTCCAAGCCGAGCGAGTGAGGTCCAACGCCTCCATCGAGAGGACCCGCCCCAGCAAGCCGGGGCGGGCCTCGCATTTCAAACCTTCGGCGTAGCCCAAGCCCCCGCGACAGTCCGGTTCGCGTCAGCCTTGTTACTCGCGTCCAGAGGACTGCTCGCGTAAATTCCTGGTCGCGGGCCACTAGCTCGAACCGACACCGCATCCGTTCTTGGAGGCTATGCATGATCTACAAGGGAAGCTGCCACTGCGGCCAGATCGCGTTCCAGGTCGAAGGAACACTCGCAGGCGCGATGTCCTGCAACTGCTCCATCTGTCAGCGCAAAGGGTCTCTCATGTGGTTCGTTCCACGAGAGCAGCTTCAGCTGCTGACCCCCGAGGAGAACGCGAGCACGTACATGTTCAACAAGCATGTCATCAGGCACCGGTTCTGCCCGAAGTGCGGTATGCACCCGTACGGCGAGGGCACCGACCCGAAGGGCAATGCCATGGCGGCCATCAACATTCGATGCCTCGAGAACATGGAGCTCGAGAAGGTTCCTGTCACAAAGTTTGACGGTCGCGCACTCTGAACGAAGTGACGCCTACCCCCTCGGTCAACGCGACAGCCAACGGCGTAGCGCCTGGTCCGCGCAGCACCGTGGCGCTATCATGTGCTGCGCGGGCCAGGCGCTACGCCGTCGTCTGCGCGTTACCTCAAACGTCGAGCCCATGGCGAAGTTCCTGGTGTATGTGCTGGTGCCGTATTCAGTCAGTCCAGAAAGCATCTCAAGCTTTGTGCATAGCGGCCTGAGCCCATATTGCGTGTCGGAGGATGGACGGAGCGGTTGGTACGACTACCTTTGTAGGCTTGGCCCTGTCTTCAATGATGCTGAGACCGAAGCGGCTTTACCAAGAAAAGTAAGGGCAGAGCTCCATGGCCACATCTGCGACGTCAGTCGTCTGCCGCGTGGATCTCAGCCATTTGCGTTGGTCACCGCAGATGGGGTCTGGCATGCAGCAGAAGTGTGCATTCGGGACTATCGGCTGAGAGTAGACGGTGAGCAACATGCGTACTCTGGACTGGATCATCTTTATCACGAGGACAATCGAAAAGCACGTGAAAGTTGGCCGAAGCGGTATTCAGACCTGATTGCAATGCACCCCTGCTGCTGGGTTGTCGCAACTTGGGCTCATTGTTGAACTGATCAGTTCAGCTCTTTCTTGCCAGCCACCGCGCCGTTGCGCTACCGGACCTGCCCGGGGTGTTGCAGAGTCTCTCCAGGCGTCACACAGGGCACCGGTGCCCCGCGTCCACCGTGGCTCCAAGCCGAAAGAGCTGACACCATGCCGAGCGCTCGGGCTCTGCCGCGTGCGAATGCCCCGTTCGCTCATTTAGACTGCTGGAATGTGCAAGACAAACCTGCTTCTCGAGTCGTCCTCACTTCCGGAGGCATGGCGCTCCGTGGTCGTTGGTCGAGCCGCCAACGCAAACGTCAAGGTGCTCAGAATGGACGACAGGGCGTATCCCAGCGAGACGCATGAGTTCGATGAAGCGCTGCTCGTGCTGGACGGCGAGATGAACCTCGAGATTGACAGCCAGGTTCTGTCAGTGCGTCAGGGAGAAGTTTTCATCGTTCCCGCCGGGCGGCCGCACGCTGTAGCCTCAGGCAGTCACGGCACATTGGTCATCATCGACCGTGATGGCTGACCGCTTGCTCCATCTGATGTGCGCAATCCAGCTGTGCGGTCTGTCGCCCGAACGTGAGCTCAAACCTCAGGCATCGAGAATGCAGCTTTTCCGTCTTGCAACCGCAGCCCTGCTTTCTGTCATGGCGCTCGGCTGTTCCGAGATGCGCAACAGCACTGGCACCATCAGCAAGCGCATTGGAGAGGTTGTGCATGCACCGGGAGCAACCGAAGTCGACCTTGGCAAGCTCACAAGCTTCGGGTGGGAGTACTTCTACGCCTTCAAGCCCGGGGCCACTCGTGAGGAAGTCTGTCAGGTCATCAATGCCGGACGGAACGTCTGTGGTCGTATCGTGCGCATCGAGAAGGCACCGGATGACCACATGTTTCTGATCTTCGGTCTCAATGGGCAACTCACCCACATTGAGCTGCATGCAGTCGAAAACGGTCGGTTCGATATGGAATTCGGTGAGCACGGTCTCCCACGAAGCAAGGCTGTGTTCAAGGTCCGCCGTCGCCCTTCGGGGGGAGCAAGGACATCATCTTCCTGGAGCCGAAGTGATGCCCAACCCCCCATTGGGCGGGCAGTCAACCGCGGGCTTCGCCGTCTGTCGCCTGCCGCTCATGTCGAACGTCAGGCCGCGCAAGTGACGCCCCTGTTCACCGGCACGGAGAAGTTCGATCCAGTCGTCGATCTGGCCGACTGGCAGGCTGATGTCTCAGGATCCGGGCTGACCCACCTCGATGAGCTTGTCTCCTTCGATGGGCTGCCATGTCTGGGCCATCTTCCGCGGTGCGGCCTGGCCCCTCGTTCAACCCCCGCCGCGGTCGGGCTCGGCTAGAACGTCAGGCTTCACAGTGACTCGCCGCATCGTCTTCATCGCCGTCGTTCTCGCGCTCCTCTTGGCCGCTGCGTTCGCGGTCATTGTCCGGACAGAGTCAGGTTATGCCGCAGCGAGTTATGCATGGCGCAAGGTACGTGGTGGCTACACCATCGACGAACGCGTCCGCATGCACGCCGGCGCCGTCGAGGCGCGGCTCAGGTCCAGGTTCGAGGCAGTGGGAGTCCCCTATCCTCCTGCTCAGTTGGCGTACATCGCGTTCAAGGACGAGGCTCTGAAGGAGGTCTACGCTCGTGCGCATCTTTCAGAGAAGTGGCGCCGCGTGCACACGTATCCGATCTTGGGCATGAGCGGTGATCCTGGCCCCAAGCTGCGCCAAGGGGACATGCAGGTACCAGAGGGCATCTACCGGGCGGAGTTTCTCAATGCAAACAGCCGGTTTCACCTGTCCATTCGCCTCAATTACCCGAACGAGTTCGATCGGGCACAAGCACGCGCAGAAGGCCGGACACAGTTGGGATCCGACATCATGATTCACGGTACGTCAGCCTCCATCGGTTGCCTGGCCATGGGGAATCAGGCTGCCGAGGATCTATTCATCCTCGCAGCGCTTGCTGGCAAGGAACAAGTCGAAATCGTGGTCGCCCCGACCGACTTCAGGCGCCAACCCGTGCGCACGCCCGACGGCGCGCCCGCTTGGCTGCGTGGTCTGTACGGCAAGATCAAGGCTGCACTTGACCGCTTCCCGAGTGAGGCATCTGAAGTCAGTCGCGTCAGGTAGTTGATTCATGAGGGGTTGGCGCCGATGGGCGCGTCTGACGTTCGGAGCGATTTGCGGGCTCGGGCCGATTGCTTCGTCAACCCCTCGCTCAAGCGTGCGGCCAATGGCCTGTGTGCCATGCCGCTGTCCGCCGCTCAGTTCAAACGTCAGGCAGTACACAGAAACCTCTCTGAGATACCATGTGCCATGCCTCGGTACGTCGCCCTTCTTCGCGGAGTCAGCCCGATGAACGCCAAGATGCCGGCGCTCAAGGCCTGCTTCGAGACGGCGGGCTTCTCAGACGTCCGCACATTGCGCTCGAGCGGAAACGTTGTCTTCAACGCTCGATCTTCCACCATCGCCGCACTGGAACGTCGCGCTGAGAAGGCAATGCAATCCGAACTTGGCCACGGCTTCGTGACCTTCGTGCGATCCGCCGAGTACCTCCAGGGTCTCATCGAATCGGACCCGTTTGCAGAGTACAAGCTTCCGGCATCGGTCAAGCAGGTGATCACGTTTCTTCGTGGTCCCGCTGAGCGGAGTCTCGAACTACCCATCGAGCGGGACGGCGCGAGCATCCTCAGGGTCACAGGCGCCGAGGTGCTCTGCGCCTATGTTCCCGGCCCCAAGGGACCAGTGTTCATGAACCTTCTCGAAAGGACGTTTGGCAAGAGCATCACCACTCGCACGCTCGAGACGGTGCGCAAGTGTGCATGGGCATAGTGTCGTGGCTGTGTCCAGTGCGGCCTGACTCTTCGCTCGAGCTGACCTCCACCGGCAAGGCCCAAAGGCCTTGCCGGTGGAGGCCGCGCAGCTCAAACGCCAGGCCGCATGAACGAGACGCTTCTTGACCATCGAGGCCAGGGTATCGATCGCTGGCTGGACGCCTGCTTCGCCGGAGATCCGGTCGGGAAGGATGAAATCTTCTCAGCTGTCTCCAGCGCGCCCACGCCCCTCCTGGCGGGCTGTCGCTACGTCCGTACGAAGGCCATCTTCCATCTCCCCGACGACACTGCAGACCACGGTGTGACGCTTGAACGCGACAAGGGAATCCTCACCCTGCGATTCGGTGTCACCCACCATGCAGTGGAGCAATCACGTCTTGCTCTGTTCGGACTGCGGTCGGTTCAGGCTCGCCACACTCCACTACGGTGTCCGTGCACACGACGAACATGGGGCCCCATCGCAGGGGTGGTACCTGCCGTATGGCGTCGCGTGGCCAAGGTTTGGCAGCGCAGCACAACGCCCCGACGAGCGGCGCCGCATTGAATAAGCATTTCTGAGTGTGCCGCGTGCGTACAATCCGGCCTGACCCGGCGCGTGAGCCGACGCGCTACGGCGCATGCCTCCGCACGCGGCTCGGCTCCAACCTTGGGTGTCATCGGAGTGGTCTCATGAGCACGAACCGCCTCTGTATCTGCCGTTGCTCGCGCTGCACGCTGCCCCTGCCTGCATGGGCGCGCGCCGTCCGTCCGTTGGCGGCCGGCGAAGCGAAGCTGCGTGTCCACCAAGCTCATCCCGCGACCGCATGCTTGGGCTGTCCGTCTGTCGGCGGCCAGCGCGCCGCTCGTTGGGTGTCATGAGCCTCGCACTACCCATACTGTTTCTGGTCGCGCTCGTTGGCGCCATATTTGCGTGCGCGAAGGCGCTGTGGCACGCGTTCGGCATGCTTCGTGGCATCCGGTCTTCTGCCGAACCGTGGGCAAACCTCTTGCCATTCATCGCGTTCGCACTGCCTGGCGTTCTCGACGCTCAGGGTCAAGCGCATCGCGCCAAGTTTGTCGTTTGGGCGGCAGCCGCCATAGCATTCGCCATGGTGGCTGCTATCGTTCAAGCGGTTGCTGGTCCCTGAGTTTCGATCGAGTATAGAGGGGGGGCCAGTTGGCTCACCGCCTGCGATCGCACGCACTAGCAATGACGCCCACACCCTCCACCGGGCCGGCAAGCTGGAGCATGTCGCTCATGTCAAACGTTGATATGGCTTCTCTCTGTCAAGAGGGCGAACGCGATCCTCTGCGATAGCAGATGTGATGAGTAGGCGGTTGCCGGACGGGGAACGCGACGGGGCCTGAAGTTGCCACCCGTGATTGGATGTGCGACGGTTGTTCATGCTGATATTCGAGGGTTGGAACCTCAAGACCAGTGTGCGTCGCGGGGCTGCCTTCGCTCAAGGGTCTGAGATCAGCGGCCCTGAGTTGCCACGAGGCCGGTGCTCAATAACGTTGTCGAGGGTTCCCCAGTGGCCGCGGCTGCGCCGCGTTCCCCCTCCGGCATCTGAATGGGTCTGCGCTGTGGGCACCTCCTTGGGCAGGTCGTCGTGCCGGGCTGCGATGATGGGGCTGACGCGCGGGCTGTGCTGGTAGTGCCAGGCGACCTCCACCAGCATGCGCCGCGCGGCGCTGTTGCCGGCCTTGGTGATGCTGCCCTGGCGGCGCTTGGGGCCGGAGGAGTGCTCGGCGGGCACCAGGCCCACGTAGGCCATCAGTTGACGCGGGGTGTCAAAGCGCAGGAAGTCCTGCAGCTCGGCCACCAGTGTCACGGCGGCAATCAGCTGCACCGCGGTCGCCCGCGCGTTTGGGGTCGACGAGGGAGCGAAGACGTCGCACGCGATGCTCCGGGTGGCCGGGTGCCGGCAGATCGCGCACCCGCACGATCCAGCCCCGTAGACCACGTGCGGGTGGTGGCCCTGGCTGACTAGATTGCGCAGCGCCTTATCCTGCGCATTGAGGCCGCCACCGATGGTGCCTGCATGCAGGACCTCGCCAAGGCGTTCGGCATCGACCATCGGGATGTCGATGCTGTCCTTGTGAACGCCCCCCTGGGCTGGGCTGCGCCCAGCCCGCCCCCCGCGGGGGTCAAGGAAACTTGGGGCGGCTCGGCGTTTCCTTGTGAGCGCCCAGTCCTACGTACAAAGTGCTGGATTTCCTCATGGATCGTCTTCTTGCATGTCCGCAACGACCTGACCGAACGCAGGTCCGGTGCATCGGCGTAACTCGGCACGCCACTGGCGTGTTGCCTACAATCATGCAGGGGCGGGCAGCCGGGTTCTCGAGGGCACTATGTCTGGATTTCACATGGAAATCGATCATTCGTCTGCGACAAAAGGGGTTATAGATACCATCTCTGCTATTGAGAGCAATACCTCCATTGGTGAAGATGAGTTGGTCAATTTTCTCCAGAAGAAGGGATACTCAAGGATTGAAGCTGAGAAGCTCAATGTTTTCGTTCCATCTGCGTTCTCTTGGCCAATCATTAAAAAGCTTGAGATTGATAGCCTTCCAGATCATTTCATAGCAATGTCGATCGATGGTGCTGAGGTGAGAATAGAAGTTGGTAGTCAGCACTACTTTACTGCTGCTTTGGTATTGGCCTTCTCGACGATAGAAAATGGGTGGAATGCCATCGTTTCAAGAAAAGCATACGAAACTGTCGCTGGGCGAAGCGCGGAGATGGATGCAGTCAATAAGGTGTTGGATGCAGGTGGCTCATTGAGGGGGGCTACCTTGTCGCCTCTGGTGCTGGAGCGTTTGAGCGCCGAGGAACTGCTTGGTGAAAGCTGACCCATCATTCCTGCATGACTGCCTCCGACTGCTGTTGGGTTCAAACATTGTCGCCATGAGAGCCACTGAGCAGGCGCGAGGGGCAGTTGTCGCACAACGCGCAGACGTCCCGATCAGGTCCGATGCCAGCGAACACGATCGTCGTGGACGTCCCCATTTTGAGTGAGTTGATGAGATCCGCAACCCCATCGTGGCAATCAAGTCCAACCCCTCCATCCGGTGCCAATGGGTCTCACGTTCGATGAGGCGCTCACCCACCACGTGCAAGGTGGTCGCGATCGGCTGCCTACCCTGAGCGCAATGCGGCCTTTGGCGCATTCAACAGGGATCGTCATATGGTGTGGCATGCAGATGTGAGGCATGGCGCCTCCATCGCGCGGGCATGTCGAACAGCAGGTGGTGCGCAGGGGGGCCAAGGCGCTGTGTCACATTCCCGCCGTGACTCCATCCCAGGAGAGTTCCTCATGTCCGTGCACGACATCACCACACATCCTGTCCATCTCGGCCTTGGTGCAGTCGCTTCGGTTGAACCTCAGTTCACGGGGTCAATGGACTGGTACGCATCCTACGAAGCCCGCCACGCCAAGGACGGGGTCGATGGGCGACTTGTGAGCATGCATACGTTTTCTGAGCCCTGGGCCATGTGGGAGATGCATCCTCACGGCAGCGAAGTTGTGCTCTGCACCAGTGGCAGGATCACGCTGTATCAGGAGAATGCCGCTGGCGTGGTTTCGACCCTGGTGCTGGGGCCGGGCCAGTATGCGGTCAACCAGGCCGGAATCTGGCACACGGCAGACGTCGAAGGTCAGGCCACCGCGCTTTTTGTGACCGCGGGCTCAGGTACACAACACCGCCCCAGGTCGTAGTGGCGTACCCCGGGCAGCATTGCTGCGCGGCACCGAGTCCCGCCAGGCCTCGTGGCTCGGTGAGCGAGGGATGCGGACAGCAAGACTGCAAGCCGTCTTCGATGCTGCCTTGGTGGCAGCGGACCCTGATGAAGGACACACGCGGCGGCCCCGTGCATTCGCCGGGGACGCAGGCCGCGAATGGGGTGGAACGCGACGGTGTGTTGTTCGACAAAGCCTTGGCGGGCGCGACGCACCATCAGCCAGGCTTGTTGGTCGACGCGCCAGACCGGCTCATCCACGCCGTGAACAGCAAGAACGTTCTTTGCCAGATCGATGCCACGGGATACGATGGGCATCGGACTTCCCCTTCCAACATGCGAGCGAGCTGATGAGCGTGAGCACTTCCCTCCGTGGCGCCTGGATGCCGTTCCCCGCAACGGCGCGGATCCCACGGGGTGGGGCCGCCCCTTTTGTTCGTCAGGGCCTTGCCGCCGAGCTTCAGCCGTGACACAACCTCCGACCAAGGCACAGGCTCCGCGCGGCAAGTGGCGAGCCTGGCTCGGGGTCTTGCTGCTGGTGCCGCTGACGGCGGCGTCGGGCGGAATGCTCTATGGGCTCTATCTTCATGTTGTCACCGGGCAGTTGAACACTGTGGCCAGCAGCTACGGAACGACAAGCAGGACCATCACCTTTGCTGAGAGTCCGGTTTCGTTTCTGGTCTTTTTTGCCCTCCACGCGTTGCTGGCGGCGGCTGTGATCTTCGTCACCGTCGTGGTGGCGCGGTTGTCCGTCAGACGGCTGCGAGGTCGCACCTAGCGCCACGACAGGATGGCCATCAGTCTGCACCTCATGCGCAAAGACATGCTGGCCCGAGTGCGGCCTGTCGCCGCGTTCAACCGCCGACCCACTGCGGCAGGCAGAGCAAGCCCGGTCTGTGCCGCTGGGTTCATGCTGTGCGGGCCATGCGCCGTGGCGTCGCCTCCCCCCAACGGCAGCCCCCGATGACGCAAGCAACCGTGTCTCGTCCCAATCAGGTGTTTGGTTTCATCGCATGGCTGGCGCTGTGCATCGCCACCAGCGCGGTCGGTGCGGTGGCTTCAGTCAACGCTCGTTCGTTCTACGCGGACCTGGTTCGTCCGGACTGGGCGCCGCCGGGGTGGCTGTTCGGGCCGGTGTGGACTGTGCTGTTCGTCGCCATGGCAGTCGCTGCGTGGTTGGTCTGGCGGGTGCCGATGGCAAGCAAGGCGAGGTCACTTGCACTGGGGCTGTTCGTCGCTCAGCTGGTGGCCAATGCGCTGTGGAGCTGGCTGTTCTTTGCCTGGCGCATGGGGGGTGCCGCCTTCGCGGAGGTGCTGCTGTTGTGGTTGCTCATCGCATGCACACTTGTTGCCTTCTGGCGCATCAGGCCGGTCGCGGGATGGCTGCTCGTGCCTTACCTGGGGTGGGTCACGTTTGCCGCAGCGCTGAACCATGTGCTCTGGCAACTGAATCCTGCGCTCCTGGGCTGAGCTAGGGTGCGTGGGCATTTCCCGTTGTGAGTCGGATCGCATCCCGCAATGCTCCGCGCGCCAAGCCGCCTTGGCCGCGACGCTCGGTGTGTCTATGATGTGCTCACTGTCCCAGCGTGAGCTTGCCAGCGCGTCGGTCAGCCCCAATATCAGGCGTCACGCCCCCGCTCAACATGCTGCTCTACGTCGACTCCCAGTTCGCTTCGCCCTATGCCCTGTCTGCGTTCGTGGCGCTTCGCGTGAAGGGCATTCGATTCGAGCTCAAGACCTTGGACCTTTCGGCTCGCGAAAACGCCGATTCGGCCTATGTCGCGGCTTCGCTGACGGGCAGGGTGCCCACCCTGGTCAGCGCAGACTTCGCGCTCTCCGAGTCAAGCGCGATTGCCGAGTACGTTGAAGAGCTTCAGCCCGAGCCGCCCCTGTACCCGCGTGCCATGAAGGACCGTGCGCGCGCTCGCCAGGTTCAGGCGTGGCTGCGCAGTGATCTGATGGCGCTGCGGCAGGAGCGATCGACCGAGGTGGTCTTTTACCGCCCGACGAATGTGCTGCTGTCGCCAGCGGGGCGGGTCGCTGCCGACAAGCTCATCCAGGCGGCCAACGAACTGCTGTCGCACGGCGGAGCCTGCCTCTTCGGCGAATGGTGCATTGCCGACGTCGATCTGGCACTGATGCTCAATCGACTCGTGCTGAACGGCGATGCGGTGCCGCCCCATCTGGCGGCGTACGCGCGCCATCAGTGGGAGCACCCGGCGGTAGCGGAATGGGTTCAACGGGCTCGTCCGCCGTCGTGACGGCCGGCGGGTTGTTGAGCCGGGGCATCATCATCGGATTCATCCACCATCATCGAGGAGACTTCCCTTGTTCAGTCACGTCATGGTCGGCACCAACGACATCGAGCGTTCCAAGCGTTTCTACGACGCGTTGCTCCGGGTCATCGGCGCGGGAGCCGCATTCGAGAACACGAACGCCACCGGGCAGCGCCGCCTGTTCTACCGGCATGAAGGCGTTTCATTTTGCGTGAGTGAACCCATCGACGGCCAGGCCGCATCGGTCGGCAACGGGAGCACCGTCGGGTTCAAATGCAGCTCGCCCGAACAGGTACGCGAGTTCCATGACGTGGCGGTTGCCCACGGGGGCACCTCCATCGAGGAGCCGCCCGGCCCGCGTGAGGTGTCTTCGGGCGTGCTTCATCTCGCCTACGTGCGCGACCCCGATGGCAACAAGCTTTGCGCGCTGTATCGACCCAAGGCGTAAGACAACATTCATTGCGCTGCGCAACCCTCGGGCGTCACGAGCGGCGCCGGTGTGACGCGGCACCATCAGGACCCACAGGCCATGACACAGCCCACGCTGCTGGTTGAGACCCAGGACGGCCTTGCGACCTTGACGTTGAACCGCCCGGACAAGCTCAATGCCATCGACAACGAGCTTGCCCAGGCGCTGGTCGATGCGCTCGCGTGCGCAGCGGCGGACGACTCGGTACGCGCGGTACGCGTGCGCGGCGCCGGAAGGGCCTTCTGCGCCGGGCGGGATGTGTCCGCCCCACCCACCGAGACGGACCTCGCGCTGGTTCAGTCCGTGTCCCAGGCCATCGTGGGGCTGAGCAAGCCCGTGATGTTCACCGTGCACGGCTGGACCGTCGGTGCGGGACTGGAGTGGATGCTGAACGCCGACATCGTGGTGGCGGGTGCCAGCAGTCGCTTCAAGCTGCCTGAGGCGGCCTTGGGCGTTTTTGTCACGGGCGGGCTGACCGCCACACTGCCGGCGTATGCCGGACTGTCGCGTGCCAAGGCCTTGACCTTGCTGGGCGAGGAGTTCACTGCGCAGCAGGCGCAGGCCTGGGGACTCGTCTGGCAAGTGGTGCCTGATGCCGAGATCGAGGCGACGGCGCAGCAACTGGCCGCTCGCCTCGTGGCACTCCGGCCGGACGTGGCCCACCAGTTCAAGCGGGTGCTCCATGAGGTCGGCCTCAGCCACTTCGAGCGTGCTGTCACCCTGGAGAACGACGCCCAGCGCTGCCTTGCCGCAGCGCCGCCCCCCGCCAGGCGCGATGATGCAGGCTGACCCGCCACGGCTGGCATCGCCGGGCTGCGGCAGTCGCCTGCGTCAGCGCACATCCTTCCCATCTCGAATCTGCCATGGAACCTGCTCAACTCGAAGCCACGTTTGATCAACAGTCCGCCACCTATGATCAGCAGTGGGCCCGGCTCGCTGCCTTTCGTGATGGCATTCACTTGCTGATGAGTGCGCTGTTCAGCCGGCTGCCTGCGGATGCGAGGATGCTCTGCGTCGGGGCGGGAACGTGCGCGGAGATCCACGCCCTGGCCACACGGTTCCCGGGGTGGACGTTCACCGCGGTGGAGCCGTCGGCGGGCATGGTCGCGCAGGCTCGGGAGCGCGCCAAGACGCACGGCTACGCGGATCGGTGCACCTTCCACACCGGCTACCTGGACTCGCTGCCGGCATCGGAGCCCTTCGACTGCGCGAGTTCGCTGCTGGTGTCGCAATTCATCCTGGACACCCGGCAACGCACGGACTACTTCCGGGCCATTGCCCGTCGTCTGAAAGTGGGTGGCATGCTGGCGAGTTCGGATCTGGCGTCAGACGTGACGACCGAAGGTTACAGGAGCCTGCTGGACGTCTGGTTGCGAACGATGGCCGCCTCGGATGTGCCGCCAGAGCGTGTTCTCAAGATGCAGGAGGCCTACGCCCGCGACGTTGCCATCCTGGCCCCGCAGGCCGTCGCCGACCTCATCGCGTCAGCCGGTTTTGCGGCGCCGGTGCAGTTCTATCAGGCGGGCCTCATCCATGCCTGGTACACCCACCGGCTTGCGACTTGACGGGGGCGCGGATGTGAATGGGGCCTCGGTCCAACCTTGTCACGCCTCGCAGCCAGGTGGCCATGAAGTCGCTTGCGCAGATTGAAGCGGATGTGTGCTCGATGGCATCGACCATCGCCGCACCCGCGCAGGCCTTGCCGACCTTCGGCCGGTCGAGGGATGGTGCACACCCGCACATCGAGGTGAGTGCCGGGGCCTACCACCATGTTGTGATCGAGCGCGGGATCGAACTCGAACGCCGCAGTACGACGGACTATCAGGAATTGCTCTGCTGGGTGTTTGCGGATGTCACCCACCAGATGGCGTTCGAGTTCGAGCTTCATCACCGTGTCGAAGGCCAGGACGCGCGCAGACTGGCCTTTCGCCGGCAGTTGGAGCTCATGGCCCTGCTCGGCCCGGTGTTCGAGGACAGGGCCCGCCGCAACATCGAGCGCATCCTCAGGAAGGCGCCCTACCGTGACGACCCAGGCCGATCGGGTGGGTCTGCATGACCGATGCAGGCTCACGCCTCGGGTGAAGCGGGCAAGGTGTTGTGGTGGGGGCTGTGCAAGGGGCGCTGTGGGAGAGGCGCTGTGGCCGGGCCCCACGGTTCGGCCATGCCTCTGGCCGGGGCATTCGCCACGGAGGGCGGGTGTTGGCCACAATGGTTCAGGGCGATGTCGGTCTGCCACGCTCACCCCCGCACGGCAACACACCCCACCACACAGGAGGCCACCGCGATGCTGAACGACCTGTCGGCTGAGATCAGAGCGCTGGAGGCCCAGGCCGCTGACCCTGAGCGACTGCGGCTGGCTTTTGGCCACGCGTGCGTCGAGCGCGTCCGCCACCTGCTCGAAGACAGCGAGGTGATCCGCTGCCTCGACGTGCTTGCAGCCTACCTGGACGGCCGCAGCGACCGCGCCAGCCTGCAGCAAGCCGCCCTCGACGCGGCTGCGCTGGCCAATCACCACCCGGGTTCGCGGTCGCTCGACGGTGTGGGCCACGCCGCCGTGTCGGCAAGTTACGCGGTGGCCCACGCCTTGTCCGGCCGGGCCGGCCAGGCGGCCGAGTATGCCGCCTATGCAAGCGTCTACGGCGGCGGGGGGTATGGTGCGGTGGCCGATGCCGACTCGTTCGTGCCTGAACGGGCATGGCAACTGGCCACGCTGCGCCAACTGGCGAATGTGACTCAAGGGTCAGGCGTGGCGGCCTGACCGGCGGGCGGTCCCGGCGCCGGGGGGCGGCTCGCGGCCGGGCCGGGCCGGGCCGGACGTTCAGGCCAGGTCCTCGTGCAGGCAGAGGACGTTGCCCTCCGTGTCCTTAAACCAGGCGGCCTTTTCTGCGCCGAGCACGCAGACGTGGTTCACCGTCTTGAAATCCGGAAAGTCGTAGTCTTCGAAGACGACGCCCTGCTGCTTCAGGCGTTCGATGGCGGCGGCGATGTTGTCCACCTTGAAGCTCACGGCCGTGTGCTCGGCTTTGGTTCCTTCGGGCTTGGGGAACAGGGCGATGGCCGTGCCGCCGACCTGATAGGTGAACTTGCCGTCCGGCTTCAGCGTGCCGGCCTGAAGGCCCAGGCGGTTCTCGTAGAAGGCTCGTGCACGGCCCATGTCGATCACGGGCAGCATGACGGTCACGGATGCGTGGTTCAGCATGCGCTTTCCCCTTGAGTGAGCGGGCAGCCCTGCACGGGGCCGCCTTCGTCCAGCACCTCCCGTCGTGCCAGCATACTCCTGCGCGGGCCGGGTGAGCGTGTCACGAGCCCCTGGGCAGCGCGCCCGCCGCGCAGATCGTGCGGCCGGCGGCATCGCGGTTCACACCGCGCTCAACGTGGGGTGGTCGTCCGGCCTGCCGTGCAGCTGCGGGGGGTGGGTGACGATGCTGCGCAGGTCCGGCCTTGCCGTGCGCAGCGCCTCGACATCCGGCCGGGGGCGGGCCAGTTGCGGCGCACTGGCGAAGGCCTGCTCGAGCGCGTGAGCTGCGCCCAGCAGCCGGGTGTCGTCGCGCAGCGGCGCGATCAGCTGCAGACCGAAGGGCATGCCGCGTGCGTCGCGCCCGCATGGCAGGGCCAGGGCCGGGTTGGTCGCCAGTGTCACGATGTAGGTGAGCGCCAGCCACTGGTAGTAGTTGCGCATCGGCTGGCGGTCGATCTCGCGTGCGTACAGGTCGGTCCACGGGAACGGGGACACCGGCGTCACGGGCGCCACCACGAGGTCGTACTGCTCGAACAGCGCCTGCATGCGCCGGGCGATGCGGGTCTGCTCCAGGTGCGCCCAGGCGCGGTCGGCCAGGGTGATCGAAGCGGCCATCTCGACGTTCGATCGCACGTTCGGGCCCAGGGTGTCCGGTGCGTCGCGGTAGGTGTCGGCAAAGGCGGCGACAAAGCTCTCGGCACGCAGGATGTCGAAGGCGCGGTCTGCGTCACCCAGCGCGGGTTCGATCCGTTCGCAACGCGCGACCCAGGGTGCGATGGTCTCGATGCGCTGGCGGAAGGTTGCGCGGATGTCGGCGTCGACCGCGCAGATGCCGAAGTCCTCGGTCCAGCCGATGCGCAGGCCGGCCAGGTCCACCTGCGGCAGGGGCCACACATCGGCTGCACCTGCGGGGTACGACAAGGGGTCGCGACGGTCGAGGCCGACCATCGCACCCAGCAGAAGCGCGGTGTCCGGCACGTTGCGTGCCATCGGGCCGAGCACCGAGATGGCTGACCAGCCCAGCGGCCGGGCGTCATTGGCCACCAGCCCCGGCGAAGGCCGCAGCCCGACCACACCGCACAGCGCGGCGGGGATGCGCAGCGAGCCACCGGTGTCCGAGCCGGTGCAGATCGGCAGCATGTCCACCGCGAGGGCAGCGGCGGACCCTCCGGAGGATCCACCCGCATTGAGCGACGGGTTGAACGGGTTGCCCGTGGCGCCCCACACGGGGTTGCGGGTGTTGGCACCTGCACCCATGTCGGGCACGTTGGTCTTGGCCACCACGATCGCACCGGCAGAGCGCAGTCGGGCGACCAGGCCGTTGTCGACGCTCGGGACGTTGCCGCGCAGCCGGATGTTGCCGCAGGTCGTCAGCAGGCCGGCGGTGTCCTGCAGGTCCTTCACGCCCAGCGGCAGGCCATGCAGGCGGCCCAGCGGCCTGCCGGCCATGACCTCGGCTTCGGCGGCACGCGCTGATGCGCGGGCACGCTCGAAGTCGGTGGCGCAGATGGCGTTGATGCCAGGGTTCAGCGACTCGATGCGTGCGATGCACGCGTCGAGCAGCTCGACGGGCGACAGACGGCGGCTGCCGATCATCGCGCGCAGTTCGACCGCGCTGAGTTCAACGAGTGATCGGTCGGTGCTCATGTGTTCAGTCCGGCGTCAGCCCGGCCTTGTGCACATAGGCACGGATCAGGGGCAGCTCCCTGGTCACCCGTGTGTCGTAGGCGGTCGGGGGTTCGTAGGCGACGTCGACGCCGGCCTTGGTCAGGTCGCCCTGGGTGGCCGGGTCGGCCAGCGCACTGACAAACGCCTTGTTCAGCGCGGCCTGCACGGCCGGGGGCAGGCCACGCGGGGCCACGATCGTGATCCACGGCACCATCTCGAAGCCCGGGTACCCGGATTCGGCGATGCTGGGCACCTTGGGCAGCGAGGGGGACGGCTTGAGCGAGGTCACCGCGATGGCCTTGACCCGGCCCGCCTGCAGCATGGGGATGGCTGCCACATTGGTGTCGAAGGTCAGCTGGACCTGACCGCCGATCAGGTCCTGCATGGCGGGTGCACTGCCCTTGTACGGCACGTGGGTGATCTGCGTGCCGGTCTGGACCTTGAACATCTCGCCGGCGAAATGCGAGGTGGTGCCGTTGCCGAACGAGCCGTAGCTCATCTTGCCGGGCTGGCTCCTGGCCAGTGCCACGAGCTCGGCCACGGTATTGGCCTGTACCGACGGATGGGCCAGCAGCACCAGTGGCGAGGTGCCCAGGATGCCGATGGCCTCGAAGCTTTTCAGCGGGTCATACGGCAGCCTGGACTTCAGGCCCGGGTTGATGGTGAACGTGGTGTTCGAGCTGATCAGCAGGGTGTAGCCGTCGGCAGCGGACTGGGCCACCGCGCCCGCGCCGATCACCGTGCCGGCCCCCGCCTTGTTCTCGACGATCACCGGCTGCTTCAGGTGCGGGGCCATCCCCTTGGCCATGATGCGGGCCACCGTGTCGGTGGCGCCGCCGGGCGGGTAGGGGACGACCAGGGTCACCGGCTTGTCCGGGAAGGCAGCCAATGCGCCTTGGGCGCAGGCGAGTGCGGCGGTGGCGATCAGCCAGCGGGAGCGTGTCATCGGGGGTTCCTTCCAGGGCGTGGCAAGGGGGCAGGCGAAGCGGTGCGGCACCGCAGGAGGATCAGTTCGGCCAGCACGTCGAGCTGCGCGGCGCATTGCGCCTCGGCCGGCCCGAACAGACGCATGATCCCGATGCCCCGCAACGTGGAGAGCACCAGGTCGGCCAGGGCGTCGACGTCCGGGGCCGTGGCGAGTTCGGGGAACACGCTGCGGAATCGTTCATGCAGCGACCTGCTCACGTCGGCCCGGCGTGACGCGATGTGCGCGCGCATCTCGGGATCGGAGGCGGCGCCGAAATAGACGTCCCACGCGGCCAGGAAGCGCGGCGGCTCGTAGACCGTCTCCCACAGGGCGCGCACGAAGCGGTGTGCCCGTTCGGGCAGCGGCAACTCGGCACCCGGCCAGGGCACACCGGTCCCCAGGCCCGAACGCAGGATCTCGTCGATGACCTGCATCATCAAGATGGCCTTGGAGCCGAAATGATGCTGCAGCGCACCGGGGGTGACGCCTGCCGCCTTGGCCACTTCGAACACGGTGGCCCCCTGGTAGCTGCGCTCGCGCACGACGTCGATCGTGGTGGCGATGAGGTGCTCGCGTGTGGCACGGCTGCGCTCGGCCTGGCGACGGGGCCGGGGCGGGGAGAGGGGGGCTGGGTCGACCATGTTGTCGAGATTAAACATTACAGGTGTAATGTAAAACGGGTGAAAACCCTCGCCGGAGTGCCCCGGGCAAAGTGGGTCGGGGCCACGGGTTTACCCTTGGGGTCGTGTTGTCGAAATGGCGACGGCTGTTTCGTCGTGTTGTCAGAGACTGCACTTGCAGCCTTCACCACCCACAGGAGCCTGACCATGTCCGACCGCAGCGTTCACCTTCACCGAGTCATCCGTGCCCAGCCCGAAAAGCTCTACCGGGCTTTCACCGAGCCCGATGCCCTGGCCAAGTGGCTTCCACCGCATGGCTTCACCTGTGTCGTGCACCACCTCGATGCCGTCACTGGCGGCAGCTTCAGGATGTCGTTTCGCAACTTCACGACGGGCGGATCGCACTCGTTCGGCGGCGAGTACCTGGAGCTGGTGCCCGCCCGCCGGATTCGCTACACCGACAAGTTCGATGACCCGAACCTGCCGGGCGAGATGCAGGTGACGGTGAGCTTCGAGCCGGTCTCATGCGGCACCGAACTGTCGGTCGTCCAGGAGGGCATACCGCAGGCCATTCCTCTGGAGATGTGCTACCTCGGCTGGCAGGAGTCACTCGCCCAGTTTGCCGCGCTGGTCGAGCCGGACATTCCGGGCTAGTGTCGTGAGTGGGAAGTTCGTTGAACCCGCGTCGCAGGCTCTGCGCCGTGCACACGAGCTTCCAATCGGCTTGCACGCGGTGCTTCCGCGAAGATTCCCGGGGCTGGGGCGGTCAGCGCAGGCTGCCTGCTCCGAGGGCGCTGGTACGATCGGCTGCGGGTTGAACTGCCGGCCGATGCGTCCAAGGGCGACCGGCGAGGCGATTTCCCGTCCCATCGACACAAGGTTCCCTGCAACGATGCTCACGTCAGTCCGTCGCGCCATCGCCTCCCGTGCCGAAGTGGCCTTGGAAGTGATCGGCCTCGTCTTCGCGTTGTCTGGCGCAACCGTGGCCGCCGTGTTCGGCCGAGGCCTGCTGGCGCTCATGCTGGGCGCAGTGGTGCTTGGCATCTTCTTTCGTCTGACCGGCCGTCGACGGGCGCGCCAGGCCGCGGTCGCAGCCCCGCCGGGCTGGGTGTACGCGGCCAGTGCGCTGCTGTCGGTGGTGGAAGTCGGCGTGCTGGTGGAGGCCACCGACCTGCCTGTGCGGTTCCACCAGGAAGGCTTTGCGCTATTTCACTGGGTGCTGGTACTGACCGCCCTGTTTGCAGCCTTCTGGCTGCAACTGATGCTGCTGCGTGCCGTTGTTGCGCGCAGGCGAGTGCGCGGCGCAATGCCGACATCGGACCTTCATTGAGCGATATGCATGACGAAGACAAGGGATCGGCGCACCATCGACGATGTACTTCAGGGTGCCGCGGATGTCTTGTTCCCTGGTGTCATGCCAACGCCACGCATCACACCCGTCACCGCGGACGCCTCCGGTGACACGCCGCTTCACGTCTACCTCTGGCGGCGGGACGCGTACGCTGTGCGCACGCTGCTTGCACATGGTGCGGACGTCAACGCCGCAGGGGACATGGGCGAGACTGCGCTGCATGTGGCTGCACGTCAATGCCCCGCTGACATCATTGCAGCAGTTCTGGCAGCGGGCGCGCGCGAAGACAGGGTGTCGGAGTTCGGGCAGACGCCATCGCAGCTGGCGCGCGAACTTGACCGGGCCCCGGTCTACCAGGAGGCCAGGCGTCTGGCCAGGGAGTCGAAGCCGTTCGGCCAACGCAGCTAGCGCAGCCTGAACCGACGCCATCTGCGACATGCCGGCCTGGGCACAATCCATGCATGCTGCCGGTCGTCGCAGCGACTGGAGAGACCGATGGAATATGTATACATGCCGTTGCAGCTTGCGCCGGGTCAGCTCAATCAGCCCATCCTGCCGAACTGGTCGTTCAACCTGTTCAACGTGAATCTGGGGGCGTCGTCGAATGCGGCGCTGGAGCAGGCCGCCTTGCGCAAGGTCGGCAGCTATGGCAAGCAGATCGGGCATCTGGCCGAGGCGCTGGAGGTGGTCATCACGCGCCTGCGTCTCCTGGAGAGCGACGGCCTGACGCAGGCCGAGAAGGACTGTCTTGCGGTGTTCCTCGGGGATGTGGCGGCCGTGCGCAAGCTCAAGGCAGACGGTGTCTGAAGCGCTGACTCGCACACTCGCATGGGCTGCCGGCCTGGCCCTGCTGGGCGGATGCGCCAGCACACAGGTGTCGGTGTCCCCATCGCCCCAGGCACCCGTGTGCGACCGCAGCGCGACGGCGCTGGTGCTGTGGGCGCCGCAATGGCGGCCGGATCAGAAGGACGTTGCGGCGCGCGAGGCGGCTGCGGCGTCCGGGCTTGACGAATTCTTCAGGAGCGCCGGCTGTTTTGGTCGCACGCAATTGCGCCGCGCAGGCAGCCTGAGTCCCCAGGCCATCGCCTCGGAAGCGGGCGCGCCGGGCGGGCCGTTCGATGTGGTGCTCACCCTGGCGGTGCGTGAGCTGGGGCCGGTGGTCAGGCTGCTGTCATCGGCCGCACTCGTCGAAGGTGGCACCGAGGTGGTCCTGCAGGTCACGGCGCGCCGCGTCAACGATGGCGAGCCGGTGCGCGAGTTCACGGCACATTGGCGCCATGGGGGGCCCGGCGTGATCAAGGGCGTGCGCAGCCTGCCCGATGACATGCGCTCGGCCCTGCGCGGCGCGCTGCAGCCCCAGCCGCCCGGGCAGTGACCACGCGGCCGCCGGCACACCACCTTGGCCGGCCCGACGCAGGGCGCTACATTGCGGGCTGGCTGGCCGCAGCAGCGTCTGTGCCTTTGCCTGCGCGCGCCGGCCTTGCGGCGCATCCCCCATCGAATCCCTCTTCCACGGGGCGCATCGCCATGACGAATCCCTTGCCTGAAGGTCTCAGAACACCGGTGGTCCTGGCGCCTGGCGCCGGCCGGAGCTATCCCATGGGCCGGATTGCCGCGGTCTTCAAGGCCGATGGCGACGAGACCGTGCAGCGGTACTCGATCTCGGAATGGTGGCTGGAAGCCCGCACGCAGGGGCCGGGTGCCCATGCCCACGACGAGGACGACGTGTTTTTCGTGATCGAGGGGACCATGAGCTTTCTGCTTGGCGACGAGTGGATCGACGGCCCACCCGGCACCTTCGTGCTGGTGCCGGGCGGCATGCGCCATGACTTCGAGAATCGAAGCAACGCCCGGGCCGGTGTGCTGAACATCTCGGTGCCCGGGGGCTTCGAGCCAAACATGCCTGCCATCAGTGAATGGTTCCGCGAGCATCCTCCTGGCACTACCGGAACCTGAGCCACAAGCCCGCCGGACGGCCGGGCGCAATGCGCTGGGCGGCCTCCGCCATGCGTATCATGCGCGTCGCGGGCAGCCACGCATGGCGCGTGTCGCCTGCGGCACATCTCCCCATCACGCATGAAGCTCATGGCACCCTGTCTGCGCATCTTCGTCCTGGTGTCCGGCTGGCTCTTCGCCGCCGTGGCGTCTGCCAGCCCCATCGTCGCCCCCACCGAATCGGTGTCGGGCGCGAACCAGGCCGAGTGGTCCGTACGCTGGTGGCAGTGGGCCTGGTCCTTTCCCGACGACGCAAGCCCGGTGGCGGATCGCACCGGCGAGCTGTGTGCGAGCAAGCAGTCCGGGGAGGTGTGGTTTCTTGCCGGGACGTACGGCACGCGGCGCACCATTCGGCGTTGCACGGTGCCGGCCGGCAAGTACCTCTTTTTCCCGCTCATCAACTACGTTGTCTATCCGTCACTGGGCGCTGCGGGCAGTTGCAGCGAGATGAAGACCAGCGCAGCGCAGCTGACGGACGATCCGCAAGCGCTGGTGCTGGAAGTCGGAACCGAAAGGGTGCCGGTTGCTGCAGACCATCGCCAGGTGAGTGGGCGGTGCTTCGATCTGGGCGCCAGGAGGGTGCCGCCCACGCGCATCTTCCCTGCGGCGAGCGACGGCTACTTCGTGATGCTGAAGCCTCTGCCAAAAGGGACACACGTCATCAATTTTGGTGGCATCCTGCCGCACATGTCGCAGGCGGTGACCTACACGCTCACGGTCGAGTGAGCGTGGCAACCGGCTGACGTGACGCCATGAGCCTGGTCGATTCATTGCGCACCTGGGCCCGGCTGGCCTTTCGCTGGCAGAAAGGGCGCCAGGGCACGGGCTACGACAAGATGTTGCTGCTGACCGGGACCTGGCCGTTGCCCTTCGATAGCTATCTGCTTCGCTATCCCGAGGGCTCGTGCGTGCCACCGCACACCGATCCGGTGGGGCAGGGGCGGCACTACCGACTGAACCTCATACTCAAGGCGCCCCAGTCCGGTGGCGAGTTCGTCTGCGCCACGCCGATCTACGCGTCGGCCCGGATCAAGCTGTTTCGTCCTGACCAGTGTGAACACCAGGTCACGACGGTGCACGGCGGCAGCCGGTATGTGCTGTCGGTGGGGTGGGTGCGAGGCCGATCGGAGCAGTGATCCGCGCCGGGGCGCATGGTCCCTGCCATGCATCTTGGCCGCGCCGGCGCCACACAGTACAGTCGTGCCGGAGCGCTGAAGGCATGCCGTCAGTGCGCCACTTGACCTGCACTCCAGCACCTCCCGAACCTCCCGATGGCACAGACCGGCACGCTGCGAACCTGGCATGACGACCGCGGTTATGGGTTCATTGCGCCCACTGGCGGCGGCGATGAACTGTTCGTCCACATCAGCGCCTTTCCAAGAGACGGATCACGGCCCGTGGTTGGCGAGACCCTCACCTTCGAACTGGCACGCGGAAGAGACGGGAAGCCCGCCGCGGTGCAGGTTGTCCGCCAGGCCCTGGGCAAGCCATCAACCTACCCGAGCAGGCGACGAACCACGAGGAAAGAACCTGCGCCATGGCTCGGCCTGATGGCCTTGCTCGTGTCGGCGGGGCTGATCGTGGCCGTGGCGGACTACGTTCATGGGCGGTACAAGGAGTCGGAGCGCCGTCGCGAGCTTGCGACGAGGCCCGCGACCGTGCCCGCGACGCTGTCTGCAGACATGTCGGAGGCCGCGCCATCCGGCGTGTTCCGCTGCGACGGACGCACCCACTGTTCACAGATGACGTCGTGCAGTGAGGCCACCTTCTTCATCAACAACTGCCCCGGGACGAAGATGGACGGCAACGGAGATGGTGTGCCGTGCGAGCAGCAATGGTGCACCAGCGCATTCGCGCGTTGACCTGGGCATGCGCCTGGCATCGGCAGGCCACTCGGCCGCGGCCGGCGCCTTGACATCAGCGGTGATCGGCATGCCGTGGTGTCGATTTCGGGCGTCCCGGTTCGTCGTGCAGAGGAGGCGGCACATTTCGTTGCCTCGCCCACCGAAATCTGGACAAGCGAACCTGGAGATCAATCATGGAAACCACCGACAAGGTCAAGGGGCCGGCGTCGTACTTCCCGTCGATCGAGAAGAAATACGGTCAACCCATCGAGCACTGGCTGGCGGTGCTGCGTGCCGCCGGCGCGATGAAACACATGGAACTGGTGAACCTGCTCAAGGCTGAACACGGGCTGGGCCACGGCCATGCGAATGCGCTGGTGGCCTGGCACCTGGCCAGGCGATAGCGCGCTGCACCCGGACGCACGCTGCACCCGGACGCACACTGCGCCCGGACACACGCTGCGAACGGCGGGCCTGTTGAACGGCATGCCTGGTGTACGCTGCCGGGGCGTCGTTCCGTCGGAGCGGTGCGGGGGCCGACCGCCGCATGGGCGCTGTCGGTGGCCAATGGACCTGGACGGAGCAGCAAGCCGTGTTCTCGCACATTTTTGTCGGCGTCAGCCAGTTTGACCGGGCCCTGGCCTTTTACCGTGCGCTCATGCCGGTGCTCGGGGTGGCGGAGCGCTTCTGTGACCCGGGTCGACCCTGGGCGGGCTGGCAGTCACACCCCGATCCGCGTCCGCTGTTCGTGATCGGCGCCCCGTTCGATGCCCGGCCGCATGACAGCGGCAATGGCCAGATGGTGGCCTTCATGGCGGCGTCGCGGGCCGTGGTCGACGCAGCCCATGCGGTGGCGCTGGCCCATGGTGGCACCTGCGAGGGCGCCCCGGGCCTGCGCCCGCAGTACCACACCAACTACTACGGTGCCTACTTTCGGGACACCGAGGGCAACAAGCTGTGCGTGGCCTGCCATGCCGCAGCCGATGACGCGCAGGCACTCCGGCACGGTCCATGACCTCCCAGGTCATTGCCACAGGCCGCCGGTCGCCGGTACACCATCACCTTTGGCATCACCGGGCCCGTACCATGAGATTTGTCGTCCCTGTAGTCCTGCTGCTGGTGGCTGCCTTGCACTTGTTGCCGCTGGCCGGAGTGCTGGGTGCGGTCAGGCTGGCCGGTCTGTATGGGGTGGTGGTGGAGGACCCCAATCTCGAGATCCTGCTGCGCCACCGTGCGGTGCTGTTCGGCCTGCTGGCGGCCTTTCTGGGCCATGCGGCCTGTCATCGGCACCTGCATACGCTGGCGCTTGTGGCAGGTGTCGTCAGTGTCGGAGCCTTCCTGGTGCTGGCATGGACCGTGGGCCACTACAACGCCGCCCTGTCCACGGTTGTCCGGGCCGACGTGGTGGCGCTGGTGCTGCTGGTGGTGGCGACCGGGGTGCACCTGCGCAGCGCTGCGGTGCCGCCACCCGCTGCTGAGGTGGGCGAGGGCTCGTCGACCGCGGGTGCACACACATCACCCTGATGCATGTCGCGCATGTCACGCATCTTGCGTCCGCGACGCTAGACTTGCGATATGCCGGCGCAGAGTCAGGGAGCCCACCATGCCAAGCTACCGCGGTCTGTACATCAGTGACAACGAGGCCTACGAGGCGATCAAGGACTGGGTGAAGCGCGGCTGCCCGGCCCGGCGCACCGAGCTGACCTATCGTTACCAGGCGACCTATCCGTTGACCTTCTGCCGTTTCTGGATGAAGCCGGACCTGCGCATGTGGCACCTGGCCCGCGACAAGCGCGACGATCGCTGGGTCGACGTCGACGACTACGTGGCCATCGACGCGCACTACGTGGTGCGCACGGGCAAGTTCCAGGCCATCGGCGGCCTGTGGATCGACGAATTGAAGGGCTTCGACGTGAAGCCCCAGCAGGAGTGGAACGAACGCCGCCGGTACGACGATCTGCTGGATCTGTACAACACGCTGCGCGGGCAGTTTCCGGATGACGCTCCCGACAAGCTGACGCTGCGTCACTACCAGACCATACGCGAGTTCCTCAAGGCGTGAGCGGCACCGACCTTCCCGATGCTGGCGCACCGGATGCGCCGGGCCGGCAGACCGAGGCGTCGGCCGATGTGCTGGTGCGGATGCTGAGCGCCGCCGACCTGCCGCTGGCGCGCGCCATGCTCGACCTGTTCGGGCGCGAGTTCGAAGACGCACCCTCCTACTGCGAACGTCAGCCGGACGACACCTACCTGCGCCGCCTGCTCGGCAGTGACACCTTCGTGGCGATCGTGGCCTGTGTCGGCGAACGCGTGGTGGGTGCACTGGCCGGCTACGTGCTGCCCAAGTTCGAGCAGGCGCGCTCGGAGTTCTACATCTATGACCTGGCCGTCGACGCGCATCACCGCAGGCGCGGCGTGGCCACCGCCATGATCGAGCGGCTCAGGCAGCTTGCCGCCGAACGCGGCATCTACGTGATCTTCGTACAGGCCGATCACGGCGACGACCCGGCCATTGCGCTGTACACCAAGCTGGGTGTGCGCGAAGACGTGCTGCATTTCGACATCGCGCCAACACGTCGTGCGGACTGAAGTCATGTCGAGGCCGGCGCGCGGCATCCCTGTGAGGTGCCCATGACACCCCGCCAGCGCCGCATCGTGCAGGCCGTGCTGTACGAGCTGATCGCCATCGCCTTTGTCGGCCCGGCCATGGGGCTGCTGTTCGATGAGCCGATGGGCTCGTCGCTTGCGCTTGCGGCCACGCTGTCGACGATCGCCCTGCTGTGGAGCTATGTGTTCAATGGCCTGTTCGAGCGCTGGGAGTCGCGGCAGGCGCAGCGGCAGCGTACCCTGGGGCGACGGCTGCTGCATGGGGTGGGGTTCGAAGGCGGGCTGGTCGTGCTGCTCGTGCCGGTGATGGCCTGGTGGCTGGAGACCTCGCTGCTGCATGCACTGGTGGCCGACCTGGGCATCCTGCTGTTTTTCCTGGTGTATGCGATCGGCTTCACCTGGTGCTTCGACCGTGTGTTCGGCCCGCCCGAGTCGGCGCGGGTGCCGCCTTCAACCTGACGGCCTGCGCTGGCGACCCCGGCAGTGCGCAGGCCGCGCGATCACATCGAGGAGACTTCATGTCCGCAACCCTTCAGGCCTTGCTCGGCTTCCTGACCTGGACCCTGGCACTGCTGCTGCTGATGGAGGTGCGGCGCTCCGTGCTGGTGCTCGCACGCAAGGTGCCGGCCAACGGGTTCACGCCGGACAACGCCGGCCTGTCCCCATTCATGCAGCGGCTGGCGCGTGCGCATGCCAACTGCATCGAGGGCCTGCCGCTGTTCGGCGGGATCATGCTGCTGGCCGTGGTGGCCGATCGCAGCAGCGTCACCGACCCCTGGGCCCATGCGCTGCTCGCCGCGCGGATCGTGCAATCGCTGATCCACCTGGCCTCGGTGTCGCCCGCGGCCGTGACGGCGCGATTCACCGCCTTTGCCGTCCAGCTTGCGATTGCGACGTACTGGGTGGTGGCGCTGTACCGCGCATGAATCACGCCGGGCTTCAGCGCCCTGAGCGTTTCAGCCAGTCGAGCACGGCCCGCACCCGCGCCGAATCGCGCCCGGGGCGCACCGCGCAGGCATAGCTGCCGCTCGGCGCAGCGTCCGCAGGCAGGCGATGCAGGCTGTGCGACTTGAGCATCTCGCCCACAAAAGGCAGCGGCAGCACCCCGCTGCCCAGGCCCTGCAACACGGCCTGGATCGCCAGCACCGTGTTGTCCATCCACAGCGGCGCGGGCAAGGTCGATTCGTCGAGGCCATGGTGGCGGCACCATGCCGGCCACAGGTCCGGACGCGATCGTGCCGCCACCCGCGGCCAGCGTCGCAGCAGCCGCGTCAGGGACGCAGGGGCCCCCGACCCGGGTGACCACAGTCGCGGGGCGATCACCCATGCCGCCTGCTCGTCCATGAAGGGGTGCGACGCCAGGGGCGCCAGTTCGGCCGGGTCCCGGCGGATGAACAGATCGACAGGCAGCCGCGAGTCGGCAGGCCCGTCGTCCGTCTGGATCTCCAGCTGCAGGCCGTTGCACTCCTGCTCGATGCGAGGCACCTGCGGGATCAGCCAATGCATCGCCAGCGTCACGCTCGTGTTGATGATGACCGAGCGTCGGGGACGCGGCCCGCTGAACGAGGCCAGGCTGTGCACGAGGCTGTCCATCGGTGCCTGGGTGCGCTGCAGCAACCGCCGCCCCTCGCGCGTGAGCTCGGGGGGGCGCCCTGCGTGGCGCTGGAGCAGCACGCAGCCCAGGTGGGCTTCCAGTGCCGCCACCTGGCGGCTGAGGGCGCCAGGCGTGACATGCAGCACCTCGGCCGCAGGACGGAAGCCCCCCATGCGGACGACTTCCAGAAAGACGCGCAGGGCCTGGAACGGCAGGTCGGAGGGCATCGCAAGGTGTTGAGTCTGGATCAACACATGATGACATGAAAGTCGTTTGGCGCGGCCTGGGCCCGAGCATGACACTTGCCGCCATGACCACCAGCACGATCGACGTCCAGGGCGCCTATGTGGCGATGGTGTTCCTGACCGTGGCGACCCCGGGGCCGGGACAGATCCTGACGATCCGCCATGCCACCGAACTGGGCTGGCGCGCAGCCATGCTGGGCGTGCTGGGCCTGTGCATGGGCACGGTACTGATGTCCGGCCTGTCCCTGCTGAGCCTGGCCGGCCTGCTGCTGTGGTGGCCGCAGTGGTTCACGCTGCTCAAGTGGGCTGGCGCAGCCATCCTGATGCGGTTTGCATGGCAGAGCTGGCGCGCTGCAGCCACTGCAGTCCAGGGCCCCGTGGCCTTGGGCGATGGGTGCGCGCCAGGCGCCTGGGTGCTGTTGCGACGCGGCCTGATGCTGCAGACGGTCAACCCCAAACCGGTGCTGTTTTTCCTGGCCGTGCTGCCGCCCGTGGCACTGGATGCGCCATCCGGCGACCTGGTGCCCTGGCGAGCGGCGGGGGCCGTCGGGGTCTATCTGTGCGCACTGCTGCTGATCCACGGCGGGCTGGCCGCCGTTGCCGTGCGGCTTCGGCAGGCACGGCCGGCACCCGGGGCCGTGGCCTGGTTGCGACGTGGCAGTGCCGTGTGCCTGGGCGTGTTTGCGCTGCTGCTGATCGCGTCGTGAGACGCCCTCCGGCGCGTGCGCGGCCTACCCGATGCCCGGTCAAGCTGGTAGAGTGGGCGCCTCACTTGGAGGGGTCGCGATGGGCACGTTTGTCATCTGGGGTGAAGACGATCACATGGTGCGCGCCAAGTCACTGGCCACGGCCTACGGCACCACGGCAGCCAGCGTCAAGGACAAACCCAAGACCATCGGCGGGCTCGACAAGCTGGTGTTCTGGGGGCATGGCGACACCTCCCACTTCTGCACCCTGACCCCGGCGGCCTTTGTCGACCTGGTGGGCGAGTGGCGCAAGAAGAACCCCGGCCTCACCACGGTGGAAATGCTGACCTGCAATGCGCGGCACAAGCAGACCAACACCGATTCCTACACCGACCAGGTCGTGACCGCCCTGTCACGCAAGCAGGCCAAGATGGCCGACAAGGTGAAGTTCCGGGCACTGCCGGTGGCCTCCACCGCCAGTGGCAAGACCTGCGACTGGTCCATCCTGAAGTGGCACCCGGGCTCGGCCACCTGGGCCTATGTTGCCGCACCGACCCGGCAGATCCTCAACCATGAAGACAACGACATGCACGATGCCGTCGTGATGCTCGAGAACTTCATGAAGCCCCGCGGTACGCTGGACGGTTATCGGCAGGCCTTTGCCGCATTCAGCGCGTTCAAGGGCATGACGCTGCAGCATCCGTTTGCAGTGAAGTACAAGTACGACCAGGCCAAGGTCGACGCCTTCAACAAGAAGTACAAGGAAGTCAAGGACGACGCCTACATCATCGCCGGCACGCTGGGCCTGTTGCGCTGGCTGCTGGTCGACATCAAGTAGCGGGCGGCCGGGGCGCCAGAGCGCCCGCCGCTGCGGCGCGCGCTCAGGCCTTCTTCTGCTCGAGCAGGAAGTTCGCGCCGTCGAACTGCGCCAGGCGCTGGGTCAGCCAGGGCATCAGGGCCTCCAGCGTGTCGTGCAGCACCCAGGGCGGGTTGATCACGAACATGCCGCTGCCCATCAGGCCGAATCCGCGCTCGACCGGCTGCTGCACCGTCATGCGCACATGCAGCCAGCCCTTGGGGGCCGAGCCCTTCAGGCGCTGCGCGAGCTGCTGCGCCTCCAGGCGCTGCACATGCGGGTACCACACCATGATCACGCACTCTGAAAACCGCGACAGCGCGTCGCGCACGGCGGTCAGCACCTTGGCATAGTCGGTCTTGATCTCGTAGGGCGGGTCCATCAGCACCACCCCGCGGCGTGACGGCGGTGGCAACTGGCTCTTCAGCGCGGCGAATCCGTCGGCGTGATGCACTTCGGTATGCGGCTGGGACCCCAGGTGGGCGGCCAGCAGCTTGTGGTCGGTGGGGTGCAGCTCGAACAGGCGCAGGCGGTCCTGCGGGCGCAGCACCTGCAGCGCGATCTCCGGCGAGCCGGGGTAGTGGCGCAGGTGGCCGTCGGGGTTGTACTGGGCCACCACGTTCACATAGTCGGCTACCGGTTCGGGCAGGTCATCAAAGCCCCACAGGCGGGCAATGCCTTCCTCGAATTCGGCGTTCTGCTGGGCGTGGCGCCCCTGCAGCTTGTAGCCGCCGGCACCGGCATGGGTGTCGATCAGCCAGTAGGGCTTGTCCTTTTCGCCCATGTAGCGCAGCACCTGGATCATGACCAGGTGTTTCAGGACATCGGCGTGGTTGCCCGCGTGGAAGGCATGGCGGTAGGCGAGCATGGTGTGTGGCGCAGTTCGGTTGAGGGCCGCGCAGCGGAGCAGGCGGCACGTCTGGACCGCCCACTTTAACCGCTGGCCGTGCCGGCGTGTCCTTCAGGTGGCCAGCAACCCGCCGACCCGCTCGCGCAGCAGCTCCGGCGTGACGGCCTGGGGCGCGACGGCTTCGCCGGCCACCAACCCCACGCGGCTGAGCAGCCCGCGGCGGAACGGCCGCACCATGGCCTTGCCGTCCTCGACCCGCGAGAAGTACGAGCCCCAGAGGTTCTGCAGCGCCACCGGCACCACCGGCACCGGCACGCGCTCCAGGATCTTCATGATGCCGCCCTTGAATTCCTGCAGCTTGCCGTCGCGCGTGATCGCGCCTTCGGGGAAGATGCACAGCAGCTGGCCGTCGCGCAGCACCTCCTCGGCACGGCGGAAGGCGTTGTCGTAGGTCACCGGGTCGTCCTTCTGGGGTGCGATCGGGATGGCCTTGGCCAGGCGGAACAGGGCACCCAGCACCGGCAGCCTGAAGATCTTGTGGTCCATGATGAACACGATGGGCCGCGGGCTGGCGGCCATCAGCAGGATGGCGTCGACGAAGCTCACGTGGTTGCACACCAGCACGGCAGCCCCGTGCACCGGAATGTGCTCGTCGCCGCGCACCTTGAAGCGGTAGATGCAGCGTGACGCCAGGAAGGCGATGAAGCGCAGCAGGTACTCCGGCACCAGCAGGAAGATGTAGGCGCCCACCAGCGCATTGAGCAGGCCCACCACCAGGAAGACCTGGGGGATGCTCAGGCCCAGCATCAGCAGCCCGCCGGCCAGGATGGCGCTGGCGATCATGAACAGCGCATTGAGGATGTTGTTGGCGGCGATGATGCGGGCGCGGTGGCTGGGCTGCGCGCGCAGCTGGATCAGCGCATACATCGGCACGCTGTACAGGCCGGCGCTCAGGCTGAGCAGCAGCAGGTCGATCATGACCCGCCAGTGGCCGGGCTGGGCCACGAACCCCGACAGCGTCCAGGTCACGCCGCCAGGCAGGCTGCGCGAGGCGAAGTACAGGTCGATCGCGAACACCGACATGCCGAAGGCACCCACTGGCACCAGGCCGATCTCGACATGGCGCCGCGACATGGTCTCGCACAGCAGCGAGCCCACACCGATGCCCACCGAAAACACCACCAGCAGCAGCGAGGCCACCTGCTCGTTGCCGTGCAACACCTCCTTGGCGAACGACGGGAACTGCGACAGGAAGATCGCGCCGAAAAACCACATCCACGAGATGCCCAGGATGGAGCGGAACACCGCAACGCTTTCACCGGCGAGCTTGAGGTTGCGCCAGGTTTCGGACACCGGGTTCCAGTTGACCTTCAGCCCGGGGTCGGTGGCCGGGGAGCTGGGCACGTAGTGCGCCGTGGCCCGGCCCAGCACGGCCAGGGCCACACAGGCGCCGGCCACCCAGGTGGCGCCGGTCTCGGGGATGTCGATCAGCACACCGCCGGCCACATTGCCCAGCAGGATGGCCACAAAGGTGCCCATCTCGACCATGCCGTTGCCGCCGGTCAGCTCGCGTTCGTTCAGATGCTGCGGCAGGTAGGCGTACTTCACCGGGCCGAACAGCGTGGAATGCAGGCCCATCAGGAACACGCAGCCCAGCAGCACCGGGATCTGCTGGACCATGAAGGCCCAGCTGGCCAGCAGCATGATGGCGATCTCCAGCCACTTCACGAAGCGGATCAGCATGGCCTTGTCGTACTTGTCGGCCAGCTGGCCGCTGGTGGCCGAAAACAGCAGGAAGGGCAGGATGAAGACCGCACCGATCACCAGGCCGGCCAGCGACGGTGCCATCCAGGCCACCTGCACCTTGTAGGTGACCAGCACCGTGAAGGCGAACTTGAACAGGTTGTCATTGCCGGCACCCAGGAACTGGGTCCAGAAGAAGGGCGCGAAGCGGCGCTGTCCCAGCAGCGCGAACTGGCTCGGATGGCCATGGGGGGTACTGGAACTCACGGTCTCCTCCGTTGCAGATGGGGGTGTCGCATGCCTGCGTTCGTCTTGTGCTGCGCGCCGACTCTACCGGAAGGCAGCGCGGCTGCGTAGGGCGCGCCGGCGTTCAGGCGCTGGATGCGCTGAAGTGCTGCCGGGTCTCGAACACGCAGTTCGCCAGCCCCTGCGTTCCCAGCCGCAGCGAGCGCTTGAGCACGAAGTCGGCCAGCAGCGGGTTGTGCTCGCGCAGGCGGTCGATCAGCGCGGCGGTGGCCGCGTCGAGCAGCCCGGCCTGCACGAGGCGCTGGCTGGAATGCAGCGGCATCACACCGGGCAGCGGATGGTCGCTGCCATGCAGCAGGCGCGGATGCCAGTCGGGCCGGGCCAGCAGCGTTCGCCAGACGGCCGGCGTGCGGTTGGCCTGGAACACCGCGGAGACGTCGCCCAGCAGCAGGGCGGCCCACTCGGGCTCGTCCATCAGGCGCGCCCACAGCGAAAAGGCGCTGCGCCAGGGCTGGCTGCGTTGATCGAGGTCGCGCGCGCGGCCCAGCGACGCGGCGTGCGCCACGATCACCCGCACCCCGTGGCGCAGCGGCTCGCGCACCAGCAGCGGGTTGCCGAACTCGTGCATGCGCGCACCGGGCACGGCCTTCTCTTCGCCGCAGTGCACGATCAGCGGCAGGCCGCTGCGTGCCAGGGCGTCGTAGAACGGCCGGCAGCGGCGTGCCCGCAGGTCGATGTTCATCGCCCCGGGCAGCCACTTGACGGCGACCGCTCCGCCGGCCTGCGCGGTGCTCAGTCGCTGCAGCGCATCGGCGCGATAGGGGTGGATCGACGCGACCCAGGCAAAACGATCCGGCCGCGACTGGGCGATGCGGGCGGCATAGCGATCGGGCACGTGGAAGGTGGTCCAGTCGGGACACTCGCGGGCCTGATCGTCCAGGGCGTGGTCGAAGGCGAACAGGCACCAGCGCGCACCGGCCGGAAAGTCTTCGGTCAGGCGGTGCAGCTGGTCGACGTAGGCGCGGTCGATCGAGGCGCTGTCCGGTGCGACGCAGGCGGCGTTCATGATGGCGTGGCGACGCATCACCTCGCCGGGGTGCCACCATTGATGCATGTGGGCATGCACCGTGCAGCCGGAGCCGCTGTCGCCGGTGCCCAGCAGGTGCGCATGCACGTCCCAGACAGCGGTGGCGTCCAAGCCGTCCCAGGCGGCGCGCACGCGCTCATGCTGAGCCAGCTCGGGCGGCAGCGTGCCGCGACAGGGGTTGCGCAGCCGACCCGCACCGCTCGCCGCGCCCACGGCCGTGAACAGCCCGGCCACGGCCGCGGCGCCGCAGCACAGTGCGCGCCGCCGCGTCCAGCCGATGCCGGCGCTCATCGCACCACCTGCACGCCGGTGCCCAGCCCGCTGGCCGGCAGCCACTGGAAGACCGAGTCGACGGTGACGGTGTCGATGCGGCTGGCAAAGCGCTTCTCGTCGGGGTGATCGTCGAAGCTGATGTTGGCGGCGGTCACGCGTGCGCCCAGCCGTGTCAGCGTCGAGATGCGCAACGTGGTGGGCTGGTAGCCCTTGAGCACCAGCCAGGCCTGGGCCTGCTTGCGGGTGCCGATGGCCGGGTCCATCGCATGGGCCAGGGTTTCGATGGCCCACTGGTTGGACTGCTGGAAGCGCTGCGACCAGGGGTAGGCCACCATGTTGTAAGCCCGGGTGTGCATCACCGCGACGCGGTTGCGGTCGCTCAGCACTTCCAGCAACCGGGCCTGGACCTCGGGCTTGAGCAGCGCGATGCCGGCCTCGTAGGCATGCAGGTCGTCGAGGAAGAACTCGCCCAGGCCCTGACGGTACAGCGCCGCATCGGCGGTGCCGCACTGATTGAGCTTGTGCACCACCCGCCAGACGGTGGGCACCGGCTGATCGTCGCGCCACGGTCCGGGGGCGGTTTCGCGGTAGGCGAAGCCCAGGTGCGAGTAGCGCAGGCCGTAGCGGCTCAGGTCCTGGCCGACACGGGCGAGCACCACGACGTCCTGGTCGAGGCTGTCGAGCCGGCGGGCCACCCGCTCGGCCAGGGTGAAGCCACGTTCCATGGCCTGCACGGTGAGCGGCTTGTGTTCGCAGGTGCGGCCGGCCTGTGCGGTGCCCAGGCTCAGGGCCAGGGCGCAGGCGGCCAGCGTGGATCGTATCCAGGTGTTCATGGTGAGGAAGGCCTCGTTCGCTGGGGTCAGTAGGTCAGGCGTTCGTTGTGCAGCAGGGCGCGCCCGATCTCGCTGGGGATGAAGGCGATGGCCTCGCCGGCGGCCGACAGCACCCAGCCGGCCGACAGCGCGGTCACGACCACCGCCGTGCCCACGCCGACCACCGAGGCTTCGGCCGCGCGGCCGCTGAAGCGCACGACGGCGCGGGTGCCGTCCGAGGCCCGCTCGAGCACCCACACGGTGCCGGTGGCCGAGGCCTCGACGGCGACCACGGTGAGCATCACGCCACCGGACAGCACCATGGCCGGTGCGGCGACCGACACCGCCACCGGCAGCGCAGACAGTGCGCTTGCTTCAGAGGCGGTTGAATGGGCTTGGGCGGTACGCAACGGGGCCAGCAGGGCCGCGGTGGCGGCCACTGCCAGCGCGGCGCCAACACAGAGGCGACGCAGCGCGGCCGACATCGAGGGGGTTGCAGTGGTCATGACGAATCCTTGGTCAGTGTTGGGGAGGCGGCTGCGGCGCCTGGCGTCGCAGCGAGGGCGTCGGGGGCGCCAGGGCGATGCCCCGGCAGCGTTCATTCGTTGTCGCGGGCGGCGCGCAGCGCGGCACCCTGGGCGCGGGCTTCGAGCAGATCGGCCTCGTAGGCGTCGCGCAGCGTCTTGGCGAGCGTGAACACGGTGGAGATCAGGAACAGCCAGCACACACCGAGGTAGGCCTTGTAGGTCGGGTTGATGTCCATGCGGTACAGGCCCCAGCCGGTCAGGCTCATGGCCAGTGCAAAACCGCCCCACACGACCAGCTGCCACATGGGGGTGTCGACCTTGCGCGCCTGGTTGTCACGCACGAACTTCGACAGCGCAAAGGCGGTGGACAGACAGAACACATACCCCATGAACATGAACGCGCGATCCAGGTCCTCGCCAGGCAGGTAGGCCAGGCCGGTGGCGCACAGCGTGGCGGCCGTGCCGAAGGAGATCCAGACCTGGGCACGCCAGGCCTTGGTGTCGCGCTGGATGCGGGTCATGGTTGCGGGGGTGGTGTGCATGGTGTCAGCACGGTTGTTGAACATGGATGCATGTTCGGTGCTGGCCTGCAGAAGATCAACCAGACGGTACGCTGTGTCTTCTGGTTGGCTGCATGGTATCGCTTGAAGATACTGATGCCGGTCAGCCCCGGCGACTCAGGGTCTGGATCATCAGTGTTTCCATGGCCTGGGCCGCTGTCGATCGGCTGCTGGCGCGGCTGCGCATCACGGCCACCTCCATCTCGGGCAGCGGGGGCAGACCGTGGCGGGTGTCCAGGATGGTCAGGCCGGCCGGCACGCTGCAGCGTGTGAGCGCCGCAATCGCCAGACCACTCTCGACGGCTGCGAGCTGGCCCGCCAGACTGGGGCTGTGATACACGAGGCGGAATGCGCGCTGCCTTGCCACCAGGGCGGCCACCGCCCCCTTGCGGGCCTGGCTGGCGGCCTCGTACACGGCCACGGGCAAGGGGTCGCGCCGCCAGACCTCGAACGCCGGGGCGCCCACCCATACCAGCGGCTCCCGGAACAGCAGCCGCCCCTGCGAGGCACGCTCGCGCGAGACCAGCGCCACGTCGACCTCACCGCGCCGCAACCGTGGCAGGAGCGCCGTCGACTGTTCGCATACCAGTTCGATCTCGACCTGCGGGTGCTGGGCGGCAAAACCGCGCAGCACCGGCGTGAGGTAGGCCGCTGCATAGTCGTCGGGCACGCCCAGCGTGATGCGCCCGGACACCGTCGGGCCGTGCAACGCCTGCAGGGCTTCATGGTGGGCCTCCAGCAGGCGCCGGGCGTGCGGCAGCAACTGCTGCCCCGCTGCCGTCAGCGCCAGGTGGCGTGCATCGCGCGACAGCACCGGCTGGCCGACGGCCGCCTCCAGCTTCTTCAGCTGCATGCTCAGCGCCGACTGCGAGCGGAACACCCGAGGTGCCGCAGCCGTGAGTGAACCGGCATCGACCACGGCAACAAAGGCGCGCAGCCAGTCCAGCTGAAGATCGGTCGAGGCCATGCGGGCTCCATGCATTCGTGAATCGAATGATTATTGTTGAATCTATTCGCTTTGCAGGATCATGCGCCGGCGGCACAGTGGCGTGATGAAAACACCCACCACGCTGACCCTGACCCGGATCGACGCCCAGGCCACCGACATGCTCGATCCACGCACCGGCCACGGCGTCGTGCTGATGACCCTCGGCGGGCTGCTGCTCGGCACCCTGGGTGTGTTTGTCGAGGAAGCCGGCCAGCACCCGCTGACGGCCGTGTGGTTCCGCTGTGCCTTCGGCCTGCTCGCGCTGTGCCTGTGGGGTGCCTGGCGTGGACGCTGGCATGAACTGCGCCTGCCGCGCCGTGCCCTGGGCTGGGCGGTGGCCGCCGGGCTGCTGATGGTGCTCAACTGGGCACTGTTTTTTGCGGCGATCCAGCGCAGCTCGATCGCGGTGGCCACGGTGGCCTTCCATGTGCAGCCGGTCTGGGTGATGGCCTATGGCGTGCTGGTCCTGGGCGAGGCCGCGCCGGCGCGACGCTGGCTGGCGATCGGTGCGGCCCTGTGCGGCCTGGTGCTGGCCACCGGCCTGGTCGGGGCGGGTGCCGCGGATGCGGCCGGCCGCCCGGACTTCCTCTGGGGGGTGCTGCTGGCCGTGGGCGGGTCGCTGAGTTATGCGGCCGTGACGGTGATCGCCCATCGCGAACGGCAGATGGGTTCGTTCGCGCTGGCCTGGTGGCAGTGTGCGGTGGGGGCCCTGGTGCTGCTGGCCTGGCCGGTGTGGCACGGCTGGCCGGCCCCGGGGGCCGCCTGGGGCTGGCTGGCCGGACTGGGCGTGGTGCACACGGGCCTGGCCTATGTGGTGCTGTATGCCGGCATGCAGCGGTTGACCCCCTCACGCATTGCGGTGCTGCAGTTCGTCTACCCGGTGGCGGCCATCGTGTTCGACGCCTTGGCTTACGGCCGATGGCTGGGCCCCGTACAGGTGGTGGGGGTGGTGGTGATGGGCGTGGCGCTGTGGGCCGCGCGGGGGCGGTAGCATGCGGGCATGAGCACCACCCTGGATCTCGTGCAGGCGCTGAAGGCTGAACTCAAGGCCGCCGGCATCACCTATGCCGAGCTGGCGCCCCGGCTGGGCATGGCCGAGTCCAGCATCAAGCGCATCTTCGCCAAGGGCGACATGCCGCTGTCGCGCGTGGACGAGATCTGCCGCATCCTCAAGATCGACTTTGCCGACCTGGCCCGCAAGGTGGCCGACGCCCAGCCCCTGCGGCGCGAGCTCACGCTGGACCAGGAAAAGGCCGTGATCGCCGACCGCCGCCTGCTGCTGATGGCGATCTGCTGCCTGAGCCAGTGGACACTCGACCAGATCCTGGCGACCTACACGCTCACCGAGGCGCAGGGCGTGCAGTACCTGGCCCAGCTCGACCGCCTGGGCATCATCGAACTCAAGCCGATGAACCGCTACCGCCTGAAGGTCGCGAAAGGCTTCCGCTGGCGACCCCACGGCCCGGTGATGCAGTACTTCCGCGAGCATGTGGTGGACGACTACTACAGCGGCGGCTTCGACGGAGACGGCGAAATGCTCACCCTGGTGCACGGCTCGATCGGCAAGAGCCTCGCGGGCCTCTTCAATGAGCGGCTGCAGCGCGTGGCGCAGGACTTCGCCACCCAGCACCTGGCCGACCAGAAGCTGCCCGCCGACCAGCGCATGCCCTACACCCTGCTGATCGGGATGCGGTCCTGGCTGTTTGCGGCCTTTCGTGACCTGAAACGCACACCGGGTTGAGCGGCCACAAGGCCCTTCAGATTCGCTTCATGTTCGGCGCGTCCAATGCGCGCCATGGCAAGAACCACGCTGGCACACCCCTGGACGCAACGGACCGATGAGCTTGTGTCGGCGCTACGGCTTCGGATGCCGGTCGAGGCGCTGCTGCTGGCGGCCGGGGGGTTCTGGGCGCTGGGTGCGAACGGCCGGTTCCTGAGCGCAGCGTTGCGGGGGCAGGATCCGGCGCAGCCGGCCACCTGGGGCCTGGCAGCGGCGCTGGTCACTCTGCTGGTGGCGGTGCATTTTCTGATGCTGGCGCCGTGGGTGACGCGCCGCAGCGTCAAGCCGGTGCTGGCCGTACTGCTGGTGGCCACGGCGCTGGCCACGCATGCGATGCAGGCGTACGGGCTGTACCTCGATCCATCGATGCTGCGCAATGTGCTGCACACCGACCCGGCCGAGGCGCGCGAACTGCTGAGCTGGGCGCTGGCCCGGCATCTGGTGTTGCAGGCCGGCTTGCCTTTGCTGCTGCTGACACGCATCGAAGTGGTGGCGCACCCGGGCCTGCGCGGCCTGCGTCGGCGGGCCGGCATGATCATTGCCGTGTTGCTGGCGGGGCTGGCGGCGCTGCTGTTGGTCTTTCCGACGATGGCCTCGCTGATGCGCAACCAGCGCGAGGTGCGCTACCTGATCACACCAGCGAACTATGTGTGGTCGGTGGCGGCCAACCTGGCCCGCGACGCCCGCGGCGCCACTGCACCGCGCCAGCCGATCGGCACCGATGCCCATCCGGGGCCGCGCATGGCGGCGCGCGCGCGGCCTCTGGTGGTGGTGCTGGTGCTCGGCGAGACGGCCCGTGCGGCCAATTGGGGCCTGAACGGCTACGCCCGCCAGACGACTCCGGCGCTGGCCGCCTGGCCGGTGGTGTCGTTCGATCGGGTCACGAGCTGCGGCACGTCCACCGAGGTGTCGGTGCCCTGCATGTTCGCCCCGGTGGGGCGCCGCGACTATGACGAGGCGCGCATCCAGGGCAGCCAGTCGTTGCTGCATGTGCTGGCGCGTGCCGGCGTGGATGTGCGCTGGCGCGACAACCAGTCGGGCTGCAAGGGAGTCTGCGACGGCCTGCCGTTCGACGAGGTCTCCACACTGGGCCTGGACGACGTGTGCAGCGCAGGGCGCTGTCTCGACGAGGGCCTGCTGCACGGACTCGACGCCCAGCTGTCCCAGGCGCGTGGCACGCAGTTGATCGTGCTGCATCAGCTCGGCAACCACGGGCCCTCGTACCACCGGCGCTACCCGCCGGCGTTTGCGCGCTTCCAGCCGGCCTGCGACCGCGACGACCTGCGCGAGTGTTCGCGCGAGGCCATCGTCAATGCCTACGACAACGCGCTGCTCTACACCGACCACCTGCTGGCGCGCCTGCTGACGCAGCTGCAGTCGCACACGGCCCGTGTGGACACGGCCTTGCTGTACGTGTCGGACCACGGCGAGTCCCTCGGTGAAAACCGGCTCTACCTGCACGGCATGCCCTATGCGATCGCGCCGGCCGTGCAGACCCAGGTGCCGATGCTGATGTGGCTGTCCGACGGTGCACGGCAGGCCACCGGCATCGACCTGGCCTGCCTGCGCCAGCGCGCCACGCAGCCCGCCAGTCACGACCACCTCTTTCACACACTGCTCGGCCTGATGGACGTGCGCACGACCCTCCATGACACCGCCTGGGACCTGACGGCAGGATGCCGTGGCCCGGGCCAACGGGGAACTTCATGAACGAGATCGGCGAGGCCCTCGTGCCGCATCGCGACCGCACTGCACCACCCCCACACACCGGGGCGACCGGGTCTGGCACCGGCCGGCTGATGGCTGCGGCATGGCGGGGCCTGACCCTGCTGTGCGTGGGCTACGCGGCCCTGTATTTCCTGTGCGAGCTGTAGGTTGGCAGGGTGCGGCGTCCCAAAAAAAACGCCACCCGCAGGTGGCGTTCGAACTCCGCTGAGAGAGTTGCAACTTCGGTGGCAGCGCGACGCTGCCGACATCAGAAGCGATGGCGCACACCCACCGCAAAGGTGTTGCCGCTGTCGAGCGACTTGATCTTGTCGTACATGTAGACGGCGTAGACGTCGGTGCGCTTGGACAGGAAGTGGTCGTAGCCCAGGCTGAGGATGTCGCGCTTGGTGGTGGCGCCGCTCGGTGTGGTCTTGGCCACGCCATACGAGGCCAGGATGGAACCTGCGCCCAGCGGGACGTTGGCACCGACCTGGAGGATCTTGTCCTTGGTGTTGGCGGTTGCGATGCCGGTGCCGGTCTCCTTGACCTGGCCGTACTGCACGAAGGCCTTGGCCACGCCGAAGTTGTACGAGCCACCGAGCTGCCAGGTGGTTTCCTTGCCGGAGGCAAACGGCACCTTCACCTGCTGGATCGCCAGGCTGGCGGCCAGCGGGCCGCCGAAGTACATCACGTTGGCACCGAGGTTGCCGCCCTGCAGCGCTTCTTTCAGCACGTACGACACCGTGGCGCTCAGGCCGTTGAAGTTCGGCGTGCTGTAGACGATGGCATTGCTCCAGCCCGTGTCGCCGGCCACCTTGGTGGTCGGGCTGTAGAAGGTGCGGATGGCCGGTGAAAAGCCGAACGAATCGCCGAAGGGATTGAACAGCAGGGTCGAGACGAACAGCGGCGTGGCCGACCGACCCAGCTTGACCGTGCCGAAGCCCCCGCTCAGGCCGACGTTGGCATTGCGGGCCCAGTACAGGTCACCGTTGAAGCGGCCGGCCTCGCCGGTGTCGGCGCGCAGGAAGGTGTCGAGCGCAAAGATGGCGCTGAGCCCGCCGCCCAGGTCTTCGCTGCCCTTGAAGCCGAGGTAGCTGGTGGTCATGCCACCCGACTCGACACGGGTCGTGCGGTCGGCGCCGCTGGTTTCATAGGACCCGACCGCCAGGTCGATCAGGCCGTACATCTGGACGGTCGACTGCGCCTGCGCGGCCGCGGTCACGCCGACACCGGCACACAGCACAGCACCGGCCCGGGCGACCTTGGCAAGGGACATCTTCATGGGAGCACTCCGTAAGAAAGGGTTGTTGGATGTGATTTGCGTAAGCTTGTATGCAAGGGGTGTGCCTGCCTGGCCCCCGCGCCTGGCAGCTGCGTGCCGGGGTGGCGCACGCAGGGCCGGCCTGGGCATGACGATTCTGTGACGCTGTGGGCGCGGCCTGCGCCGGCTGTGGTGGCATAAGAGCTATTCCTGGGCGCAGGGTGGTGCAGCGGGGCGATTCGGTGCATGCGTGCGAAATGCGCACCTGCATGGCCCCTGCAGGGCATGCGGGCAAGTCGGGAGCCCGCTCCAAAAGCGCAGCCGCCCAGGCCGACGGCTGGAGGATTGCCGCCACAATGTGCAGTGACGACCCTGCGCGATCAGCGCACGCCGTCCGACGGATCGCTGCCAACCGATGGCGCCCCCTCGATGACGGCACCCGACCGGATACGACCGATGCAACTCACCATCAACGGACAGCCCCACACCCTGCCTGACGACCTCGCCGATCCGTCCATGCCGCTGCTATGGGCCCTGCGCGACGTGCTGGGCCTGACCGGCACGAAGTTCGGTTGCGGTGTGGCCGCCTGCGGCGCCTGCACCGTGCGCCTGGACGGCCAGGCCGTGCGCTCGTGCGTCACGCCCCTGTCGGCCGTGGGCACGCGCCGGATCGAGACCATCGAAGGCCTGCAGCAGGGCGAGCGGTTGCACGCGCTGCAGCAGGCCTGGATCACCCACCAGGTGCCGCAGTGCGGCTACTGCCAGAGCGGCATGCTGATGGCGGCGGCCGCCCTGCTCGACGCGCGCCCTGCGCCGACCGATGCCGAGATCGATGCGGCCATGACCAATCTGTGCCGATGCGGCACCTACCCGCGCGTGCGCGAGGCCATCAAGACGGCGGCGCGTCTGCGCCAGCCCGCCTCCGGCACGCCACGTACGCTCAAGCCGGTGCGCACCGGGGGGGATGCATGAAGCGCCGCACGCTGCTGCTCAGCGCGCTGGCGGGTGGGGCGGCCCTGGTGGTCGGCTGGGGGGTGCTGCCCCCGCGCAGCCGCATGGGCGACCGCCACAGCCTGCCGGTGCAGGAGGGGGAGGTCGGCCTCAACGGCTGGCTCAAGGTGAAGCCGGACGGCACTGTCGTGCTGGCCATGCATCGCAGCGAGATGGGTCAGGGGGTGTTCACCGGCCTGGCGATGCTGGTGGCCGAAGAACTCGACGTGGACCTGGAGCGTGTGCAGCTCGAGCAGGCCGGTCACGACAGCCTCTACGGCAATGTGGCCACTTTCGTGGCCAGCCTGCCGTTCCACCCGGCCGATGCCGAGCCCGGCCACGAGACCACCACCGTGCGCCTGAGTCGCTGGATGGTGCGCAAGGTCGCGCGTGAACTGGGCATCAGCGTGACCGGCGGCTCCACCACGATCGCCGATGCCTGGGACGTGCTGCGGCTGGCGGCGGCCACCGCACGCGCCCAGCTGCTCGGGGCGGCTTCGCTGCAATGGCGGCTGCCGGTGGCCGAGCTGCGCATCGAGCGCGGGGTGATCCAGCATGAGTCCGGTCCGAAGGCGCACTTCGGCGAGCTGGTGCGCCAGGCCGCGGCGTTGTCGGTCAGTTCGGTCACGCTGAAGGATCCCGCCCAATGGCGCCTGATCGGCCGCACTGCGTTGCGCACCGACGTGCCGGCCAAGGTGACCGGTCAGGCCGTCTTCGGCCTGGACGTGCGGCCGCCCGAACTGCTGCACGCGGTGGTGCGCCATGCGCCGGCGCTGGGTGGCAGCCCCGGACGGGTCGACGTCGATGGGGTGCTGCGCCAGAAGGGGGTGCTGCGGGTGGTGCGCCTGGGGCGGTATGCCGGTTCGTCACCGGCCATTGCCGTCGTGGCCCGCACCACCTGGCATGCCCAGCAGGCGGCACGCGCGATGGATGTCGAATGGCGGGCGGCACCTCACGATCCGCTCGGTGAACGCACCGACACGCGGCGCATCGACGCGGCGCTGGCCGCCACGGCCCGGCAGGCGCACGACACCGAGGGCGGTTTTGCCTTTCACTCACGCGGCGACATCGCTCAGGCCGAGGCGCAGGCGGCACGCACGGTGGAGGCCACCTATCACGCACCGTACCTGCTGCACGCAACGATGGAGCCGATCAACTGCACGGCCCAGGTGCGTGACGGCCAGGTGACCGTGTGGGCGCCCACCCAGGTGCCGGGGCTGGCGCGTGACGCCGCTGCGGCGGCGGCCGGCGTGCCGGTCGAGCAGGTCACGCTGCATGCCACCCTGATCGGGGGCGGCTTCGGGCGCCGGCTGGATGTCGACTTTGTCGGCCAGGCGGTGCGGGTTGCGATGGAAACCGGCGGACGCCCGGTGCAGATCGTGTGGCCGCGCGAAGAGGACTTCACGCACGACTTCTATCGCCCCGCGGCGGTGGCGGTGCTGCGTGCGGCGCTGGATGCGCAGGGGCGCCCCACCGGGCTGCGTTGCACGAGTGCGGGCGATGCGATCCAGCCGCGCTGGATCGGGCGCAACCTGCCCGCCCTGGCCGGGCCGCTGGACACGCCGGACAAGTCGACGATGGAAGGCCTGTACGACCTGCCCTACGAGGTGCCGAACCAGCGCATGGCCCACGTGGCCACTCGCCATGACGTGCCGGTCGGCTACTGGCGCGCGGTGGGGCATTCGCACAATGCGTTTTTCAGCGAGTGTTTCATCGACGAACTCGCTCACGCCGCCGGGCAGGACCCGGTGGCTTACCGCCTGGCGTTGCTGGCCGGCCGGCCTGCCCATGCGGCGGTGCTGCGCCTGGCGGCCGACAAGGCGGCCTGGGGCCAGCCACTGCCCCCGGGCCGCGCGCGCGGTGTGGCCTTGCACGAAAGCTTCGGCAGCATCGTGGCCCAGGTGATGGAGGTGTCGATCGATGCCGGTGTGCCGCGGGTGCACCGGGTGGTCTGTGCGATCGACTGTGGGGTGGTCATCAACCCGGGCCTGGTGGCGCAGCAGATGGAAGGCGGGGTGATCTTCGGCCTGAGTGCGGCACTGCACGGCCGGGTCGACATCGAACGTGGCGAGGTGAAGCAGAAGAACTTCCCCGACCAGCCGCTGCTCACGCTGGCGCGTTCGCCACGCATCGAGACGCACGCGGTGCCGAGCGAGCGGGCCCCCACGGGCGTGGGTGAACCCGGCACCCCGCCGGCGGCACCCGCCCTGGCCAACGCCCTGTTTGCACTGACCGGCGTGCGGATGCGCCGGCTGCCGCTGGTGGCCTGAGGCCAGCCTCAGGCGGGGGCGCGGCTGGCACGCCGCAAGGCCACCGCATCGGGCAGGCTCACGGCCGTACCGACCACGCGGAAGACCTGTACCGATTCCGCCAGCACCTTGGCGCGTTCGCGCAGCCCGGTGGCGGTGGCCGAGAGTTCCTCGACCATCGCCGCGTTCTGCTGCGTGATGCCGTCGAGCTGGGTGATCGCCTCGTTGACCTGCGAGATGCCCACCAGTTGCTCGGACGAGGCGTGGCTGATCTCCTGCACCATCTGCGCCACCTCGCCCACGCTGCGGGTGGTGTTGCCGATCACCTCGGCCGCCTGGTCGGCCTGGCGCACGCCGACCTCCACCGTCTGCTCCGAGCTGTCGATCAGCGTCTTGATCTCGCGGGCGGCCGAGGTGGTGCGCTGGGCCAGCGACCGCACCTCGGCGGCCACCACCGCAAAACCGCGGCCGGCTTCTCCGGCGCGTGCGGCCTCGACCGCGGCATTGAGCGCCAGGATGTTGGTCTGGAAAGAGATGCCGTCGATCACCTGGGTGATCTCGGCAATGCGCCGCGAGGCCTCGCGGATGGCGTGCATGGTGTCGGTCACCTCCTTCATCGCCTGGGCGCCGCGTGCACTGTCGGCGGCCGTGTCCTGCGCCATCGTGGCGGCCTGGCGCGCGACGTCGGCGTTGTTGCGCACGGTGCCGGTGATCTCTTCCATCGACGAGGCGGTCTGCTCCAGGCTGCTGGCCTGGGATTCGGTGCGCGAGGACATCTCGCTGTTGCCGGCGGCCACTTCCATCAGCGCATGCTCGATGTGGCTCACCTCGGAGCGGGCATCCCCGACGATGGACTGCAGGTTCACGCTGAGCTGGTTCAGCGCCTGGCCGAGCTGGCCGGTGACATCGTCACCTTGCGGGCCGAGCGTCTGGGTCAGGTCACCTGCGGCCAGACGGTTGGCAAAGGTGAGCAGGCGATGCAGGGGCTGCACCAGCATGCGGTTGAGCATCGCGTAGCCGGCCAGCGCAACCGCCGCCACCGCCACATTGCCCCACCAGGTCTCGCCCCAGACGCTGCCCATCGCATAGGCCGCGACGGCCACCAGCACCGGGATGATCGCGGCACGGTGTCCGGCCAGCGCGCTGCGGATGCGGTCCAGCCGTCCGGCCAGGCCGGTGCGCACGATCGCGCCGTGCGACAGTTTCACCGTGGCGGGTGCCTTGGCCAGCTCCTGCTTGCGCATCTCGGCATACAGCGTCTCGGCTGCGGCCACCTGCTCGCGCGTGGGCAGCGTGCGCACCGACATGTAGCCCACCGGACCGTTGCCGTCGAGCAGTGGCGTGACGTTGGCCATCACCCAGTAGTGGTCGCCGTTCTTGCGCCGGTTCTTGACCAGCGCGCTCCACGGGTGGCCCGAGGCGATGGTGTCCCACAGGTCACGGAAGGCTTCTTCCGGCATGTCGGGGTGCCGGATCATGTTGTGGGGCTGGCCCAGCAGCTCGTCGCGGTTGTAACCGCTGACCTCGACGAAGGCCGGGTTGCAATAGACGATGCGACCCTTCAGGTCGGTCGTGGACACCAGGGTCTGCCCCGAGGGAAAGCTGTATTCAGTGCCGGTGACCGGCCCGTTGTGACGCATGAATGACTCCTTGCGATGCGATCGGCCGTTGGTGAGAGCGGAGCAGTGCCTCGTTGCACTGCGGGTGCCGTGCCGTGCTCCGTTACACGACAGGATGCGTGTGAGCATCTCGTCTTTGTTTGATGGCTGTCAATAGTGCAAAGACCTGACGGCGCAAAGGCAACGCCTGCGTTTCCGGCCGGTGAAAGGCGGCTGGCGGGGTCAGGTTCAGGCAGCACCTGGCGCCGTGACGCGTGGTGGCAGCGCCTGCGACTGCATGTCCGGCGCACCTGGCCGGCATGCCGATCGACCGCCCCTCATCAAGGGCCGTCGCGAGGTGTCCGGTTCAGCCTCGTGCCGGCGTGGTGCTGCGGCCGGTGTTGAGCTCGTCGCGGGTGCGTTGGGCGACCGCGCGTGCGGCCTGGGCGAAGTCGTCACCGGCGCTGGCATACAGGATGGCCCGCGACGAGTTCACCATCACCATGCCGGTGATGCCGTTTGCATCGGCCCGGTAGCCGGCCTGCACGGTGGTGCGGGCATCGCCGCCCTGCGCGCCCACGCCCGGGATGAGCAGCGGCACCGTCGGGGCCAGTTCGCGCACCCGTTCGATCTCCTGCGGGAAGGTCGCGCCCACCACCAGCGCGAGCTGGCCGGTGAGGTTCCAGGGGCCTTGCGCCAGGCGGGCGATGTGCTCGTAGACCCGCGGCTGGCCGTCGACGTCGGCCAGGCGCTGGTTCTGCAGGTCCGACCCGCCCGGGTTGGACGTGCGGCACAGCAGGATGACGCCCTTGTCGGGGTAGTGCAGGTAGGGCTGGATGGAGTCGAAGCCCATGAAGGGTGACAGCGTCACCGCGTCGGCGCCGTAGCGCACGAAGGCCTCGCGGGCGTACTGTTCGGCGGTGGAGCCTATGTCACCGCGCTTGGCGTCCAGGATCACCGGCACCTTCGGTGCGACGGCGCGCATGTGGGCCATCAGGCGCTCGAGCTGGGCTTCGGCGCCATGGGCGGCAAAGTAGGCGATCTGGGGCTTGAAGGCCACGGCCAGGTCGTGCGTGGCATCGACGATGGCGGCGCAGAAGTCGAAGATCCGCGCGGGGTCGCCCTTCCAGGCGCCGGGGAACTTCGAAGGCTCGGGGTCCAGTCCCACGCACAGCAGGGACTGGTTCGCGCGCTCGGCGCCATGCAGCATGTCGATGAAGCTCATGGCGCAGATTGTAGGTGTGGCGCCCCACCGGTCCGGCGGGGACCATACCCCTTCAGGGCCGCGGCCGGGGCCGCGTGCCGTCTTACTTGCGGTACTTCACCAGCAACTCACGGGCATCCTGCAGCAGCTGCTTGCCGTTGGCGCCGCGCTTGTCCATGTCGGCCACCCATTCGTCGTAGAGCGACGCCGAGGCCTGGATCCAGTTGTCGAGTTCGCTGGCGGGGATGCGGTAGAAGGTGTTGCCGCGGTCGGTGGCGAGCTTGCGGCCCAGCGCCTGGCTGTCGTCCCAGGTCTTGCCGATCTGGCGCGACAGCGTGGCGCCACTGTTGGCGTCGATCACGGCCTTGAGGTCGGCCGGCAGGGCGTCATAGCGCGCCTGGTTCATGCCGAAGATGAACACGGCCGAATACAGCGCCGGCTTGGACGGGTCGGTTTCGGCGTGGAACTTCACCATCTCCTCGAGCTTCAGCGAAGGCATCACCTCCCAGGGCAGCAGGAAGCCGTCGACCACCCCCTTGTTCACCGCCTCGACCACGGCGGGCAGCGGCATGGCCACCGGCGTGGCGCCCAGCTTGGCCAGCAGCTTGTTGGTCTGGCGGGTGGGGGCACGCATCTTCAGGCCCTTGAAGTCGGCCAGGGTCTTGACCTGCTTGTCGCGGGTGTGCACATAGCCTTCGTCATGCACCCACACCGCCAGGATCTTCGTGCCCGGGAACTCCTTCATCGCATGCTTGTTGAGGTAGTCCCAGGCGGCCTGCGCACCGGCTTCGGCCGAGTTGGTCATGAAGGGCAGCTCGAACACTTCCATCATCGGGAACCGTCCCGCGGTGTAGCCGGGCAGCGTGATGGTGAGGTCGGTCACGCCGTCGCGCACCTGGTCGACCAGCTGGGGCGGCGTGCCGCCCATGGACATGGCCGGGAAGACCTGGCACTTGATGCGGTTCTTCGACTCGGTGGCAACCTTGTCGCACCACGGCCCGATGACCTTCTGCGAGGCCATGGCCTGGTTGTTCCAGATGTGATGGAACTTGAGCGTGAGGTCCTGGGCCGAGGCGCCGAACGACAGCGTGGCGGCCAGTGCGGCCAGGGCATGGCGAAGGGGGTGGGTCATGTGGGTCTCCAGCAGAAGCACGGGGTGTGGGGCGACGTTGGCGTCAACCGTCAGATCAGGATCGTACGCAGCGGCCCTGCGCGCGCACAGTGGGGCAAGTCTGGAGGGCAGTGCGCACAGCGCGCAGCGCGCTCATTCATAACGTCTGCCCCGCGCCAGCAGCTCAGGGGTGCCGATGGCGGCATTCAGGCCGTCGAAGTCCAGCATGCGATCGCGCCAGGGTGTGGTGGTGCCATGTGCCTGCAGGCTGCTGTAGTAGTGCTGCAGCGTGTGGGCCACCGCACGCGCCGTGCCGCCGGGGAAGATCGCGATGCGAAAGCCGCGCCGTGCGAGCTCGGCCGTGTCCTGCACCGGTGTCTTGCCGCCCTCGACCATGTTGGCCAGCAGCGGCACGCGCTGCGCGAAACGCTGGCAGGCGGCATCCATCTGCTGCGGCGTGCGCAGGGCCTCGATGAACAACGCATCCACGCCGCAGGCGAGGTAACGTTCGGCCCGCTCCAGCGCCGCGTCCAGGCCTTCGATCGCCAGCGCGTCGGTGCGCGCGAGGATCAGCGTGTCGGGCTGGCGCCGGGCATCGAGCGCGGCGCGCAGCTTGCCGCACATCTCTTCGACCGGGATCACCCCCTTGCCGTCGAGGTGGCCGCAGCGCTTGGGAAAGGTCTGGTCCTCGAGCTGGATCATCGCGGCGCCGCAGCGCTCCAGGTCGCGCACCGCACGTTGTGCATTCAGCGCATTGCCGAAGCCGGTGTCGGCGTCGACGATCACCGGCACCTGTACCCGGTCGGTGATGCGCGCCAGCGTGTCGGTGACTTCGCTCAAGGTGGTCAGGCCGATGTCGGAGCGGCCCAGCCGGGTGTAGGCGATCGACGCGCCGGACAGGTACAGCGCCTCGAAGCCGGCCTGCTCGGCCAGCAGCGCCGAGAGCGCGTCATACACCCCTGGCGCCAGCACGATGCGCCCGCTGGCCAGGTGGTCACGCAAGGGGGAGCTCATGACGGGGTCTCCTGAGTCGAAGTCAGCCGATCGGGGGGTGCCAGACGCCGGGCGGTGCGCGCGGCGATCGCGCCGCCGGCCACCGCGCTGAGCAGGCCGTTGCCGGACAGATAGCCCCAGACCGCATCGCCCGAGACGCCCCGTGCGGCGCCGCCGGCGGCCAGCAGATTGGGCAGCGGTGAGCCGTCTTCGCGCAGCACGCGGCAGTCGCCATCGACGTTCAGTCCGCCCTGGGTGTGGAACAGCGCGCCGGTGACCTTGACCGCGTGCAGCGGTGTGCCCAGCGCGCGGCGGAAGCTGCGGCCGAACGGGCAGGTGACGCCGGGCGCCACCGCCTGCAGCGTGGCCTGCAGTGCGTCCGCCGGTACCCCGATGAGGCGGGCGAGTGCAGCCGCAGCGTCGGCGCTGCGCACTGCACCGGCCGCTTCGGCCGCGCGGAAGTCCGGGAAGCCGCGCGCCAGCGCGAGCACCGGCTCGTCGAACACCATCCAGGCGATCGAGCCGGGCTGTGCCAGCACCTGCACCGCGGCTTCGGAGTACCCGGCGCTTTCGTCGTGGAAGCGGCGGCCTTCGCGGTTGACCTGCACACCGCCTTCCATCATCAGGGCCCAGGAGATCAGCGTGCCCTGGGGCACGGCCCAGCCGCCGTGACCCTGGTAGCCGCCCAGGTCGGCCAGGCCCGCCCCGAGCGACCGGCCCCAGGCCAGGGCACTGCCGTCATTGCCGACATGGCCGGCAAACGGCGCGTGGTGCATCTCGGGCAGCAGTTCGTGCACCAGCGCGGGGTTGCCGCCGAAACCGTTGCACGCCAGCACGAGCACGTCGCAGGCGATGTGCTCGTGCTGGCCGTCGGGGCGCTGCAGCCCCACCCCCAGGACGCGGTCATGCCCGTTGCACCACAGCTCGGTCACGAGCGATCGGGTGAGCAGGTCGGCACCCGCCTGCACGGCGGCTCGCTCCAGGGCGGCCACCAGGGCTGCGCCGGTGCGTTCGGGCAGGGTGTGCATGCGGCGCACACTGTGGCCCGGGTACAGAAACCCGTCGAGCAGCTCGAACTGCAGGCCGTGGTGTGCGCCCAGGTGGTCCAGCGTGGGTCCGATGGCCTGGGTGTAGGCGGCCACCAGCCGAGCGTCGGCACGGCCCCGGGCCTTGACCTGGATGTCGCGGGCGAAGCCCTCGGCGCTGTCGCCCACACCGGCCTCGCGCTGCACCTGGGTGCCGCCTGCCGGGATGAAGCCCGAGGAGAGTGCCGTCGAGCCCTGCGGCACCGCGTCGCGTTCGATCACCAGGCAGGCCACGCCGGCATCGCGCAGCATGATCGCGGTGGTCAGGCCGCAGGCGCCGGCACCGACCACGACGGTGTCCACATGGGGTGTGTCGTCCGGCATGCGTTCGGCCCGCACGATCCGGGCCTGGGTCATGGTGCCGCTCCGGTGAGGTGGGCATGGAACCCGGCGCAGTCGATCACCCGGGCCACGGTGGCCAGGTCGGCCAGGCTGGCGCGGTGCGCCGCGTCGCTGAAGGCCGCGCAGCCGTCGGACAGCACCCAGGTGTCGTAGTCGCGCATGTGGGCATCGCGCACGGTGCTGGCCACCCCGCCGTTGGTGACGATGCCGCAGACCACCACGGTGCGGATGCCCGCGCGGCGCAGCACCCAGTCGAGTTGCGTGTTGAAGAAGGCGGAGTAGGCGACCTTGTTCACGCTCACGTCCACGCTCGGGGCCAGCAGGTCGTCGGTGGCGTGCCCGGGCTGGCCGGACTGGAAGTCGCCGCGGCGCAGGAAGGGCCGCAGCCTGTGCAGGTGCGGCGAGATCATCGGCTCGCCCCGGGCGTCCGGCCACAGGGTGAACTGGCTGGCCGCCACCAGGCCGCCCGCGAGCTTCAGGGCCTGCGCCAGCGGTGCAATGCGCCGTGGCAGCGCACGTGCGGCCTCGCTGACGGCGCCGCCGCGGGCGTAGGCACCATCGGGGGCAAGGAAGTCGTTCTGCAGGTCCACGATGACCAGGGCCGTGTGCGCTGCATCGATGATGTCGGGGGCGGGCATGTTCATGGGGTGAGGTCGGACTCGCGCCGGATGACCAGATTGCCCAGCGGGTCGACGGTGGCGGCAAAGCCCGGCTCCAGCCAGACGGTGGTGTCGGCCTGCTCCAGGATGGCCGGGCCGGGGACGGTGCAACCCACCGGCAGCGCCAGGCGGTCGTGGCGTGTCGCGGGCCACCAGCGGCCGTCGTGGTGCACCTCCTGCACGCCCAGGCTGGCGGGCATGTCGGCATGTTGCGGGGCCAGCACGGCCAGGTCAAAGCCGGGTCGCACGCCGATGCGGGTGTAGCGCAGGTTCATCACCCGCACCGCGATGCCGTCCAGCGTGCGGCCGAAGGCGGCCTGGTAGGTGGCGGCAAAGGCCTGTGCCAGCGCGGCGTGGGTCAGGCCCTCGCGCTCGACGCGCACGCGCAGCGTGTGGGTCTGGCCGGCGTAGAGCATGTCGAACTCGATCAGTTCGTCGATGCGCACGAACCGCACGCCGGCCGAGTCCAGCCGGGCCTGGCAGGCCGCGGCCTGGGTCTCGATGCGCTCGCGCACCAGGGTGAGGTCCAGGTCGGCGAGGGCGCAGTTCAGCGTCTGCACCGTGTCGTGCCGCATGTCGGCCATCACGCAGCCCAGCGCCGACGTCACGCCCGGGTAGCGGGGCACCAGGCCCACGCTGACACCCACCTCGCGCATCATCGCGCACACATGCAGCGCCCCGCCGCCGCCAAAGGGCATGTAGGCAAAGCGGCGCGGGTCATGGCCGCGTTCGATCGACACCACCCGCACCGCACCGGCCATGCGGGCATTGGCCACCGTGAGGATGGCTTCGGCCGCGGCCAGCACGTCCAGGCCCAGCGCGCGAGCCACGTGTTCCTCGATGGCGCAGCGGGCCAGCGACACGTCAAGTGCGGCCAGCAGGCCGCCGCCCAGCGGACGGCTGGCGGCGATGCGCCCGAGCAGCACGTTGGCGTCGGTGACGGTGGGGCGGGTGTTGCCCCGCCCGTAGCAGGCCGGGCCGGGCCGGCTGCCGGCCGATTCGGGGCCGACCTGCAGCAGCCCGCTGGCATCGACCGAAGCGATCGAGCCGCCCCCGGCGCCGATGGTCTCGATCTGGATCATCGGCGAGCGCACCACCAGGCCGAACTCGATCGCGGTCTGCGCGGCCAGCGCGGGCTCACCGCCGGCCACCAGCGACACGTCGAAGGACGTTCCGCCCATGTCGCCGGTGATGACGTCCGGATAGCCCGCACTGCGGGCGATGGCGGCGCAGGCGATCACGCCGGCGGCCGGGCCGGACAGTGCGGTGCGCACCGGCAGCTCGCAGGCGGTCTCGCGCGACATCACGCCGCCATTGCTCTGCACCACCAGCAGTTCGCCGCCAAACCCCTGCTCGCGCAGCTCGGCGTCGAGCCGCCCCAGGTAGCTGCCGACCACCGGCTGCAGCGCGGCGTTGATGCTGGCGGTGGAGGCCCGCTCGAACTCGCGGATCTCGGGCAGCACCTCGCTGGCGGCCGTGACGTGCGGGTTGGGCCACAGGCTGCGCACCACCTCGGCCGCCTGCTGCTCGTTGGCCGGGTTGGCATAGGCATTGATGAAAAAGACACACACCGCCTCGCAGCCGGCGGCCAGCAGGGCCAGTGCGGCCTCACGCACCTGGGCCGGGTCGACGGCCTGCAGCACCGTGCCGTCGGCCAGCACGCGTTCGTCGACCTCCAGGCGCAGGTCGCGCGGCACGAGCGGCGTGAAGCTGCCGCGCAGGCCCCAGGTCTGCGGGCGGTCGCGCCGGCGCATCTCGAGCACGTCGCGAAAGCCGCGGGTGGTGATCAACCCGGTGCGGGCCACCTTGCGCTCCAGCAGCGCATTGGTGCCCACGGTGGTGCCGTGCACGATGGTGGCCAGGTGCCGCGCGGGCTGCGGGTCGTCCGGGTCGACCCGGGCGATGCCGTTCATGAAACCCACGGACTCCTCACCGCGGGTGGAGGGCACCTTGACGATGTGGGCGCGGCCTGCGGCCTCGTCGAGGATGAACAGGTCGGTGAAGGTGCCGCCGACGTCGACGCCGACCACCTGGCGACGGGAAGATGGGTTCATGCTGATGCCGATGCAGTGGTGTAGCCCAGGGCCAGATCGCGCGCGAGGGCTTCGGGGTTGCGTTCGCCGGCCGGGCCGCAGCCGCCGCCGCCGGGGGTTTCCAGGCGCACGCGGTCGCCGCGCACCAGGCGGATGCCGACCATCTTCGAGCCCAGCGCCGGCTGCTGCCACTGGCCGGCATGCCCGTAGCTGAAGCGGTTGGGTGCGCCGTCGCCGCCGCCGTCCACGCCCTTGGGGGCCGAGCGCGAGCGCTCACCGAAGATGAAGGCCTCGGCCTGCTCCTCGAGCAGCTCGATCTCGTAGACCGCGCCCAGGCCGCCGCGGTGCCGCCCGGCACCCCCTGAGTCGGCACGCAAGGCCCATTGCGTGAAGCGCACCGGGTAGGCCGCCTCCAGGATCTCCAGCGGCGGGATGGTCGCCATCGAGATCGGTGCATTGCCGTGGTTGAGCCCGTCGCCCTGCGCATGGGCACCGTGCCCGCCGCCGAAAAAGCTGAACATCACCCAGCGCTGGCCGGCACGTGCGGGATCGCTGCGGTGGCCGGCGATCGACAAGGCGTTGATCGTGCCGTAGGCCTGGCCCATCGCATCGTGGGGCGCGGCCTGGGCGGCGGCGCTGAAGATCACGTCGATCATGCGCAGGATGGTTTCGGTGTAGCCACCCACCGGTCGCGGTCGTGCCGCCGAGATGACCCGCCCGTCGGGAATGATGAAGTCCACCGCGTCGAGCACGCCGGCGTTGGCCGGCACGTCGGGGAACAGGTGCTTGAGCGCCACGTAGCAGGCGGCCACCGCGGTGGCTCGCGAGATGTTCACCGGGCCGGCGCACGCAGGTGAGGAGCGCGAGAAGTCCAGTGTCAGGCGGTCGCCCTGCACCCGCATGTCGAGCGCGATCGCCAGCGGCGTGTCGGTGACACCGTCGTTGTCGAGGCAGTCGTCGAAGCGATAGTGGCCGTCGGGCAGGGCGGCGATGTGGTCGCGCATCAGGCGCACCGCGCGCGCACGCAGCAGGCCCAGGGCCTGGCGGACCGTGTCGTCGCCGTACTCGTCGAGCAGGGCATGCAGGCGGCGCTCGCCCAGCTCCAGGGCGGCAAGCTGGCCGTTCAGGTCGCCCCACAGGCTGTCGGGCAGCCGGGTGTTGGCACGCAGGATGGCCAGGACGTCGTCGTCCATCGTGCCGCCGCGCAGGATGCGCACCGGCGGGATCTGCACCGCCTCCTGCCAGCATTCGGTGGCCGCCGGGTTGTAATTGCCCGGCACCGCACCGCCCACGTCATGCCAGTGCGCGGCCGAGGCCAGGAAACACCACAGCCGGCCACCGCGAAACACCGGGCGCACGAGCTTGAAGTCGTTGGCGTGCGTGCCGCCTTCATACGGGTCGTTGAACAGCCACACATCACCTGGCGCCAGGCCACGGTGCGGATCGTCCGGTGCACGTTGTGCCGCGGTGCGCATGGCCGCGCGCACGGCAAAGGCCATCGCCCCGACGAACACCGGCAGCCCGGACTTGCCCTGCACGAGGGTGTCGCCGGTGTCCGGGTCGTACAGGCCATGGCAGGCGTCATGGGCCTCGGCGATGATGGGATTGAAGGCGCTGCGGTACAGCGTGGCGTCCATCTCGTCGGCGATCTGTTCCAGCCGGCCCTTGAGCACGGCCAGGGTGACGGGGTCCATCATGGGCGGGCCTCCTTCAGGCGTTGCCGCAACTGCGGCAGCAGGCCACCGGCGTCGACCATGTCGAGCAGGAAGCCGGGAATGGGCTGGCACGCCAGCCGGCGGGGCGGGCCGGGCGGCTCACCGGGGCGCGCGGGGTCATGCAGCAACCAGCCGGCACGGGCGTCGAAGCCCAGGCGGTCGCCGTCGGCGATGGTCTCGGCCTCGGTGCAGGTCAGCAGCAGCAGGCCGACGTTGAAGGCATTGCGGAAGAACAAGCCGCTGAACGAGGGCGCCACCACCGCGGCCACCCCGAGGTGGACGAGGGCCTGGGCCGCCTGCTCGCGCGACGAGCCGATGCCGAAGTTCGCGCCGGCCACGATCACGTCGCCGCGCTGCACCTGCCGGGCGAACTCGGGGCGCACCGCCTCCAGGCAATGGCGGGCCACCACGTCGATGCCGAACTTCATCGTGGCACCAGGCGCGAGCTGGTCGGTGTCGATGTCGGCGCCCAGCCGCCAGACGCGGTGGGGGGTCGTGCCGGCGCTCATGCCATCACCTCGCGCGGGTCGGTCACGCGGCCGCGCAGGGCCGAGGCAGCCACGGTGTACGGGGAGCCGAGGTAGACCTGCGCATCGGCCGCGCCCATGCGGCCACGGAAGTTGCGCGCCGTGGTCGACATCACCGTCGCCCCGGCCGGGATCTGGCTGCCGTAGCCGGCACAGGCTCCGCAGCTCGAGGGCAGCAGTTGCGCCCCGGCGTCGAGCAGGGCCTGCAGCACACCTTCGCGTTCGGCGGCCTGCTGATCACGCACGCTGGCAGGCGCGACCATCAGCTGCACGCCGGCGGCCACACGCTGACCGCGCAGCACACGGGCCACGGCCCGCAGGTCGTCGAGCTTGGCGCCGGTGCAGGCGCCGACATAGGCCACCTGGATGGGGACCGGCTCGACCTGATCGATCGCGCGCGCATGGGCCGGGCTGTGCGGCAGGGCCACCTGGGGGGCGATGCGGCCGACATCAAAGGCATGGTCTTCGAGCACCTCGGCGTCCGGGTCGGTGAACCAGGGCGTCGCGTCCACACCCGCGGCGCCGTGTTCGGCCAGCCATTGCACGGTGGTGGTATCGGGGGCGACCAGGCCGGTCTGGCCGCCCAGCTCGGCCGTCATGTTGCACAGCGTCATGCGCTCGGCCATGGTCATGGCCTGGACGGCCTCGCCCGCGTACTCCACGGCCTGGTAGCGGCCGCCATTCATGCCGAAGCGGCCGATCAGCATCAGCATCAGGTCCTTGGCGGTCAGCCAGTGCGGCATCGTGCCGTCGAAGCGCATGCGCAGCGTGTGCGGCACCTGCACCCACAGCTCACCGGTGACGACCACGCCCAGCATCTCGGTGGCGCCGATGCCGAACATGTAGGCGCCAAAGGCGCCGCCGGTGGGCGAGTGGGAATCACCGCCCACCGCAAACATGCCGGGGCGCAGATGCCCCTGCTGTGGCAGCACGACATGGCAGATGCCCTGGCTGTCGTGCACATGCGGCAGGCCCATCTCGGTGGCCCAGTCGCGTGCCAGGCGCACGATGCGGCGTGACTCGTCGTCGCGCTCGGGCACGTAGTGGTCCATCACCAGCACGATCCTTGACGGGTCCCACAGCCGGGCCCCCAGTTCGGCCAGCATGGGCTGAAGCCGGCGCGGGCCGCTGGAGTCGTGGAACATCGCCAGGTCGACCCGGCAGGTGACGATCTCGCCGGGCGTGACCTGGCTGCGACCGGCAGCGCGGGCGATGAGCTTCTGGGCGAGCGTGGCCGCCATGGTGGTCAGTCCGGCCTGGCGCCCGAGTACTTCACGAGCTGGGCCCAGCGCGGCACGTCGGCCTTCACGAAGGCGGCGAACTCCTCGGGCGCATTGCCCACGGGCTCGGCACCGTCCATCTCCAGGCGCTTGCGGAAGGCATCGGTGCGCACGGCGGCGCGGGCCGCGTCGCTGGTGCGGCGCAGCACCTCGTCGCTCATGCGTGCCGGGCCGAACAGGCCGAACCAGGCCGAGGACTCATAGCCGGGCAGCACCTCGGCGATGGCCGGCACATCGGGCAGGGCGCTCAGCCGGCGCGGGCTGGTCACCCCCAGTGCCTTGAGCTTGCCCGACTGCACCAGGCTGCGCACATTGCCCACCGCGGCAAACATCAGCGGCACGTTGCCGGCCACCACGTCGGACACCGCCGGCGCGGTGCCGCGGTAGGGGATGTTCACGATGAACACACCGGCCTGGATCTTGAAGGCCTCGCCCGCCAGGTGCAGCGAGGAGCCGATGCCGCCGATGGCGAAGTTGAGCTGCCCGGGGCGGGCCTTGGCATAGGCGATCAGCTCGCGCAGGTTGGCCACCGGCAGGCTGGGGTGGGCCACCAGCACCGACGGTGAGGTGGCCACCATGGTCAGCGGCGTGAAGTCGGCCACCGGGTCGAACGGCAGCTTGGGGTAAAGCGTGGCGTTGATCGTGTGGCTGGTGAAGCTCAGCAGCAGCGTGTTGCCGTCGGGGGCGGCCTTGGCCACGGTGTCGGCGGCGAGGTTGCCGCCCGCGCCGGACTTGTTCTCGATGATCACGTTGCGCCCGAGCTGGCGCCCCATCTCGGGGGCGATCTCGCGGGCCAGCGTGTCGGTGGTGCCGCCGGGGGGCGCGCCGACGAAGATGCGCACCGGCGGGCCGCCGATCTGGGCCAGTGCCGGCAGGCTGCCGGCCAGGGTCAGGCCACCAAGGGCCTGGACGAGGGTACGTCGTTGCATGAGGTCGTCTCCGCGGATGAGGGGTCACACGCCCAGGTAGGCGCGTCGCAGGTCGTCGCTGGCCAGCAGCTCGTCGGGTTGTCCGCTGAAGCGGATCGCGCCGTTTTCCAGCACATAGGCGCGGTCAGCGATCTCCAGCGACTGGCCCACGTTCTGTTCGACCAGCAGGATGGCCAGGCCCTGGGCATGCAGCTGGCCGATGAGGGTGAACATCTCTTCCACCAACAGGGGCGACAGGCCCAGCGAGGGTTCGTCGAGGATCAGCAGGCGCGGTTCGGCCATCAGGCCGCGGCCGATGGCCAGCATCTGCTGCTCGCCCCCGCTCATGGTGCCGGCGAGCTGGTCGGTGCGTTCCTTGAGCCGCGGGAAGATCGTGAACACGCGCTCGAGGTTGGTGGCGCGGCGCTCGCGGGCTCGGGTGAACGACCCCAGCTCCAGGTTCTCGAGCACGCTCAGGTTGGGGAAGATCTTGCGTCCCTCGGGCACCTGGATCAGCCCGGCACGCACGATGGCGCGGTAGTGCGCATGGGTGAGGTCCTGCCCGTCGAACATCACCTGGCCCGACCAGGTCGGCACCAGTCCGCACAAGGTGTGGTTCAAGGTCGACTTGCCGGCGCCGTTGCTGCCCAGCAGCGCAACGGTCTCGCCGGCATGCACCTGCAGGCTCACGCCGCGCAGCACTTCGACACGGCCGTAACCGCCGCGCAACTGCCGGATGTCGAGCAAGGCGGTCATGACGATGCTCCGAGCGGCTCGCCGGCCCGGCGGCCTTGGGCGGCCTGCAGCCGCCGTGCGGCACCGTGCCCCAGGTAGGCCTCGACCACGGCCGGGTTTGAGGTGACCTCGGCCGGGCTGCCCGAGGCGATCAGCTGGCCCTGGGCCAGCACCCACACGCGCGAAGCCAGGTTCATCACCGCCTGCATCACATGTTCGATCATCAGCACGGTCACGCCGCTGGCGGCGATGCCACGCACCACCGGGATCATCTCGGCGATCTCATGCGGGTTCAGTCCGGCCAGCACCTCGTCGAGCAGCAGCAGGCGCGGGCGGGTGGCCAGGGCGCGGGCCAGTTCCAGGCGCTTGCGCCCGGCCACCGTCAGGTCGGCCGCCGGCTTGTCGAGCTGGCTGGCCAGGCCCACGCGCTCTGCCACGGCCGCGGCCTCGTCCAGGGCGCGACGTCGCTCGCGCAGATGCAGGTGAGCGCCCACGGCGATGTTCTCGCGCACGGTCTGGGCGGCAAAGGGCTGCACGATCTGGAAGGTGCGGGTCATGCCGTCGCGGGCATTGAGCTGGGGTGGCCGGCCGGTGATGTCCACACCGTCGAAGCGCACCCGGCCCGCATCGGGCTTCAGGAAGCCCGACATCAGTGCGAACAGGGTGGTCTTGCCGGCGCCGTTGGGCCCGATCAGCGCGCACAGGCTGCCCTGCGGCACGGCCAGGCTCACGTCCTGCACCGCCTTGAGGCCACCGAAGGCGATGGACAGGCCCTGCAGCTCCAGCAGGGCGCGGGCGTGGGTCGTGTCAGTCATCGTGGCGTCTCCGGGCCTGGGCCCACAGGGTGCGCACCGACAGGCCGATGCCGGCGATGCCGCGGGGCACGAACATCACGATCACCACCAGCACGGCGCCGTAGATCACCATGTTCACGCCGGGCAACTGGCCGAACAGGTTGCGGGTCACCTCGGCCAGCAGGTGCAGCACCGCCGCGCCCAGCAGCGGCCCCCACAGCGTGCCCATGCCGCCGACGATGGCGGCCACCAGGGCCTCGACCGATGCAGCCGGGCCGAAGGCGATGTTGGGGTCGATGTACTGGAAGACCTGCAGGTAGAAGGCCCCGGCAGCACCCATGAAGGCCGCCGACAGGCCGATGCCGGCGAGCTTCACGCGATAGGGGTCGACGCCGATCGCGCGGGCCGCGTCCTCGTTGTCGCGCACCGCCTGCAGGTAGGCACCAAAGCGCGAGTGACGCAGCCAGGCCGTGACCAGCAGCGCCAGCACCAGCAGGCCGAGGATCACCGCGATGTAGCCCTTGCGGGTGGCGAACTGCAGCTTCAGCGCGGAAGGGTCCAGCGGCAGCATCAGGCCCACGCCGCCGCCGGTGAAGTCGACCGACACCGCCAGGATGCGGAACACCTCGGCAAACGCCAGCGTGACCAGCGCGAAGTACGAGCCCTTGAGTCCGTAGCGAAAGCTCAGCGCGCCCACGAACAGGCCCACCCCGGCGGCCCCGGCCACCGCCAGCGGCAGCGCCACCCAGGCATTGAGCCCGTGGGTCATCTGCGCGATGGCCTGGATGTAGGCGCCGGTGCCGAAGAACAGCGCATGGCCGAAGCTGAACTGGCCGCCAAAGCCACCCAGCAGGTTCCACGACTGCGCCAGCAGTGCGGCATACAGCGTCATCATCAGGAAGTTCAACCAGACGCCGGAGTCCAGCCACCAGGTCACCAGGGCGGTGAGCAGCGTGAAGGCGAAGATGTGCAGCAGGTCGCGCATGGATCAGGCCCGCGCACCGAACAGCCCCTGCGGACGCAGCAGCAGCACGGCGATGAAGATGAGGAAGATGCCGATCTGCCCGAGCGACTCGCCCAGGAACAGGCCGCCCAGCGACTCCACGACCCCGATCAGCAGCCCGCCCACCAGCGCGCCGGCAAAGCTGCCCATGCCGCCGAGCACGACGATCGTGAAGGCCACCAGCACAAAACCGCTGCCCACCTGCGGGTTCACGTAGTAGGCCGGCAGCAGGAAACACGCGGCGGCCCCCAGGCAGGCCAGGCCGATGCCGAAACACATGGCATAGACGTGGTCGACGTCGATGCCCATCAGGCGCGCGCCCTGCTTTTCGCGGGCCACCGCCCGGATCGCGCGGCCGAGATCGGTGCGGCGGATGATCCACAGCAGCACTGCCGAGGTGGCCAGCGCGCCGCCGAAGGCCACCAGCTTGGGCAGCGAGAGCATCGCCGGGCCGATGGGCACGGTGCTGAGCGTGTAGGCGGTGTCGATGGTGCGAGTGTCGGACTTGAACACCAGCAGCGCCAGGTTCTCCAGCACGATCGACAGCCCCAGCGTGACGAGCAGGATGTTCTCGTCCTTGCCGTGGCTGGCGCGGTTGATGATCAGGCGCTGCAGCGCATAGCCCAGCGCGAACATGCCCGGCACCACCAGCGGCAGGGCCAGGTAGGGGTCGATGCCCAGGCGGTCCTTGAGCAGATAGACCGCGTACAGGGCCACCATCAGCGCCGCACCGTGGGCGAAGTTGATGATGTGCAACACGCCGTAGATCAGCGTCAGCCCCAGCGCGATCAGCGCATAGACGGCGCCCGTCGTCAGCCCGTTGAGGACCGACGGGAACAGGATGCCGAACTCGAGCATGGCGGTCATGGCGTGTTGCGGTGGGTGAGTGCGGTCGCCGGGCTCAGGCCTTGAGCGGGAAGATCGGATCGGCCTCGCGGTACTCGCGCGGGATGATCACGCGGATGTCCCCCTGGATGACCTGGGTCATCAGCGGCTGCGCGCCGGTGTTCTGGCCGTTGACGAACTTCGTCGGGCCATAGGGCATCAGGTGGTCGGAGAAGGTGCTCTTCTCGAGGGCGTCGATGATCGCAGCGCGGTCGGTCGAGCGGGCCCGCTCGATCGCGTCGGCCAGCAGGCGTGTCGCGGTATAGGTGCAGAACACCTCGTAGCTGAAGAACAGGCCCTTGGCCTCGACGCGCCGGCGTAGGTCGGCCGAGCGCTTGTCCTTGGGGTTGAACCAGTGGTTGCAGTCGATGATGCCGTTGGCGGCGTCCGGGAACTCCTTCAGGAACTTGTAGCTCGATGCGGCGCCCCCCAGCACCGAGTAGATCGCCTTGGGCGCCACGCGTTGTTGTGCCATCGTGCGCACCAGCAGCGCGTACTCGTTGTAGTAGTTCGCGGGGATCACGATGTCGGGGTTGACCGACTTCATGCGCAGCACGATGTTGTTGAAGTCGCGGGTCGGGTTGGCGTGCTTGACGACTTCCTTGATCTCGTAGCCGTAGCCCGGCAGCTCGCGCGCCAGCAGGTTGGCCGTGCCGGTGCCGAACAGCGACTCCTCGTGGATGATCATCACCGAGCGGGCCGGCTTGCCGGCAGCGGTGTTCAGCACATGCAGGTTGGCCACCGCCGCCTGGGCGCAGGTGCGGTAGCCCGGGCCGAAGCGGAAGGTGTTCTTCAGCCCGCGCTCGACGATCTGGTCGGCCACGCCCACGTCCACCACGTGGGGCAGGTTGTACTTGGCGGCGGTCTGGGTGGTGGCCAGGCAGATGGCCGAGGCAAACGCCCCGACCACGGCCGAGACACCGGCCTCGTTCATCTTCTCGATCTCGGCCGAGCCGGCTTCGGGGCGCGACTGCGCGTCACCCAGCAGGGCCTCGATGCGTGCCCCGCCCAGCGACTTGATGCCACCGGCCTGGTTGATGTCCTCGATCGCCATCAGCGCCCCCTCGCGGCACTGCTGGCCCGAGTAGGCCAGCGCGCCCGTCACGGGATGGAGCACACCGATCTTCACCGACCGGGCCTGGGCTCCGCCCACGAGGGGAAAGGCCAGGGCCGAGGCGGCGGCGGCCGACTGCTGGATGAAGGTGCGACGCGAGCTCATGGGCGACTCCTTTGGGGGTGGGTTCAAGGCAAGGCGGTGAGGGGTCAGATCAGCGCGGTTCAGTGAAACTGGGCCGACAGCTCCTTGCTGACCCAGACCTTGGCATCGATGCTGCCGACACGCGACAGCTGCATCTCGTACTGGTAGCGATCGGGCCGGTACAGGCCGTTGAGCCATTGCACCGGGCGGTCCTGGTCGTCGAAGATCAGGCGGCTGACGGCCAGCAGGGCCGAGCCCACGGCCACGTCCAGATGACGTGCCACGACCGCATCGGCCAGGCGCGCCGAGATCGTCTGCGTGGCCCGTCCGATCGCCACGCCCGACTCCTCGAGCAGCAGCAGGATGGGCTTGCGGGCCAGCTCGCGCCGGCCGAAGCCGCTGGCCAGCGACTGAGGCACATGGGTCGTGATGTAGGACAGCGGGCCTTCGCGTGTGCTGCGCACCCGCACTGCCTTCTGCACCGGCTCGCCGGCTGGAATCTGCAGCACCCGGGCCACCGCCTCGGGTGCCGGCATCACCTCGCACTCGATCACGCTCACAGAGGTGCGCAGGCCCATGCTCACGATGTTCTCGAGCAGGCCGTTGAGCTGCGCCCGCGAGCCCGAAGCCTGAGCGCTGGCGGGGCTGTCGGCCGGCTTGACCGGCGTCGTGCCACGGCCCGGCGTGCGGGTGATCAGCCCTTCGTTGACCAGCCGCTCCAGCGCCTTGCGTACCGTCACGCGTGCCACGCCGAACTCCTTCATCAGCAGCAGTTCGCTGGGCAGGCCCTGCTCGAACCGACCCTCGTGCAGCTGCTCGCGCAGCACGAGGTAGATCTGGTGGTACTTGGGCAGCGGCAGGGGATGGGCCATGCGCTGGAATTTAGTACGTCCTATTGTTCTGTCAATAGAACAAATGACCTCGGGCTTTCCAGCATTTGTCCCTATGACGAGCAGGTTCTGGCACGATCGTGCGCCCGCGGCCTACAATCATCCGATGAATAGCCATGACCGTGCGAGTCTCATGGAAACGCCAGCCCCTCCCCGTCGCTCCCTGGTCGATGTTGCCGTGGACGCCATGCGCGACCGGCTCGAGCGCGGCGAGTGGCGCGTGGGTGAGCGCATTCCGATCGAGCCCGAGCTGGCGGCGCAGTTCGGCGTGAGCCGCAACACCGTGCGCGAGGCGGTGCGTGTGCTGGCCTTCAGCGGTGTGCTCGAAGTGCGCCAGGGTGACGGCACCTATGTGCGCTCGGCGGTGGACACCAGCGACGTGGCCCATGGCCTGAGCGGCGCCTCGCTGCGCGAGAACCTCGAGGTGCGGGCGATGCTGGAGGTCGAGGCGGCCCGCCTGGCGGCGCAGCGCCGCACGCCCGAAGACCTGGAGCGCATCATGGCGGCCCTGGCGCTGCGCGGTGAACGCGCCGAGAAGCGCCGCCAGGACGTGTTCATCGAGCACGACCTGGCCTTCCACCGTGCCGTGGTCGAGGCCTCGCACAACCCCGCACTCGGCAAGCTCTACGCGTTTTTCACACGGGCCGTGCGCAGCACCGTCAAGGGCATGCTGGCCCGTCCCGATCTGCCCGAGCCCGACTACGCCACCCATGCCGCGATGGCCGAGGCCATTGCCCGGCGCGACCCGGACGCGGCGGTGCAGGCCACGCGCGACCTGCTGCAGCCCATCCTCGACGCACTGGACCCGGTCGAGCCGCGCCACAAGTGAAAGCACGCGCTCGCACCGGTCGCCAGTCGCTGTGGCTGGCGCTCAGCATCGTGCTGGTCGCGCTGAACCTGCGCCCGGCACTGTCCAGCGTCTCGCCGGTGCTCGCGGCGGTGCAGGCCGAGCTGGGCCTGTCGGCCACGGCCGCCGGCCTGCTCACCACCTTGCCGGTGCTGTGCCTGGGCCTGTTTGCGCCACTGGCGCCGTGGCTGTCGGAGCGCTTCGATTCCGAACGCACCGTGCTGGGGGTGCTGATCGTGCTGGGCGCCGGCACGGCGCTGCGCGGCCTGTTCGGCCCCTGGGGGCTGTTTGCCGGCGCGCTGCTGGCCGGCGCGTCCATCGGTGTGATCGGTGTGCTGCTGCCGGGCATCCTGAAGCGCGAGTATCCGCAGCAGGTCGGCCTGATGATGGGCATCTACACCATGGCGCTGTGCCTGGGCGCGGCCATGGCGGCGGGGGCCACGGTGCCGGCCCAGCGCGTGTTCGGCGGTGACTGGCGCCCGGCGCTGGCGGTGTGGTCGGTGCTGGCGGCACTGGCCGCGCTGGCCTGGTGGCCGCACCTGCGCCTGGCCCATCACCACACACGGCAGCCGCCGGGGCCCAGCCTGTGGCGCAACCGGCTGGCCTGGGCCGTGACGCTGTACATGGGGCTGCAGTCGTCGCTGGCCTATTGCGTGTTCGGATGGTTGCCGCCGATCCTGGCCGACCGGGGTGTCGAGCCGCTGCAGGCCGGGCTGATGTTGTCGAGTTCGGTGGCGGTGCAGCTCATCACCGCCTTCACCGGGCCGTGGATCGCGATGCGGCTGGGGCGTGACCAGCGCCCCACGCTGTGGCTGATGCTGACGCTGGCACTGGCCGGGCTGCTGGGCTGTCTGTTTGCCCCGCTGTCCACGGTGTGGCTGTGGGTGGTGCTGCTGGGGCTGGGCCAGGGTGGGCAGTTCAGCGTGGCGCTGCTGCTGATCGTGCTGCGCTCGCGTGACGGCCCGATGGCTGCGCGTCTGTCGGGCATGTCGCAGGGGGTGGGCTACACGGTGGCTGCGCTCGGCCCGTTTGCGGTGGGTGTGCTGCACGACCTGACTGGCGGCTGGGCGGCAGTGGGCGTGCTGTTCACCTTGCTCACGCTGGCGGCCGCCGTGGCAGGCGGGGTGGCGGCGCGCCAGGGCGTGATCGACCCCGACCGCTGAGCAGGGGGTCAGTTGGCGCGGCGCCGGGCGTTGCGTGCGGCCTCGCGCTGCCGCGCCCGTTCCTGAGCCCGCTCGCGGGCCCGCTGTGCGCGTTGTTCGCGGTTGCCGCCGCAGTCGCACGAGCAGCAGTCGGCAAATTCGAACAGCCAGCCCAGGGGACGGCAGCGGCCGCCGCCTTCACCACCGCAGTCGAAGTCGGGCACGCCGCAGTCGCAGTCACCGCGCTGGGCGGGCAGCGGTCGCAGCCGGCGATAAGGGCCTGCGGCGGCCTCGGCGGCCAGCGTGCAGCGATCAAACTGCCGCTGCATGAGCAGCAGGCCGCGCCAGGCGCCGGTGCGTCGGACCGCCCGCAGGCCCACGCCGGAGCAGGTGTCGCGCCCGCTGGCCTGACCCCAGGCACACCGGTAGCCCTTGCGGTGAGACAGGTGGCGGCGGTAGAAGCGGATCAGGCCCAGCAGGGCTGTGGTGAAGACAGAGGGCATGTCACGCGCGTTGATCGAGGCGCGTCGATTCTGGCAGAGCCTCTTGTGTCTGCCGCACAGGCCCGAGCCGGGACGGTGTGCCGGGGACGTTCAGCGCGGCACCGCAGACCGTGCCGGGGGGCAGCGCGCCATGACCGGATCGACCCGATGGTTTACACCTGAAACAGGTGTGGCACTTCTTCCCATCTCGAGGCGATTTCCCGCCGGGCCCTCTTGGCACGGGTGGGGGCACGCGAGTATCGTGACCGGGCATCGCTTGGAACGGAAACCGGCCCGTGGCACTGCTCGCCCCCCACCGCCCGCATGCGTCGGGCACCACCCTGAAGGAGCGGCGGCTGTTTGTCGTCTCCTTCATGATGGTGGTCGCGCTGCTGGTGGGCCTGGGACTGGCCAGCGTGGACACGCTGTCGGCGGTGCGGGCCTTCGTGGGCGGCGAAAGCCTGTGGTCCAAGGGCCAGAAGGACGCCGTCCAGGCCCTGCATCTGTATGCCCGCAGCCGCGACCCGGCCGACTTCGGTCGTTTCATGGCCGCGCTGTCGGTGCCGCTGGGCGACCGCATCGCGCGGCTCGAGCTTGATCGCCCCGACCCGGACCTGAACATCGCGCGCCAGGGCTTCCTGCAAGGGGCCAATCACCCGGACGACGTGGACGGCATGATCCGCCTGTACCGCAACTTCCGCCATGTGAGTTTCATGGCCGATGCGATCGCGATCTGGGCCGAGGGCGACGAGCAGATCGCGCAGCTCGTGGCGCTGGGCGACCAGTTGCGGCTGGAGTTGTCGGGGCCGCAGCCCGACATGCGGCGTGTCGAGGCCCTGCTGGTGCAGGTGCACGATCTGAACGAAGCGCTGACTCAGCTTGAACGCCGGTTTTCCGACCGGCTGGGCGAAGCCTCGCGCATCACCGGGCGCATCCTGATGGTGGCCACCCTGGCGGTTGCGGTGGTGCTGGGCCTCACCGTGGGTCTTTACATGCACCGCATGCTGCAACGCCAGGAGCGCACCGAACGGGCGCTGCGCGAAAGCAACGAGCGCTGGGAGCTGGGTGCCGATGCGGGTGGCATCGGCGTTTTCGACTGGCAGATCGACACCGACCAGCTCGGCCTGGACGCCCGCGCGGCCCGCCTGCACGGGCTTGATGCCACCGGGCATGCGCTGGTCGACCGCCAGGCCTTTGCCGGCCCGATCGACGTGCAGGACCAGCACCGCCTGATGGCGGCCGTGCAGCAGGCGGCGGAAACCGGCAGCCTGGTCGACGCCCGCTACCTCGTGGCGCCGGCCGGCGGCAAGGTGCGTCATGTGCAGCTGATCGGGCGCGCCCGAGTGGGTGATGCCGGCGTGCATCTCACCGGCGTGCTGCTTGACGTGACCGAAGGGGTGCGGGCCGAGCAGTTGCGGCTGGACAAGGAGGCGGCGGAACGTGCGAGCCGCGCCAAGGATGAATTCCTGTCCCGGGTGAGCCATGAACTGCGCACGCCGCTGAACGCCATCATCGGTTTCACCCAGCTCATGCAGGTCGATCAGGTCGATCCGCTGACCGCTGGACAGGCGCGCCGCATGGCCCAGGTGCTGCACGGCGGGCAGCACCTGCTGCGCCTGGTGAACGACATCCTGGACCTCACGCGCATCGGCCGCGGTGACCTGCCACTCGAATGGAGCAGCGTGGACGTGGCCGACGTGCTGCGTGCCAGCGTGAACCTGGTCGAGCCGATGGCGCGCGAGATGCACGTCGAGATCCGCCAGGCGCTGCCGCCCGGCGGCGCCGAGGTGGTGACCGACCCGCTGCGCCTGCAGCAGGTGTTCGTCAACCTGCTGTCCAACGCGGTGAAGTACAACCGGCGCCATGGCCTGGTGCAGATCGACTGCCGGGTCGACGGCCGGCACGCGACCGTCTCGGTGCGCGATTCGGGCCCCGGGCTCACCGAGCATCAGCTCGGGCAGCTGTTCCAGCCCTTCAACCGGCTGGGTGCGGAGTACTCGGGTGTCGAGGGCACAGGGCTCGGGCTGGTCATCACCCGGCAACTGCTCAAGCACTTGCGAGGCAGCCTGGAGGTGCGCAGCGAACCGGGCCGGGGCTCGTGCTTCGAAGTCCGGGTGCCTCAGCAGGCATTGCCGGGCTGAGGGGCAAGCCCCCGTTTCGTGCGCGAGCACCGCATTGGTGATTTGTGCGCAGCTCACGCCATCTTGTGGTGCAGATATCGCGCCGATGATGCACCGGTTTGATGTTTGTCAGTGAATTGGCCACGGCGGCGGGATTTTCTTTGCCATGGCCCTCAAGCTGCGGCGCCGGATGACGAAGACTCGGGGTAAATGCCTAGGGAGTTCCCATGAGTCTTGTTGCCCTGCGCCACTGGCCGATCGGCCGGCGCCTCTTGTTGCTGGTCCTGCTGCTGGCCGTGGCCGTGGCCATCCCGACCCTCACCGTGGTGAGCACCCATCTGACGTCCTGGCGCTTCACCCAGGCCGAGGTGCGTGGCCTGGCGCCCGCGCGGGCCCTGCTGCAGGCCACACGTCACCTGCAGGTGCACCGGGGCCAGACCGCCGCGCTGCTGGGCGGGGCCGCCCAGGCTGACGCGCCTCGCCAGAAGGCGGCCGAGGCGCTGGTCCAGTCGCTCGGTGAGGCTCGAGACAGTCTGGCCCGCGCCGGGCTGCCCGCACAGCTCGTGCAGCAACTCGACAGCGTGGGTCAGCGCTTCCAGGCCTTGAAGGCGCAGGTCGAGGCGCGTCAGATCGCCGGGCCCGACAGCTTCAGCCAGCATTCGGCGCTGGTCGAAGACCTGCTGCAGACGGTGTACCTCGTCACGCGCGAGTCCAACCTTCTGCTCGATCCCGAGCCGCATGGCCGCTTTCTCGTGTCGGCCGGCCTGGACGAAAGCCCGCGCATCGCCGAAGCGGCCGCCCAGATGCGCGGCCTGGGCTCGGGCATGATCGCCGCCGGCCAGCGCGAGATGGCCGCGCAGATGAAACTGGCCGCCCTGCTCGGCCAGCTCGAAGACCACCTGCGCAACGTCGACCGGGCGCTGCAGTCGGCCTTCGACAAGAGCCCGGCCGTGCGGGCGCAGCTGGAGGCCCGCACGCGCGAGCCGCTGGCCACGGTGCGCGCCTTCGGCGACATCGTGCGCGCCCAGCTGCTGGGCGAGGCTGCCCCCACGATGGCCTATGCCGAGTTCTTTGCGGCCGGCACCGCCGCCGTCAATGCCCAGCTGGCCATGACCGACGCGGTGAGCGAGATCACCAGCGTCGACCTCGAGGCCCGCGCCCGCGCAGCGCTGTGGCGCCTGCTGAGCGTGGTGGGCGGAGTGCTGGTGCTGGCCGTGGTGGCCACCGTGATGGTCTGGCGCCTGAGCCGCGGCATCGTGCAGCCGGTGCAGCGGGCCGTGCAGCTGGCCCAGGGTTTTGCCCAGGGCGATCTGACGCAGAGCTGGGCCACCGACCGGCGCGACGAGATCGGCGTGCTGATGAATGCACTGGAGTCGGCCCGCCTGGCCTGGGTGGAGATCATGCGCCAGCTTCGCCACACGGCCGAGTCGGTCTCGACCGCCTCGGGCCAGATCGCAGCCGGCAACCAGGACCTGTCCGGCCGCACCGAATCGGCCGCATCCAGCCTGCAGCAGACGGCGGCCTCGGTCGAGCAGCTCACCGGGACCGTGCGCAACACCGCGGACTCGGCCCGCACGGCCAGCCAGCTGGCCTCGACGGCGGCGCACAGTGCCGAGCAGGGCGGCACCGTGGTGGCGGACGTGGTGCGCAACATGGAGGCCATCCATGCCAGCTCGCGCAAGATCGGCGACATCATCGGCGTGATCGACGGCATCGCCTTCCAGACCAACATCCTGGCGCTCAACGCGGCGGTCGAGGCGGCGCGTGCGGGCGAACAGGGCCGTGGGTTTGCCGTGGTGGCCGGCGAGGTGCGCAACCTGGCCCAGCGCTCGGCCCAGGCGGCACGTGAGATCAAGAGCCTGATCGGTGCATCGGTCGAGCAGGTCGAGGCCGGCACCCAGCTCGTGCGCGATGCCGGCACCAGCATGGGCGACATCGTGGCCTCGGTGCAGCGTGTCAGTGCTCTGGTCGGCGAGATCAGCTCGGCCGCCCATGAGCAGAGCGCCGGGCTCAGCCAGGTCAACGTGGCGGTGTCCTCGCTGGACCAGGCCACGCAGCAGAACGCGGCGCTGGTGGAGGAATCGGCCGCGGCGGCCGAATCCCTGCTGGAGCAGGCGCGCCGGCTCAGCGGGGCGGTGGAACGCTTCCGTCTTCAGCCGGCCTGAGTTCAGGCGCCCAGCCGGTCCTTGAACTTGCCCAGCGCATCGGTGGCGCATTGTTCGTCGATTGCGCCGCCGGGGGCACCACCGACACCCACGCCGCCCAGCACTTCACCGCCGCCGCGCACCGGCACGCCGCCGGCCAGCGCGATGATGCCGTCGATGTAGACAAGCTGGGCTGCGGCCGGGTTCTCCTGCACGTTCTTCTGCAGCCCCGAAGTCGGGGCGCGGAACGATGCCGCCGTGAAGGCCTTCTTCTGGGCCGACGCCAGCGTGTGCGGGCCGGCACCGTCGGCGCGGTGCAGCGCGCGCAGCTGGCCGGCGCGGTCGACCACCGCGGCCGTCACCGCAAAACCCTTGGCGGCGCAGGCCGCCACGGTCTCGGCGGCGATCTCGTTGGCCAGTGCCAGCGGCAGGACCTTTTCGGTGCGCAGCGCGGCCGGCTGGGCCTGGGCCACCCCGGCGAGCAGGGTCAGCAGGGCGGGAGCAAACAGGTGGCGGGCGTTCATGTCGATTCCTTGGGTTCCGGTGCCTGACCCCCTTGGTCAGGATGAACGTCAGTCTAGGAATCGCGCCCTGCGCCGCACAGTCGCACGAATGCGCAGTGCCTTGCGTAGATCTACGCAGTCACGGCACGGCCCCGCCTTCACCCGCAGCCAGCTGGATGCGGATGACCTCGGCCAGCGAGCGGGCCTCCAGCTTCTCGAAGATGCGGGCCCGGTGCGACTCCACCGTGCGCGGCGACAACTGCAGCTTGCGAGCGATCTCCTTGCTCGACAGACCCTCGCTCACTTCGGCCAGCACCTCGCGTTCGCGCTCGGACAGCCGCGCCAGGCGCTGTGCCGCCTCGCGCAGCGGTGCGGTGCGGCGACGCTGCTCGATGTGCGCGCGCAGTGCGCGCTGCACGGTGTCGATCAGCGTCGATTCGTCGACGGGTTTGGTCAGGAAGTCGAAGGCGCCCGAGGTGAAGGCACGTCGGCATGCCGCCAGCTCGCCATGGCCGGTGACCATCACGATGGGCAGGTCCACGCCTTCGCCGCGCAGCTGCTCCAGCAGATGCAGGCCGCTGGTGCCCGGCATGCGCACGTCCATCAGCACGCAGCCGATCTGCTCGGGGTCGAACACGGCCCGGAAGGCTTGCGCGTCGGCACAGCCCTGGCTGGCATGGCCATACGCGGCCAGCAGCAGTGCAAAGGCATCGCGCACGGCGGGGTCGTCATCGACCAGGTAGACAAGGGGGTGGTGCAGGTCGTTCATGCGGTTCGTCAGTTCACCTGGGGCAGGCGCAGCACGAAACGCGCGCCGACGCCCGGGCCGGGGTCGAGCGCCAGTTCACCGCCCAGGTGTTCGGCCAGTGTGCGCGCGATCGCCAGGCCCAGGCCGGTGCCCTCGGGCTTGGTGCTCACGAAGGGGTCGAACAGTCGGGCCGCCACGGCCGGTGCAACACCGGGGCCGTTGTCTTCGACCCCCAGCTGCACCCAGCCCGCCAGGGCCTGCGCCTGCACCCGGATGCGACCGGGCCCGTGGGGCGAGGCGGCGGCCAGGGCATCGAGTGCGTTGCTCAGCAGGTTGTGCAGGATCTGGTCGACCTGCACCGGATCGCCCAGCACCTTGAGCCCCTCCAGGCCATGCATCGTGACCTGCACCCGCTGGGCGCTCAGGCGGGGTTCGAGCAGGAACAGCATGCCGCGCGTGCGCTCGCCCAGATCCACCGGCACACGCACCGGCGGGCCGCCGCTCACGCTGGCGCGCAGGCGCGCCACGATGGCGGTGGCGCGTTCGGCCTGGGCCACATTGGCCTCGAGGGCCCGCGTGACCAGCTCGCCCGGGCCGTCATCGGCCAGCATGCGCCGGGCGGCCTGGCTCTGGGAGACCAGCGCGGCCAGCGGCTGGTTGAGTTCATGGGCCACCTGGGCAGCCAGTTCGCCCAGCGCCTGCAGCCGTCCGGCCTGCGACAGATGGGCAACCCCTTCGGCCCGCAGCCGCTCGCGCCGCGCCTGCCACAGCGCGCCGCCCAGCAGCACCAGGGCCGCTGCGGCCACACCGGTGGCCAGGCTGGGCAGCCAAAGGGTCCAGGGCAGCACGGCGTGCCCGCCGGCATGAAACTGCAGTCGCATGTTGCCCACTGCGATGGGCTTGTGCACGGCAAACTGCAGCGGCCAGCCTCGGGTGGCCGGCAGCGAGGCCCGCATCACGTCGGACCGCGCACTGCCGTCATCGGCCTGCAGCCACACCCTGTGCAGCGCGCGTGGCTGGTCGGCGGCCGGCAGCAGTGCTGTCACATCGGCACTCAGGTAGGGCTGTACAGCGGTGCCGGTGTCGAGCCGCAGCAGAAGTCGCTGGCCGTGCAGACCGGCCGGTGCCGCCGCGGCCGGCATCTCGCCCGCATGCGGCTGTCCGCCCGTGCCCAGCCAGCCGAGGCCCCGCACGGCTGGGTCCAGGGTCATCAGGCGCTGCGGCAGGGCGTTGTCGTCGGCCGCTGGCGGGCCGGTGGCCGCCAGCGCACGCAGCAGGGTGTCCAGCGCCGCCAGCCGCTCGGACACCAGCCGGTGAGCGATGCGTGCGTCGACCTCGAACTGGTCCTGCCGTTGGTCCACGCCCGATTGCCAGGCCCAGGCTGCGTGCAGCATGGCAGCGACCACTGCGGCGGCACAGGCCGCGCGCCAGTGGCGCAGAAGGGAAGGTGAAAGCGCGGAGGTCATGCGGGCTGGGGCACTGCTGCCGGCATGCTAGCCGAAGCACGCTAGGATCGGCGCGTCGTCTGCACCGTCTTGCCATGGACCGCTTTCTTGCCATCGAGGCTTTTGTCCGCGTTGCCGAGTCCCAGAGCTTTGCCAAGGCTGCGCGCACCATGCGGGTCTCGAAATCCGTCGTGACCACCCGCGTGCAGCAGCTCGAGGAACTGGTCGGTGCGCCGCTGTTTCATCGCAACACACGCAACGTGCGCCTGTCGGAGGTCGGGGCAGCCTACCTGGCCGAATGCACCCACCTGGTGGGCCGGGCCGACGAGCTGGTCGACCAGATGCGGGGTGTGCAAGGGCGCCCCACCGGTCGCTTGCGCATCCATGCCCTGCCGGGTTTCGTGCTCGGGCATCTGGCCGCGCACCTGCGCAGCTTCCAGGAGCAGTACCCGGACATCGCGCTGGACCTGGTCGTCAACGATGCCGCGATCGACCCGGTGCGCGAAGGCTTCGACTGTGCACTGCAGATCTTCCGGCCCGTGTCCGACGAGCTGGTGGCCCGGCCGGTGTTTCCGGTGCGCCGCATCTTCTGTGCGTCGCCGCAATACCTTCGCCAGCACGGCGCGCCCAAGCAGCCGCGTGACCTGTTCGGCCACCGGCTGGGGCTGTATTCGGGCTACCCCACGCGAGACCGCTGGGTCTTTCACCAGGGCAGCGACAGTGTGGTGCTCGAGTTGAAGCCGGCCCTGCTGACAAACTCGGTGCACCTGCTGGTCGAGTACGCCCTGGAGCACGCCGGCATCGTCTGCGTGCCCACGCTGGTGGCCTCGGCCCCCTTGCTCGACGGGCGGCTGAAGATGGTGCTGCCGGCCTGGCAACTGTCGTCCTTCCAGTTGTCGCTGGTGTATCCGCAGACGCACCGCAGCGGGGTGAAGCTCAGGCTGTTCATCGACAGCCTGGTCAGTCGCTTTGCGGGGGGCGATCCGCCCTGGGACCGGGCATTGATGGAGCAGGAGTTGCTGCCGCGCATGCTGGTGGCTGCGGCGCGGGAACTGGGGTAGTGGTTTGCTCCTTCGCCCGTTTGCGGTGGAGGGGGGATCACTCCCTCTCCCGCTTGCGGGAGAGGGTTGGGGAGAGGGAGGGCGTTGGCGTGACGCCGCAGCGTTTGCTCTGCTGCTGTATCGCCCCTGGCGGGGCGAGCCGGGTCTCGGCCCGGCGGCCGAGTTCCCTTTCTTGCTTCCCCAAGAAAGGGAACCCAAAGAAGGGGACCCCGGCTATGGCGCCCCGCTGCGCGGGGTTCCCTGCGGTGCTCGCGGCTGCACGGTGGCTGCGGAACTCGCCCTTTTTGGCCCTG
>CAMLSD010000008.1 GCA_946482595.1 uncultured Comamonadaceae bacterium
TCGCCCGCCGGGGCGAACTCCCGGCTCGCCCCGACAGGGGCGAAACAGCAGCGCCCCCAAACCACACACCAGCCCATCACAAAAGCACACCCTCTCCCCAACCCTCTCCCGCAAGCGGGAGAGGGAGTAAACCCCGCCTAAGCAACTCAGCCGCGCCGGCCGAAAATGGCGGTGCCCACCCGCACGATGGTGGCCCCTTCGAGCACCGCCGCCTCGAGGTCGGCCGTCATCCCCATCGACAGCGTGTCCAGCGCCAGCCCCTGCGCCTGCAACTGCGCCAGCAGCTCGCGCAGCGCCCGGTGTGGACTGCGCTGGGCTGCCAGGTCGTCCGCAGGCTCGGGGATCGCCATGAGCCCGCGCAAGCGCAGACGCGGCAGCGCTGCCACCGCAGGCGCCAGGTCGAGCACGTCGGCCGGGCTCAGTCCACTCTTGCTCGCCTCACCACTGATGTTCACCTGCAGACACACCTGCAGCGGAGCCAGATGCGCCGGGCGCTGCTCGGACAAGCGCTGTGCGATCTTCAGCCGGTCGACCGAATGCACCCAGTCGAACCGTTCGGCCACGGCCCGTGTCTTGTTGCTCTGCAGCGGCCCGATCAGATGCCATTCGAGCTGATGCCGGACGTCGGCCAGCGCCTCGATCTTGTCCAGCGCCTCCTGCACGTAGTTCTCGCCGAAACGCCGCTGCCCGGCCGCCAGCGCCTCGCGCACCGCGTCCGCACCGAAGGTCTTGCTGACCGCCAGCAGCGTGACGCTTTGCACGTCACGGCCGGCCTGCTGGCAGGCTGCCGCGATGCGGTCCTGCACTTGTTGTATGTTCGTTGCAATCGTCGCCATAATGGCGCGAGCTTAATTCACTCACTCACAAGTGCACGGGGGCCCGCGAGGAGACATGGACATCACCCAGCTGTTGGCGTTCTCCGTCAAGAACAAGGCTTCCGACCTTCACCTGTCTGCCGGCCTGCCGCCGATGATCCGTGTGCACGGCGACGTGCGGCGCATCAACGTCGATCCGCTCGAGCACAAGCACGTTCATGACATGGTCTACGACATCATGAACGACGCCCAGCGCAAGGCCTACGAAGAAACGCTGGAGTGCGATTTTTCGTTCGAGATCCAGGGACTGGCGCGTTTCCGGGTCAATGCCTTCAACCAGAACCGCGGCGCGGGGGCGGTGTTCCGGACCATCCCGTCCAAGATCCTGACACTGGAGCAGCTCAACTGCCCCAAGGTGTTTGCCGAGCTGGCACTCAAGCCCCGCGGCCTGGTGCTCGTGACGGGCCCGACCGGCTCGGGCAAGTCGACCACACTCGCGGCAATGGTGAACCACCTCAACGAAAACGAGTACGGCCACGTGCTCACCGTCGAGGATCCGATCGAGTTCGTGCACGAATCGAAGAAGTGCCTGGTCAACCAGCGTGAGGTCGGCCCGCACACGCTGTCGTTCAACAATGCCCTGCGCTCGGCCCTGCGCGAAGACCCGGACGCCATCCTCGTGGGCGAAATGCGCGACCTGGAAACCATCCGCCTGGCGCTGACCGCGGCCGAAACCGGCCACCTGGTGTTCGGCACCCTGCACACGTCCAGCGCGGCCAAGACGATCGACCGCGTCGTCGACGTGTTCCCGGCCGCCGAAAAGGACATGGTGCGCGCGATGCTGTCGGAGTCGCTGGTGGCCGTGATCTCCCAGACGCTGTGCAAGACCAAGGATGGTGCCGGCCGTGTGGCCGCACACGAGATCATGCTGGGCACCTCGGCCATCCGCAACCTCATCCGCGAGAACAAGATCGCCCAGATGTATTCGTCGATCCAGACCGGCAACAACGTGGGCATGCAGACGCTCGACCAATGCCTGACCGACCTGGTGCGACGCAACGTGATCTCCCCGGCGGAGGCCCGCAACAAGGCCAAGTTCCCCGAGAACTTCCCCGGCTGATCTTCGCCACCTGCGCACTCCGCCCGCCCGAGACATGAAAAAGCTCATCGAAAAACTCAAGGGTGGCGCCGCACCGGCTGCCGCACCGGACACCACGGAGCGCTCCGCCGAGGACTCCGGCTACTTCGCCACGATGTTCCAGGAACGATCGGACGAGACCCAGTTGGTGGCCACCTGGAAGGCGCGAGCCCTGGAGGTCGAGGCCACGGCCTACGACCGCAAGCTCGGCTCGGACAAGTTCGCCGAGCTGTGGGGTGTGGACCGTTATGTGGCGGCGCTCGGCAAGGAAGAACTCGAGCGCATGAGCCAGTACCTCGACTTCGTGGCCGTACCGCCCAACAAGGAGGTGATCGGCCAGGACGAGCAGGGCGACTACATGCTGATCGTGCTCGAAGGCACGATCGCCGTCGACCGCGTTCAGCCCTGGGGCGGCCGGGCGCGCCTGGCCGAGGCCCGTGCCGGCGACATGCTGGGCGAGATGTCGCTGCTCGATGCCGGCTCGCGGTTTTCAGCCTGCACCACGCTCACGCCCTGTGTGCTGGCCGTTGTCGACGCGCAGGGCCTGGACCTGATGATCATGCAGGAACCTCGCCTCGGCCTGGCCCTGCTGGCCTCGCTCGCGCGACGGCTGTCGCTGCGGCTGCGCCAGGTCAGCGCCCGACTGAGCGCCCTGCTCTCGCGCGGCTGAAGCCGCCGCCACCCCGAGTCACCGCTGCATCGGAATCGCCATGGAAAGAGACCAGGCCTCGAAATTCATCAACGACCTGCTGCGCCTGATGATCGCGCGCAACGGGTCCGACCTGTTCCTGACGGCCGAGTTTCCGCCGGCCATCAAGGTCGACGGTCGGGTCACGAAGGTGTCGCCGCAGCCGCTGACCGCCCAGCACACGCTGGCGCTGGCGCGGTCGATCATGAACGACAAGCAGGCGGCCGAGTTCGAGCGCACCAAGGAGTGCAACTTCGCCGTCGCACCCCAGGGCATCGGCCGCTTCCGGGTCAATGCCTTCGTGCAGCAGGGTTGCGTGGGGCTGGTGATGCGGGTGATTCCGCAGACCCTGCCCACCATCGACACGCTCGGCCTGCCACATGTGCTGAAGGAAGTGACGATGACCAAACGCGGCCTGGTCATCATGGTGGGCGCCACCGGCTCAGGCAAGAGCACGACCCTGGCGGCGATGGTCGACTACCGCAACGAGAACTCCTACGGCCACATCATCACGATCGAGGACCCCGTCGAGTTCGTGCACCCGCACAAGAACTGCATCGTCACGCAGCGTGAGGTCGGCCTGGACACCGACGGCTGGGAGCATGCCCTGAAGAACACGCTGCGCCAGGCGCCCGACGTGATCCTGATGGGCGAGGTCCGCGATCGCGAGACCATGGAACACGCCGTCGCGTTTGCCGAAACCGGTCACCTGTGCATGGCCACGCTGCATGCCAACAGCGCCAACCAGGCGCTGGATCGCATCATCAACTTCTTCCCCGAGGAACGGCGCGCCCAGTTGCTGATGGACCTGTCGCTGAACCTGAAGGCCATGGTGTCGCAGCGCCTGCTGCCGCGCCAGGAAGGCAAGGGCCGGGTGGCGGCGGTCGAGATCATGCTGAACACGCCGCTGATCTCCGAGCTGATCTTCAAGGGCGAAGTCGCCGAGATCAAGGAGATCATGAAAAAGAGCCGCGAGCTGGGCATGCAGACCTTCGACCAGTCGCTGTTCGACCTCTACGAGGGCAACTTCGTCACCTACGAAGACGCGCTGCGCAATGCCGACTCGGTGAACGACCTGCGCCTGCAGATCAAGCTGAACAGCAACCGCGCACGCAGCGCCGACCTGGCGGCGGGCACGGAACACCTGACGATTGTTTGACCCCCCCTACGCGCTGCGCGCGCCCCCCAGGGGGCGATGCGGGCGGACCGGCGGAGCCGGATCCACCGCATCACTTGGATGGGTTTGGGCGCGTACTTGCGTTGTGGGGGTTCGGCCCCCCTACGCGCTGCGCGCGCCCCCCAGGGGGCGATGCGGGCGGACCGGCGGAGCCGGATCCACCGCATCACTTGGATGGGCTTGGGCGCGTACTTGCGTTGTGGGGGTTCGGCCCCCCTACGCGCTGCGCCCCCCCAGGGGGCGATGCGGGCGGACCGGCGGGGCCGGATCCACCGCATCACTTGGATGGGCTTGGGCGCATGTGATGCGTTGCGGGTGTTCGGCCTCAAGTCATGCGATGCTTGGGGCCGTTTCGCTTTTCGGCAAAGGAAGATTCAGATGAGCAGCACCAAGACCTACGATCCGATTGCGCCGCACACGGTGGCTTTTCTTGGACTGGGTGTGATGGGTTACCCGATGGCGGGGCACCTGGCGCGTGCCGGGCATCGGGTGACGGTCTACAACCGCACGGCGGCCAAGGCGGCGCAATGGGTGGCTGAGTACGGCGGCCAGTCGGCGCCGACCCCCGAGGACGCGGCCCGTGGCGCCGATCTGGTGTTTGCCTGCGTGGGCAATGACAACGACCTGCGTGCGGTCACGACCGGGGCGCAGGGTGCCTTCGCCGGCATGAAGGAAGGGGCGGTGTTCATCGACCACACCACGGCGTCGGCCGACGTGGCACGTGAACTGAGCGTGGCGGCACGCGAGCGTGGGCTGCACTTTGTCGATGCGCCGGTGTCCGGCGGCAACCTGGGCGCGATCAACGGTGTGCTGACCGTCATGTGTGGTGGCGACCCCGCTGCCTTTGCCCGGGCGCAGCCGGTGGCGATGGCCTTTGCAAGGGCGATGACGCTGCTGGGCGAAAGCGGCGCCGGCCAGCTCGCCAAGATGGTCAACCAGATCTGCATCGCCGGGATGGTGCAGGGCCTGTCGGAGGCCATCGCGTTTGGCCAGAAGGCCGGGCTGGACATGAAGGCCGTGCTCGGCGTGATCGGCAAGGGCGCGGCGCAGAGCTGGCAACTGGACAACCGCGGGCCGACGATGATCGACGACAAGTTCGACTTCGGCTTTGCGGTCGACTGGATGCGCAAGGACCTGGGCCTGTGCCTCGAGGAGGCCCGCCGCAATGGTGCGCGCCTGCCGGTCACCGCCCTGGTCGACCAGTTCTATGCCGACCTGCAGGCCCAGGGTGGCGGCCGCCATGACACCTCCAGCCTGATCCGCCGACTCAAGTGAGCCGCAGCCCGCGGCGGCCCGGCGTGCGCCCGGGTCGTCACGGGACTTTCACGCGGCGCGGGCAACATCGACTCCCTTTGCAGGCAGGCCCTGCGCAGACTCAGGAGTGCAGCGATGTTGTCGTTCAAGTTCCCCGCCCTACGACAGGCGTCTTGCGGTGCCCGGCACCGGCCCCAGGCCGGCGCCACCACGCTGCGGGGGCTGGCCCCGCTGGCCATGGCGTGTGCCCTGCTGGCCGGCTGTGGCGGCAGCGACGATACGCCCGAATCACCCGCTGCGGCGCCCTGGACCTTGACGGTGCTGCACATCAATGACCATCACTCCAATCTCGACGGTCGCGCCAAGGCGCTGAAGCTCAACGCCGGGGGGGCCGAGGCAGCCACGGTGAACGTCGCGGCTGGCGGCTTTTCCCGCGTCACGCAGGCCTTCGACGACCTTGCCAAGGCCAGCCCGAACGTGCTGAAGCTGCACGCAGGCGATGCGATGACCGGCACGCTCTACTTCAATCGCGCCGGTGCGGACGGCGAGGCCGATGCCGCGATGATGAACACGGTGTGCTTCGACGCCTTCACGCTCGGCAACCACGAGTTCGACAAGGGCGACACCGGACTGAAGGGTTTCCTCGACCGGCTGCAGCAGGGCGCCTGCAAGACGCCGGTGCTCAGTGCCAACGTCAACTTCGCGCCGTCGTCGGCGCTGCATCCCTCGCGCGCCGCCGATCGCGTGAAACGCTCGATCGTGGTCGAGCGCGGCGGCAACAAGGTCGGCATCTTCGGGTTGACCATCGCCTACAAGACCAAGACGGCGTCCAGCCCGGACCGTGACACCACTTTCGAGGATGAAACCCTGGCGGCCCAGCGCGAGATCGATGCGCTGCGCGCCCAGGGCGTGCGGCATGTGATCGGCCTGACCCACATCGGCTATGGCTACGACAAGGACGTGATCGCACGCCTGAGTGGCATCGACGTGGTGGTGGGGGGTGACTCGCACACCCTGCTCGGCCCCGACACCATGAGCCGCTACGGCGTGGGCGCCCCCGGCGGCAGCTACCCCAGTGTGGTGAAGGACAAGGACGGCCGCACCGTCTGCCTGGTGCAGGCCTGGGAGTACAGCCAGGTCGTGGGTGAACTCAAGGTCGACTTCGACGCCGAGGGCCACGTGACCCGCTGCGCCGGCACGCCGCACGTGCTGATCGACGACAACTTCACGATCGGTGGCCAGCCCGCCAGCGACGCGCAGCGCAGCGCCATCCTGGCCGATGTGCAGGCCAGCGGCTTCCTGCGGGTGACCAAGGAAAACCCGGCTGCCAAGGCCGTGTTCCAGCCGTTCAAGGAGCGCATCAGCGTGTTCAACACCACGGTGGTCGCCGCGGTCGAAGGCGAGGAAATCTGCTCACGGCGCGTGCCCGGCGGACCCGGCACCGCCGACTACAGCCGCTCCAGCGCCGACTGCAACACGTTGGGCAGCGTTTCGCTGCGCGGTGGCGACATCCAGCAGATCGCCGCGCAGGCCTACCTGGACGTGGCCAACCGTGCCTACGGCGGCGCCGACATCTCGCTGCAAAGCGGCGGCGGCGTGCGGGTGCCCCTGCTGCCGGGCGACATCACCGCCGCCAAGGTGATCGAGGTGCTGCCTTTCGGCAACATGCTCTACCGCCTGGACATCACCGGCACCGAGGTCAAGAGCATGCTCGAAGACGGCCTGGAAGCGGTCTACGGCCCGAACGGCTCGACCGGCCCCTACCCCTACACCGGCGGCATGCGCTTTGACGTCGATGCCCGCCAGGCCCGCGGTCAGCGCGTGAGCAACATCGAGGTGCGTGACGCCACGACCGGCGCCTGGCAACCCCTGGACCCGGCCCGCACCTACAAGCTGTTCGTGCTGAGCTTCAATGCCAACGGGGGCGACGGCTACCAGACCCTGGCCGCCGTGCCAGCGGCGCGCCGGCTGGATATCGGCGTGCTGGACTCGGACGTCTTCTTCAACTACATCGAGTCGCTGCCCACCCGCAATGCCGCCGGCAAGCCGGTGATCGGCAAACTGCCGGTGGACCTGTACAGCACCCGGTCGTTCACGGCACCGTCGGCACCCTGAGCCCACGTGTTCCGCGCGCGCAGGCGGCGGCGTGCGGCACCGCGGCGTGGCGATGGCCATGAAAGGCAAAAAGGCCGCCCGAGGGCGGCCTTTGCACAGGGTCGATGGCGGTTCAGGACGCCTGAGGCGGCTGCTTGGGCGGCTGCTGCGGCTGCAGCCGCTTGAGCTCGTCCTCGGTGATGGTCTCGAACACCTTGACGACCTTCTGCACGCCGCTGATGCTGCGCGCCAGTTCCGCAACGCGGTTGCCCTCGCGCTCGGTGACGATGCCCAGCAGGTAGACGATGCCGCGCTCGGTGACGACCTTCACGGTGTTGGACTGCACGTCACGCGCGTCGATGAAGGTCGCCTTGACCTTGCTGGCCAGGATCACGTCGTTCGAGCGGGCGGTCAGCGAGGTGTTGCCCATGATGGCGATCTCGTTGACGATGGACCGCACGTTCTCGATGCGGGACACGGTCTGCTCGATCGTCTGGCGGTCCTGTTCGGTCGGGGCCTCGCCGGTCAGCAGCACCATGCGGTTGTAGCTGGTGGCATTGACATGGGCACGGTCGCCCACGGCTTCGCGGATGCGGTTCATGGCCTTGAGCTCGATCGCCTGATCTTCGAGCTGGGCGCCGGAGGTGCGGCGGTCGGTGGCGACGAGCACCCCGCCCACCATCGCACCGCCGACCACCAGTGGGGCACATGCCGACAGGCCGGCAGCGCCGGCCGCGGCCAGCAGCAGGGTCAGGCCGGCCCGGCGGACCCGGGAAGGGACGGTGGAGTGTCGGGTGATCTGGGTCATGCAGTGTCCTGTTCTCCGAGGAGTTGGGTGTCGATGGCGTCGCACAGGCAGTGCAGGGCCAGCAGATGGACTTCCAGGATGCGCGCCGGGCGCTCATGCGGCACGGCGATGTGCACATCGGTTTCGGCCAGCATCTCCTTGACCTTGCCGCCGCTGCGGCCGGTGAAGGCGATGAGGGTCATGTCGTTGTCGCGGGCCGCCTGGACGGCCGCCAGCATGTTGTTCGAGTTGCCGCTCGTGGTGAAGACCACCAGCACGTCACCGGGCTGTCCGAGTGCGGCCACCTGCTTGGAAAACACCTGCGCCGGGTCGCTGCCGATCGCGGTGAACAGGCCGGCATCGGCCGTCAGGGCCACGGCCGCCAGGCCCGGGCGCTCGCGCTCGAACCCGCCGACAAAATGCGCCGCCAGCAAGGCGGCGCAATGGGCCGAGCCGCCGTTGCCGCAACTCAGCACCTTGCCGCCGGAGGTGAGGCAACCGACGATGGCGTGGGCGGCATCGGTCAGCGGGCGAGTCAGGTGGTCGGCCGACTGGTACTTGAGGTCCGCACTCTCGAAGAACTGCTGCTGGATACGTTGTTCAAGCATGGCGCGATGATAAGTCACTCCCATGGAGCCGCCGTGACGGCTTCAGGTTCCCTGACGGGGCCTCAGTGCGCAGTGAACGCTCCCTTCAGCCAGGCGATGTCGTCACCGTCGATGGCCACGACGTCGAAGCGGCAGGGGGGTGGCGAGGCCCAGCGCAGCAGGTAATGGCGCGCCGCCAGCACCACCCGCTGCTGCTTGGATGCGGTCACGCTGGCCGCCGCACCGCCGTGGCGCCGGTGGGTGCGCCGGCGCACCTCGACAAACACCACCGTGCCGTCGCGCTCGCGCATGATGAGGTCGACCTCGCCCGCGCGGGCCCGAGGCCCGGCCGCCAGCCGATAATTGCGCTCCATCAGCACCAGTCCGGCCGCTTGCAGCCATGCAAGGGCGCGGTCCTCCCCCGCTTCACCCAGCGTTCTTGTCGTGACCATCGAGGCCTCTTTGTCGTCTTCGTCCCTGATCCTCCAGGCGGCCGCTGCGGCCGCCGGGGGCCAGCAGTATCCCGCAGGCGCGCTGTACGTCGTGGCCACACCGATCGGCAACCTGGCCGACATCACGCTGCGCGCGCTGCACGTGCTGCAGCTCGTGGACGCCATCGCCTGCGAGGACACCCGCCACACCGGCACCCTGTTGCGCCACTACGGCATCGACCGTCCGCTGCTGGCGGTGCACCAGCACAACGAGCGCGAAGCGGCCCAGTCGGTGGTGCGCCGCCTGGCGGTCGGCGAACGCGTGGCCTATGTCAGCGATGCCGGCACCCCGGCCGTCTCGGACCCGGGGGCCCGCCTGGTGGCCGAGGTGCGCGCCGCCGGGCTGCGTGTGGTGCCGGTGCCCGGCGTGAGCAGCGCCACGGCTGCCCTCAGCGCCGCCGGCGACACGGCCGAAGCCGGTTTCACCTTTGTCGGCTTTCTGCCGGGCAAGCCGCGCGAGCTGGACACCACACTGCGCGCGTTGGCCGCACGCCCCGAGGCCCAGGTGCTGTTCGAGGCGCCGCATCGCATCGAAGCCCTGGCCCGGGCGCTGGCATCCGCCTGCCCGCAGCGTGTGCTCACCGTGGGGCGCGAACTGACCAAGCAGTTCGAGTCGGTCCATACCCTGCCGGCAGCGGAGCTGCCGACCTGGCTGGCGGCCGACCCGCACCACCGGCGCGGTGAGTTCGTGCTGGTGCTGCACGGCACCGGCGCCGGCGACACCCAGGCCGGCGACGACGCCCTGGCGCGCGCCGAACCGTTGCTGGAGGCGCTGATCGAGGCGCTGCCCCTGAAGCGGGCCGTGGCCCTGGTCGCCGAGTTCACCGGTGCCCCGCGCAATGCGCTGTACGAGCGGGCCCTGGTGCTGCGACGCACCGCCGACGACACCACGGAAGACGGGGCTGACGAGGCCTAACGACGCTCGACGATGCTGGGCACCAGTTGCAGCGCCTCACGCACGCGCTGGGCCACCGACTGCGCCTCGTCGCGACTGGGGTAAGGCCCGGCCTGCAGGCGGAAGACCGGGTTGTCGCTGAAGATCGCCAGCAGCGGCGCCAGCCAGTCGACCTCGCGGCTGACCCGGCGGTGAAAGCTCTCGGCCCCCTCCCGCTGGCGAAACGCGCCCAGTTGCACCCAGAACCCCTGAGCGGCAGCCGTGTGCGCGGCCGCGGGTGGCGCATCGGCCACCGGGCGGGCGCTCGACTCGGCAGCCGGCGCGGGACGCGACACCCCGGCAAACCCGGCGATCGGATCCCCGGCATCACCGCCCGCGGCTGCGGGGGGTGTCACCACCGAGGCCGGTGCTGCGGCGGGCGCTGCCGCGGGCATTGGCGCTGGTGCCGGCGTCGGTGTTGGCGTCGGTGCCGGTGGGGGTGCCGGTGGGGGTGCCGGTGGTGGTGCCGCAGCCACGACCGTCGTGCTGCCCCCATCGCGCCGCCAGGACCCGGTGCGGATCTCGTCGTGGGTGATGCGCTCGACCTCCACCAGCGCGCTGCCCTGGCTGATGAATCCCAGCTTGAGCGCCGCGGTGTAGCTCAGGTCGATGATGCGGTCGCCATGGAAGGGGCCGCGATCATTGACCCGCACCACCACCTCACGGCCCGACGCGACATGCCGCACCCGGGCGTAACTCGGGATCGGCATCGTGGGGTGCGCGGCGGTCATCGCGTGCATGTTGTAGACCTCACCGCTGGCGGTGCGCCGGCCGTGGAACTTCTTGCCGTACCACGAGGCGCGTCCGCGCTGGCGCAGCGGCACGTCGCTGGCCACGGGCACATAGTCGCGGCCCATCACCGTGTAGGGCTTGTTCGGGCCGCGGGCGACCAGCGGCTCGACCCTGGGCTCGGCATCGGGCGTGCGGGCCAGGTCGGCCGGTGTGTCGGCGGCCGGGCCGTCGTCCTGGTAGTAGCCGCCACCCTGGGTCGGTACCCCGGACGACTTGGTCGGTGCACCGGCACCGCGCTGCGGCGGGGTGGATCCGCAACCGGCCAGGACAAGCCCGGCCGTGGCCACGGCCAGGGTCAGCGGGCGGGAAACAAGCTGGGGCAACTCTCGCATGGCGCAAGCCTAACCGGCCATGCCCGGTGCGCCGCCGCATCAACCCCACAGGATGCGGCGGAATACCGGATCGCTCAGCCGAACACCTGCCCGTCGTTCAGGCTGCCGAACGACGACCCCGCGGGCGCCGCCCAGTCGAAGTCACCGGCCAGCAGACCCTGGCCGATCAGCTGCAGCGAGTGGCCGGCCGGTGTGCTCGAGGTCTCGGCCACGCCGATGTCCACGCTGCTCATGCCGTCAGCCGGGCCGCCCACAGCCACGAAGCTGCCTTCGTAGCTCAGGAACTGCAGCACCTGTCCCTGGGCATCGACCAGCGCCACGCCGTCCGGCGCGCCGTTCTGAAGTCCGTCGGTGGGATAGCTGAAGGCCAGCTCGCCGAAGCCCAGCCCTTCGTCGTCGATCAGGCCCGACAGCACCCGGGTGTTGTAGACCGCACCGCCGTTGCCGTTGTAGAGCACGATCTGCCAGCCGCTCAGGTCGGTACCCGCCGGACCGGCCACACCGATGGCCTCGCCGGTGTCGCTGCCGGCGTTGTCGTAGTGCAGCTCATTGATGAACACGGCCGGCGTGGGTGCGGGCGGCGGCGGCGGCGGCGGCGGGGGCGGAGGAGGAGGCGGCGGGCCATCCGGGCTGCCGGCTTCGCTGTTCAGCCGCAGGCCGATCACGATCGGGTCATGGTCGGACGAGCGGAAGGCATCGGGGGCATACAGGGCCGGGTCGTCGAAGCGGGTGTCGTAGTCGAGCGCCAGTTGTTCGTCGGCATTGATGTGCCAGTGCACGATGCCGGTGACCTCCGAGGCCAGCGCGGTGCTCGCCAGCGCATGGTCGAGCGAGCCACGCAGGCCGTCGAACACATAGCCGTGGTCGTCGGCAGAGCCCAGGTAGTCATAGCTGCCGCGCAGGGCCTCGGCATCGGCCGGGATGTCGTAGCCGCCATAGACCGCCGAGGCATCGAAGGCCGCGTCGCTGAGGAAGCGGATCGGGTCTTCCATCGCGTAGCTGTTGAAGTCGCCCACCAGCAGGTAGTCGCCGTCGGTGGCGCCGGTGGGGTCGGTGGCCAGCCAGCGGGCCAGGTCCACCGCGGCTTCCAGGCGCGTCGGGTTGTTGTTGCCCTGCCCGTCGCCGGCGTCGGCGTCGCCGGCAAAGTTGCTCGACAGCGACCCCTTGGACTTGAAGTGATTCACCACCATCGTGAACTGGCGGCTTGCGTCGTCGACATGGGCGAAGGTCTGCGCCACGGGGACACGGTTGTCACCGGCAAAGGCGGTGTAGGTGGCCACGTCGGGCACGGCGGCCTGCCCCAGGGCCTGCACGCGTGTGGTGTCGTAGACGATGGCCACCATGATGGCGTCGTCACCCGCGGTGGGCTCGGGGCTGCCGTTGCCGTCCTGGTAGGGCGCGCGGATGAAGTCGTAGCGGCCTGCGCCGGCCACGGCATTCAGTGCATCGACCAGATCGTCGATCGCACTGGCTTCGTCGGCAAAACCGTTGTTCTGCATCTCCATCAGGCCGAAGACGTCGGCGCCGGTGCCCAGCATGGCCTCGACGATCTTGGTCTGCTGGCGCGCGAACTCCTCGGGGTCGTTCGCGCCACGCTGGGCATGCGATGTGCCGTAGGGGTTGGTGAAGTTGCCCGACAGCGTGGTGAAGTAGTTCAGCACGTTGAAGCTGGCCACCCGGATGTCGGGCTGGCCCAGGTCGGCATCGGTGGGCGCGGCCGGCCGCGGGGCCGGCGTGAGGTCGACCGTGCCCACCGGCTGCAGCTCGTAGGCGCCAAAGCCGTAGCTGAGCACACCGCTGAGGCTGTTCACCGTGTCACCCACCCGCACGAAGTTGTCCGGCGACAGCAGCTCGCCGCCCCGCGTGAGGGGATGGTCGCCCGACTGCAGCGTCGCAAGCGTGGGGTTCTGCACGCCGCTGCGGTCGTCGAGCTGCAGGCTGTTGCGTGCCAGGAAGTCGAGGTACTGCGCATGGCCCGCCACGTCGGGCAGGTTCTGCTGGGTGTACTGCTGCGGCACGGCATCGGCATGGAAGACGATCTCGCCGTAGCGGCCGAAGGTGTAGGTGTCGGACGCGTACAGCGCACCGCCACTGGCAGCCGTCACCTCGATGAACATGCCCTCGAAGGCCTCCAGGGCCTCGGCCGTGGCCAGCGGCAGCGTGACGGGCACGGCGGCATCGAGGCTGGCCGGCGTGCCGTCCTCGACGACCGTGAGTGCCCCGACGGTGGTGAGTTCGGTCAGGCCGTTGAACTCGGTCACGGTGCCGCTCAGGCGCACCAGGTCACCGATGCTCTGCGCATCCACCGGCGCGGGCGCATTGCCGTAGTACACCGCCAGCCCTTCGGAGCTGCGGGCATCGCCGTCCTGGTCGGCACTTTCTTCCTGCACGAAAAACAGCCTGAGCTCGGGCAGCCAGGCCGTCACGCGGGCCTCGACGGTGACGTTCTGGCCGGCCAGGGGCGACACCTCGCCCACCCCCTGGATCGCACTGATCGGCGTGGGCTGCGGGAAGACGATCTGCCCGTCCACCAACGCTGCAGGTGTGGCGTCACTTGTGGCCCACTGCGCCGGGTCGCGCACGGCGGCGGCCAGCGCCTGCAGGTCGGCCGGGAAGGCGCCGGCATAGATGGCGTTGTCGGTCGTGAAGGTCCAGGTCGGCACATCGGCCGGCACCTCGCCAGCGCTGCCACCTCCGGTGTTGATGGCCGCCAGCATGCGCTCGACGCTCAGCGCCCCGGCCGCACCATCGGCCAGGCCCGTGACCTCGCCCTGGAAGGCATGCACGGTCTCGGCCGAGGTGGAAATGCCCCCGGTGCGACCCTGCGCCACCCCATGCGACACGGTTGGATTGCCCAGCGCATCGGCCGTGTCGACCTGCACCGTCACCACGGTGCCGGCCGGGACGGCTTCGGTGGCCGTCCAGACGAAGGCCGATTCACCGCTGGCCGGGAAGGCACCGCCGCTGAAGTCACGGTCGGTGAACACGATGCGCGTGCCGGCCTCGACCGGCTTGAGCAAGGTGAAGGCCATGGCGTCGGGCGCATCGCCATTGACGGCCAGGAACAGCAGGTCACCGGCCTGCAGGGTCGTGCCCTCGGGCAGCGCCTGCGGTGTGGTGAAGTCGATCGCCTCGGCGCCTTGGGCCCCCGCGTGCGGGTTGCCCGCGGCGTCGACCACCGTGTCGGCCTGCCAGGTCAGGGTGTAGCGGGTGCCAGGCTGCAGCTGGCCCAGGTCGAGCTGCACGCGGTTGTAGGCATGGCTGACCTCCGGCGCGTCGGCGGCCAGGCTCAGCACCGGCGTGCTGCCGGCCATGAGCACAAAGCTGCCCTGGCCGGCACGCACCGGTTCGTCGAACACCAGCGTCGGGCGCGCAGCGAGGCTCACCTCCTGGGCGTCGTCGGCCGGATCGCTGCGCAGCAGGGTCGGGGCGCTGACATCGGCCGGGGCGGCACCACCGAGCTGCACCCAGTTGCCGCGAAACTGCTGCTCATCGGGCGGCAGGTCCTTGGACACCTGGGTCTGGCCACTCCAGAGGGTGTCGCCGTTGTCCTGCAGCAGCTGCACCCAGCTGCCGTCACCCAGCGCTGCCGGTACCTCGACGATGCTCTCGAAGGAGGCGCCGTTCTCGAGCAAGGCATCGAGCGCGACGGCCTGCTGCACCAGCCCGATCGCCTGCCCCTGGGCGTCCACACGGCCGTCCCAGCGGTAGAGCCGGAAGTCATCGGCCACATCGGCGCTCGCCGGGCCGCTCGGGCCGGCCAGCACGAGGTAGTCTCCGTCGGCATTGCGCTCGATGCTGCGGATGCCACGCCCCCCCAGGTCCAGCTCGATCGGTGCACCGAACGCCGGCGCGACACCGGTCCCGCCCAGCACGTCGGTGATGTTGTCCAGCGGCACGATCAGCGCGGTGCGAGCCGCACCGCCTTCGGTGACCGGGGCACGGAAAGCCAGCCACAGTGACTGCCCGTCGGGCGAGGTCGTCAGGCCTTCGATGCCCAGGCCGTTGTCGCGCTCCGGCGAACCACTGGCCGCAGCCGCAGCCAGACCATAGTGCCCGGCGCCACGGCCATGGGCATCCGCGCCGTCCCAGGCCACCAGCGCGGCTTCCAGGCCGTTGAAGCGGCCACTGAAGTTCAGGCGGGTGTCGGCGCCCTCCCCCTGCAGTTCGGCGGCAAACAGCCACTCGCGGTGGTCCTGGTCGCGGCCGCTGCTGCTGTTGCCATGCGAGCCGATCACGACGATCGAGTCGCCCACGCGGGTGCTGCCTTCCACGTCGAGTTCCTCGCCATCCAGCCCGAGGTAGTCGTCAAACGACAGCTCAGCGAGCGCCGGGCCGCCGTCACGGTCATAGACCCGCATCACGTTGGCCTCGTCGTCGCCCACGAGCATCAGCCCGCCGTCCAACGCCAGCGCGGTCGACGCGTCCGAGCTGCCCGAGGTCGTGCCGGCTGGCGGCGTGAACAGCGCGGTGGGCTCGGGCGGCTCCTCGACCGGATCGGTGGTGGTGATGGTGAGATGCTGGGTGTCGCGCAGGCCCTGCTGGTCGCGCACCGTGACGGTGATCTCATAGCTGCGCGCGGCCTCGGTGGGGGCGGCGCGGAACTGCAGTTCGCCCGTCTGGGCGTCGATCGTGAAATGGCGACGGTCCGGGCCGGACAGGCTGTAGCTCAGGCGTGCGCCGGCGTCGACGTCCTCGGCATCGAGGTCGGCCACCTGCAGCGTGCCCACCGGCACCTCGATCTGGGCGCGCGCCGCACCGTCGAAGCTGGTAATCACCGGCGCTTCGTTCACGTCGATCACCCGCACGACGTGTTCCGCGCTGATGCCCGAGGCCGCCGTCACATCGCGTGCCACCACGCGCAGCTCCAGGCTGGCCGTGGTCTCGAAGTCCAGCCTGACCCCCGGCTTGAGCTGCAGCGTGTAGTACGAACCGAACACACGCTCCAGGTTGAACAGTGCGGCATCGCGCCCTTCCAGCCCCACCACGTTGCGCCCGCCGTCACGGTCGACCACGGTCACCAGGGCTGTGGGCAGCCAGTTCAGCAGGCTGGTGTTTTCTCGGACGCCCGGGGTGATGGGCGTGATGCGGATGTCGGTGGGGCCGGCCATGGATGCTCCTGTGTGCTACGACGGAGACGCCGCGGATCGGGGCGCCTGACGAGTCGCGAAGTCTCGTTGCCGCAGATGACATGACCGTGAACAAATGCCGTCAGGCTTTCATCTGGTGACATGCCCGACGGGCGCGCCCCAGGCCGGCACCAGGCAGTCGGGCGACACGGCCCCGCAGTGCGTCAGGCCCAGCATCGCCAGGTTGCGATCGACTTCGTCATGCAGCAGGCCAAGGGCATGCGCCACACCGGCCTGTGCCGCCACGGCGGCGGCGTACTGCATGGGCCGGCCGACCCACACGCAGCGGGCCCCGAGCGCCAGCGCCTTGATCACGTCGCTGCCGCGGCGTATGCCGCCATCGAGCATCACGACCATCGAGCCTGCGGCCGCGGCGATCTCGGGCAGCACCTGCAACGGCGCCACGGCGCCGTCGAGCTGGCGCCCGCCGTGATTGGACACGACGATGCCGTCCACCCCCCGGGCCAGCGCCTGGCGCGTATCGTGTGCACTCAGGATGCCCTTGAGCACCAGTGTGCCGGGCCAGCGGCGCCGGATGTGGTCGACGTGCTGCCAGCCCAGGTGGTCGCGCGCCGCGAAGTCGCGCACGACCCGCGACGACAGGATGGGTGCGCCCCGCTCGGCAAACGAGTTCTCGAAGTGCGGCATGCCCTGCGTGAGCAGGGTGCGCGCCAGCGTGCCGATCAGCCAGCGCGGGCGGGTCAGGCCGTCCCAGGCCAGCCGCAGCGACGGCCGCAGCGGGGTCGAGAAGCCGCTGCGCACGTTGTTCTCGCGGTTGCCAGCCACCGGCAGGTCGACCGTGATGACCAGCGTGCGATAGCCCGCGGCGGCGACCCGGTCGAGCAGGGCGTCGATGCGCGGCAGGTCGCCGGGCAGATAGGCCTGGAACCACGCCCGCGGCGCGTGCACGATCAGTTCCTCGAGCCGGGTGAGCGCCGACCCGCTGACGACAAAGGGCACACCCGCCTCATGTGCCGCACGCGCCTGGGCCACGTCACCCCGCCACGCCGACAGCGCATTCAGGCCCATGGGGGCGATGCCGAAAGGCGAGCGGTAGGACTCGCCGAACAGCGAGATGTCCTGCCGCCGCTGCGAGACGTCGACCAGCACGCGCGGGCGGAACGCCAGGGCCTCGAAGGCTGAACGGTTGGCGCGCAGTGACTGGTTGTCCTCGGCGGCCCCGGCCACGTAGCCGAAGATCGGCCGCGGCAACTGCCGGCGTGCCGCCGCCTCGAAGTCGTCGAGCGAGAGGATGCCGCGCAGGCGCCGCGGCAGGCGGATGGCCCCCGGGTTCAGGTAGCTGCCGCTGCGGGCGAACGAGCTGGCGGGCACGTTGTGGGTGGCGGAGGTGTTCAAGCGGTGGCTCCCGGTGGTGAATGCGTGGGGCTCGGTTATCGGGCCTGTCGCGCTCAGAAGAAAGCGAATTGATCGACACGATCTGATTCGCTTTTTTGAAACTGTTGAGGCACCATGCCGGAACGGCCATCCACCCCGGACGCCGCCTGCCCCATGACCCTGAAGCAACTTGAAGCCTTCTACTGGGCGGCCACCTGCGCCAGTTTTGCGGTGGCGGCGCAGCGTGTGCACCTGTCGATGTCGTCGCTGTCCAAGCGCATTGCCGAGCTGGAGCTGTCGCTCGGCGAGCGGCTGTTCGACCGCAGCGGCCACCGGGCCACGCTGACCGACACCGGTCGCCGCCTGGTGCCGCGTGCGCGCGACCTGCTCCAGGCCGCCGATGCCCTGCGGCACGACCTCGGCCAGCACACCGGCCTGCACGGCACCTGCCGGCTGGGGGTGGGCGAGCTGTCGGCGCTGACCTGGCTGCCGCGGCTGGTGCGCCGTGTGCAGGCCGACCACCCGGCCTTGCAGCTGGAGCCTCACGTCGACATCGGCGAGGTGCTGGAGCGGCGCATCGAGGCCGGCGAACTCGACCTCGCGGTGGTGGCCGGGCGGTCGTCGCGCAGTGCCATCGCCTCCCAGGCCGTGGCCGAGGCACGGTTTGTCTGGTGCGCACAACCGGCGCTGGTCGGCCGCGCCAGGTCGTTCGGTCCGGCGCTGCTTGGCCAGTCCACGCTCGTGACCCTGCCCCCCGGTGCCGGCACCACCCGCATCCTCGAAGACTGGCTGGCCGCGCACGACGTGCAGCCGCGCCAGCGCCTGCACTGCAACCACTGGGGCGCCGTCGCCGGCATGCTGGTCGAGGGCGTGGGGGTGGGGCTGCTGCCCCAGGGCTGGGCGCGCGCGCTGTCACGCCGCGGCCTGCTGCGCAGCCTTCGCTCCCAGCCGGAAGTGGCTGCGCTGGCCTACACCTGCCAGTGGCGGCGCGACGACCACCGCGCGCTGGTGCGCAGCCTGCGCGAGCTGGTGGTGCAGGTGGCCGATTTCGGCTCAGGCGGTCTGTTCCAGTGAGCGCAAGTTCGTCAGCCACGGCCGGCCCAACTCGGTGAGAATGCACACGGGCCCGCTGCCGGGCCTTCCGCCCCGTTTCTGCGCCACCCCCAACCGGAGCAAACGATGACCACGATCACCCATGCCGTGAACTGGTTCGAGATTCCCGTGAGCGACTTTGCACGCGCCAAGGCGTTTTACGAGGCCGTGCTCGGCCGCCCGATCGAGACGATGACCATGGGCCCCTCCACGATGGGCTTCCTGTCGTCCGACCCGAATGGCGTGGGCGGCGCCATCGTGCATGACGAGAGCACCACCCCCTCCCAGCAGGGCACGCTGGTCTACCTCAACGGCGGCGACGACCTCGCCCCGATGCTGGCCCGCGTCGAGCCCGCCGGGGGCCGCATTGCCATTCCCAAGACCGAGATCGGCAACGGTTTCGGATTTTTTGCCCACTTTGTCGACACCGAAGGCAACAAGGTGGGCCTGCATTCGATGCAGTGACCCGTTCGCAACCAGGAGATCCCCATGCCCAAAGGCGTCCAGCGCAGTGACAAGATGAGCAAGAAACCCAAACAGGACAAGAGCCCGCCCAAGGAGTCCTCGTCGGTCTCGACCCGCCCGGTGGCACCCACCACCTCGGTGATGCCCAAGGGCAAGCTGAAGAACAAGCCCGCCTGAGCCGGCCGGCGCTCACGCTGCACTCGCCCGCCGTCGGCGGGTGCGGTGAACACGCTGGATCTGCCCGGCCAGGGCGGCCACCCTTTCACGCAGGGCGGCCGGCTCGACCACCTCGGCTTCGCCACCCAGGCCCAGGACCTGACGGGCGCCATGCTCGACAGATTCGACCGCGAGCCGAACCAGATGCCATCCGGCACGCCCGCCCGCCGGGACCGGCAGTTCCTCGAAGGGGCTGCGCGCATGCACCAGCCAGCCCCGCGCGCGTGCCGAGACCCAGACCTGAGCCTGGAGCGGTCGCAATTCGGCCTCGAAACGCGCTGACGCCTCGGCCCAGTAGCGGGCCAGCTCGAACCCGGCGGGCCGCCGGAACGTCGCCCGCCCGGGCATCAGCTCCAGCACACTGGCCAGACGATAGGTTCGCACCTCGCGCTCGCCCGCCTGGCGCGCGGCGATGTACCAGACCCCGGCCTTCAGGACCAGTCCCAGCGGTTCGAGCTCACGCCAGGTGGTGCGCTGCCAGCTGGCGTACCGCACGCGGATGCGCCGGCCTTCCCACACCGCCTGCGCCACCTCGGCCAGCCGGGCCGGCGTCTCGGGCGCGCGGTACCAATCCAGGGGGTCGATGTGCAGCCGGTCGGCCACCCGCGCCGCCTGTTCGCGCAGCGGAGCCGGCAGGCTGGCCACCAGCTTCAGCCGCGCCGACACGGCCGCGCCCCCCAAACCCAGGTCGGTTGCCGCGCCGGGCAGGCCCGCCAGCAAGAGCGCATGGGCCTCGGGTTCGGTCATGCCGGTGAGCTGCGTGCTCCAGCCGGGCCGCAGCCGGAATCCGCCTTCACGTCCGCGCTCGGCCCACAGCGGCACACCGGCCGCCGAGAGCTGATCGACATCGCGCAGGATCGTCCGCTCGGACACTTCCAGCGCCGATGCCAGGGCCGAAGCCGTCATGCGCTCATGCGTCTGCAGCAGCATCAGGATGGACAGCAGTCGACTGGCTTTCATGGGGGCCGGTGAATCATGACAGACGGTGTCATCTTATGCGTGACACGATGGCCTGCATCGATCCTTGCACCCGGAGCCTGCCCATGACTGCCCTGCCATCCGCCCCGCGTTCTTCCCTGCCGCGCGCCGCCCATGACTTCGACTTCCTGATCGGCACCTGGACCAGCCGGCAGCGCCGCCTCAGGCAGCGGCTGCAGGGCTGCACCGACTGGGAGACCTTCACCGCCTCAAGCACCGTGCAGCCACTGCCCGGCGGTGTGGGCAATGTCGATGCCCTGAGCGCAGAGAGCTGGCGCCCAGGCTGGGTGGGACTGTCGCTGCGCATCTTCAACCCGCTCACCCAGCTCTGGAGCATCCACTGGGTCACGAATGACGGTGGCGGCATCGACGCCGGCAGCGGTCAGCTTCTGCCACCGGTGGTCGGGCGGTTCCAAGGCCACGAGGGTCTGTTCGAGGGAGACGACCAGCTTGACGGTCAGCCGATCCGCGTGCAGTTCCGTTGGCAGCGCCTGGGCCCGGACGCGGCACGCTGGGAGCAGGCCTTCTCGGCCGACGGCGGGCGCACCTGGGAGGTCAACTGGGTGATGGAATTCGAACGCGAGACTGCACCGGCGCAGACCGCACCGACGCAGACCGCCACCCCCACCGTGCCGGCGCCGGATGCCGCCTGCAACGTGGTCGAGCTGCGCCAGTACACCCTGCACCCGGGCGGGCGCGAGGCCTTGATCGAGCTTTTCGATCGGGCCTTCGTGGAAACCCAGGAAGCCGAAGGCATGACCGTGATCGGCCAGTTCCGCGACCTGGATGCAGACGACCGATTCGTCTGGCTGCGCGGGTTTGCCGACATGGACCGTCGCGCAAGTGCGCTGGCCGCGTTTTACGGCGGCCCCGTGTGGCAGCAGCACCGCAACGAGGCCAATGCCACCATGATCGACTCCGACGACGTGCTGCTGCTGCGCCCGGCCTGGAGCGGCTCGGGCATCGACATGCGCGGGCGCAGCCGCCCCGCCGGGAGCATGCGCCTGCACCGCCCCGGGCTGCTGCACCTGGGTGTGCTGCCGCTGCACACCCGGCCCGACGAGGCCCTGCTGCACCGGTGCCGCGAGCAGGTGGCGGCCAGCCTGCAGCACGGCGGCGGCGAGGTGCTGGGCTGGTATGCGACACACGAGGCCGCCAACAACTTCCCGCGGCTGCCGGTGCGCGAGGACACCCAGGTGCTGGTGGTCGCGACCCTGTTCGACAGCGTCCAGGCCTGCGACCGTTTCATCGCCAGCACCCCCTGGACCGCACAGGCCATGCCGGCACTGGCGCCGTGGCTGGCCGCCCCGCCGCAGCATCGGCGCCTGGTGCCCACCGCGCGCTCCGCGCTGCATGCCTGAGTGCGTGCTGCCAGGCCCAGGGCTTCGGTGGCGCAACACGGGCAGATCCACCTCGCCCCAACTCAGCACGATGGCCTTGCACAGCGCCCACCCGTCCCGCCAGCCGCTCCACGACACGCCACCCGACGCGCACCCCGACCTGGCCTGGTGTCTGGGATGGCGTCTGGAGGCCGGCACCGCCAACTCCTTTCAGTGGGGCAAGATGGACGGAATGCGGGCCTTTGCGATGGGACAGGCCGCCACCGGTTCGGGCGTGGTCCTGCTCACGAACAACAATCGCGGACTGCGACTGCTCGACAACTTGCTCGAACACGCCTTGCCCGGAGATCACCCGGCGCTACCATGGCTGCAGACCTGCGTGACGGAATGACCTCCACCCCCCGACCCCGCTGCTCCGTTTTCATCGCCACCAGCCTGGACGGCTACATCTCGCGCCCGGACGGCAGCATCGACTGGCTGCTCGCCGCCAATGCCGACGTGCCGGCCGGCGAGGACTGCGGCTACGGATCGTTCATGGCCACGATCGATGCCATCCTGATGGGCCGCGGCACCTTCGAGACGGTGCTCGGCTTCCCGGAGTGGCCGTATGCGTCCACCCCGGTCTGGGTGATGAGCCGCTCGCTGCCCGCACTGCCCGACCACCTGCCGCCCACGGTGAGCCTGTGCCGCCTCGATCCCGCCGATGCCGTGGCCCACGCCCAGGTGCAAGGCCACGCCCGCCTTTATGTCGACGGCGGGCAGTTGATCCAGTCCTTCCTGCGAGCCGGCCTGATTCACGACATGACGATCACCCGCATCCCGGTGCTGCTGGGCGCCGGGCGGCCGCTGTTCGGCACCACGCCGCAGGACATCCCCCTGCAGCTGCGCAGCTCGCAGGCCTACCCGTTCGGTTTTGTGCAGTCGGTCTACGACGTGGTCGGGCCATGTGGCGATACGGGCCCGGCCCATGGCGGCGGGCCCGGGTGATCGCACACGCCGCCCTTGACGCTCCGTCTACGGCGTCAGCGAGGGCCCGCCCTGCTCCAGCAGCTTCGTCAGCGTCCTGACCCGATCGGTGTGGTCCGCCTCTCCGAGGTTCGAGACGATGACGTAGTGGCCATGCTGGCGGTACGTGTCGCACATTTCGTGAACTCGTTGTCCGACCCAGGCAGGAAACTGCTTCAGCAGATCCGGATCCTCGTACTTGACCACACACATGGCAACGCCAAACGCGAGGTCGTCTCGGAGGAACTCGATGTTCTCTCCGTGCAAGGTTTCGTTCAACCGATCGATTTCGTGTTGCGGCGTCGGCATGTCAGTTCTTGCCCTCGAACAGATTGCGGAACTTCAGGAGCCACGCGTCGCCCTCCTGGACGGCGCGCCAGTGCAGATTGCCGGGCCGATCGGTGTGTCCAGCTGGGCAAGCCACTCACGCGAGGCCGACTCCGTCAGCGGTCCGGCGCCCGACTGCAAGGCGCGGTGCTGATGCTGCGAGACCGGCAAGGCCAGCGCGCCCAGGGTGGCGCCGGGCGGGACAGCCGGAATCGTTTCGGGCGGGGGGTCACCCTGCGCTGTGTCGGTCGGGCCGGAGGTGGTGCAGGCCGCATCGAGGTGCGACTCAGAGTGGCCGGACGCACGCGATCCGACCCACCCTGAACAGGCGAGGGCATTGAGCATTAAAGGACTCCCTGGATGTCCGTTGTGTGTAGCGGGCATCGTAGGAAGTGCGCGCGGTACTGCCTGGTTGGGATGGTTCCCAGTCGTGATGACAGCTTGTGTCGGCGAGGTCATTGTTGCGGCCTTGCTTTCGCGGACCAACAACATGGCGCGCACGTCGAGCGGGGGTACAGGCTGGGTACTGTCCATTTCGACCTGCGGATCGACGAGCTTGTCGTCTGCAGATGCATCGACGCGGATTGCCGACGTGCCAGGCAGGCGAGTGGCCGCGGCGGGTATCGGCGCCAAGGCGGGGGGCGCCCAGGCCGAGAAGTGGCGCGCCCGGCTGGGATCGAACCAGCAACCCCTGCCTTCGGAGGGCAGTACTCTATCCATTGAGCTACGGGCGCAGCGACACGCATTCTAGCAGTGCGTCGGGCGGGCAGGCTGGCGAACCTGCCGCGGCGCGGGCTGCCGCTTATAATCCCGAGGTTTTGCGCTCGACGGGCGCAGTCCCTCCCACGAACAACCAACGATCCCCGCAGTCGAGGATTCCATTCCATGAGCGATCGCCACAGCACCCACGACGAGCACGACGCACCTCACGAAGGGCCGATCAAGACGCCGAAGCAGTTGATCATCGCCGTCTTCTTCTCCTTCCTCGTGCCGATCATCGGCATCATCCTGCTCGCCAACTACGTGGCGGCCGACAAGAAGGACTCGAGCGGCAGCGACGCGTTCACCGAAGAAGCCGTGGCCCGCCGGATCCAGCCCGTGGGCACGATCGAACTGAAGGACCTGTCCAACCCGGCCACGCTCAAGACCGGCGAAGAGGTCTACAAGGCCCAGTGCGCCGCCTGCCATGCCACCGGCGCGGCTGGCGCTCCCAAGCTCGGCGACGCCGCGGCCTGGGGTGCTCGCATCGGCACCGGCTACGAGGCCCTGCTGACCTCGGCCCTGAAGGGCAAGGGTGCGATGGGGGCCCAGGGTGGTGGCGACTTCAGTGATCTGGAGATCGGCCGGGCCGTGGTTTACCTGACCAACAACTCGGGTGGCAACCTCGCCGAGCCGCAGGCCCCTGCCGCCGCCGCATCGGCGCCCGAACAGGCTGCCTCGAACTGATCGAGGGGCGCACGGCGCTGCGGCCACGCGCGCAGCGCCGTGGCCCAGGCCGACTTGTCAGGCCGACTGCTCAGCAGTCGGCCTTTTTCATGGGCCAGCGGGAGGCCGAATGCCGCCGCTCATGCCCGGGCCGGCGCCAGGCGGGACTGCGGACTCAGCACATGGCCGTAGCGTGCGGCCAGGTCGGCAAACATCACCTCGCGCGGCTGCCAGGCGCCCGCCTCGACCATGTCGGCCGCCAGCGGCATGTCCAGCGTGTGCACCACACCCAGGCCGAGATCGGTGACCAGGAACAGCCGGCCCTGTTCGTCGACCAGTGATTGCACATGCCGCGCCCGCTGGCCGGTGTGGGACTCCAGCACCACCTGGGATGCCGCACCACCGCCTGGGCCGTGCAGCCGCCAGACCCAGGGCGCGGCCTCGAGTTCGACGTAGACGCGCTGCGGCCCGTTCTGGAAGAACCACTGGCCCTGCTCGTCGGCCGCATAGTTGCGGTGGATGAATTCCTTGAGCTTGTCGTGCAGGATGCGGCTGCCCTTGACCGCGGGGAACGGCCCTGCGGCCTGCACGCGGTCGTCGCGCATGTACCAGTCACCGCGGGCATCCAGCGCCAGCCAGCCGTAGCAGGCCGGCACATTGGGCCATTTTTTCAGGGCAGCCTTGACGATCTCATCCATGCGGCATCGTCGCTCAAAGTTGGTCGCGCATCCAGCCCATCACCTGCTGCGGCAGGGTCATCACGTGCCCCCGCGGCAGCGCGCCGTCCGGGAAGCCGACATGGCCGCCGTGCTCGGGCTGCCACAGCGTGACGTATCGCCCGACCTCGCCCGGTGAGGGCAGGCTGTGGGCAGGCACGAACGGGTCGTTGCGCGCATTGAGCACCAGCGTGGGAATGCGCGCCAGGTGAAGGTGGGGCCGGGACGAGGCCCGGGCCCAGTAGTCCTCGGTGTCGCGGAATCCGTGCAGTGGTGCCGTGAAGACGTTGTCGAACTCGTAGAGGTTGCGCGCCGCGATCAGGCGCTCGCGGTCGAACAGCCCGGGGTGCTGCGCCAGCTTGCGTAGCGCCTTGGGCTTCATGGTCCGCAGGAACATGCGGGTGTAGACGAGGCGGTTGAAGCCCTCGCCGATGGCTCGGCCGCCGGCCGCCAGGTCGATCGGCGAGCTGATGGCGCAGGCGGCCTTGAGGGTGCGACCGGCTGATTCGCCGGATTCCTCGACCCAGCGCAGCAGCGCATTGCCGCCCAGCGAGACGCCCACGGCCAGCATCGGGCCCGTGTGGCCGGCGCGCAGCCGCGCCAGCACCCAACCCACCTCTTCGTAGTCACCCGAGTGATAGGCACGCGGCGCGAGGTTGAGCTCGCCCGAACAGCCCCTGAAGTGCGGCACGGCAAAGTGCCAGCGATGCTGGCGCGCCCAGTGCGCAAAGGCTTCGGCGTAGTGGCTGCGCGACGAACCTTCCAGCCCGTGGAACATCACCAGCAGCGGCGCATCCGGCGGCGGTGGCTCGCCGGCATGCACGAGGCGATCGACGTCGATGAAATCCTGGTCCGGCGTGGTCCAGCGCTCACGCGCATACCGCGGCGGCGGGCCGAGGAAGCGGCGCGCAAACAGTGCTGGCCAGATGGTCTGGGTGTTGCCGCCCACGGCGCCGGCGCCGGGCATCCACCGCGGGGCACGGTAGCTGAGCATGTCAGTGCAGCGTGGTCGGCGCTTCCGAGACTTCCTGCACCTCGCGCGGTGTCCCGGGGCTGGCGTGATGGCACACCAGCCGCCAGCCCTGGGGTGTCTTCACATACACGTTGGTGGCGATGACGTAGGCAGTGCGCGGCCCGTCTTCGGTGAGGATCTGCACATGTTCCATCACGCTGTGCACGGCACTGGCGTGGGTGTGCAGCCGGCGCACCCGTTCAGGATGCACCTGGATCGTGCCGTTGCCGAACATGGCCTCGAAATGCGCCCGGATCGCCGCCGGGCCCACGATGCGCGGCCCGCCGGGGTGGACGCACAGCACCTCGTCATCGTCGGACCACACCGCCATCAGCTTGTCGATATCACCTTGCTGCAGCGCCTCGTAGAACTGGGCTTCGGTGTCATCGGGTGACGCCAGGGGGGCTGCAGGTTTGGGCATGGTGGGTCCAGATGGGGGCCGGGGGCGTGGCGATGCAGGGGCCCGTTACTTGAACACGACGGTCTTGTGGCCGTTCATCAGCACGCGGTGCTCGACGTGCCAGCGCACGGCACGCGCCAGGACCACACACTCGACGTCGCGGCCGACGGCGGTGAAGTCTTCAGGGCTGAGCGAATGGTCCACCCGTTCGACGTCCTGCTCGATGATCGGGCCTTCGTCGAGGTCGGCCGTGACGTAGTGGGCCGTGGCACCGATCAGCTTCACGCCGCGGTCATGGGCCTGGTAGTACGGCTTGGCACCCTTGAAGCTGGGCAGGAAGCTGTGGTGGATGTTGATCGCGCGGCCCTGCAGGAACTCGCAGAACTGCGGGCTGAGGATCTGCATGTAGCGCGCCAGCACCACCAGGTCGATCTGGTGCTCGGTGACCAGCTGCTCGACCTGCATCTCCTGCGCCCGCTTGGCCTCGGCCGAGGCGCCCGTGGGCAGCGGCAGGTGGTGGAAGGCGATGCCATAGCTCTGCGCCAGTTCGGCGAAGTCGGGATGATTGGACACGATGGCCGGGATGTCCACACCCAACTGGCCCGAGCGCCAGCGGAACAGCAGGTCGTTCAGGCAGTGGCCGTGTTTGCTCACCATCACGAGCAGGCGGGGCCGCCGGGTCAGCGCGTGGAAGCGCGCATTGAGGCCGAACTGGTCGCGCACATTGACGAACAGCCGGTCCAGGGTCTCGACGTCGGCCAGGTGGGCGGGTGCCTCGAAGTGCACCCGCATGAAAAACAGGCCCGTGCCGTCGGGGCTTTGCACGTCACCGAACTGCTGCGAATCGACGATGTTGCAGCCGGCCTGGTAGAGCAGGCCGGAGACGGCGTAGACGATGCCCTTGGTGTCCTTGCAGGACAGGGTCAGGATGAATTCTTGAGGAGTGGCCATGAAGGACTTTCAGATGCCGGGATTGTACGGACGGCACCGCCACACCGTTGCTGCATGGGCCGCAAGCCCCGGGCGACCCTCATAATGGGCGCCCATGTCAGCCACCCCACCGACGGACTGGTCCCGCCGCAGCCAGCAGCTCGCCGAGCTGCTGTCGCGTGTGGCGCTTGGCGAGCGCCAGGCCTTTGCCGAGCTGTACCAGCACAGCTCGGCGCATCTGTTTGGCGTGATCCTGCGTATATGTCCTCAGCGGGCTCTCGCCGAAGACGTACTCCAGGAGGTCTATGTCAACGTGTGGCGCGCGGCGCAGCGTTACGAGGCAGCGCAGAGCCAGCCCCTGACCTGGTTGACCAGCATTGCCCGCAACCGCGCCATCGACGCCGTGCGCCGGCTCAAGACCGAGCCCGACACGGTGACCGGCAGCCTTGCCGCTGATGACGACCAGGACGACGACGTGTACGCCCACCACCCCGATGCCGGCCCCGGGCCGGAGGAGCTGCTGCAGCAGGCCAGCCATGCGGCCCTGCTGCAGGGCTGCATGGGCGGGTTGTCGGCCCAGCAGCAGCAGTGCCTGGCGCTGACCTACTACCAGGGGCTGAGCCATGCCGAAGTCGCCAGCCACCTGGGCCAGCCGCTGGGTTCGGTGAAGTCCTGGGTGCGCCGCGGGCTGCAGGCGCTGAAGGACTGCCTCGAGCGCCTGGGCATGAAGGGGGACGCATGAACTACGCCCGCCCCGAACTGGCCGATCGCCTGGCCGCCGAATATGTGCTGGGCAGCCTGCAGGGCCCCGCGCGGCGCCGCTTCGAGAATCTGCTGCCCGCCCATCCGATGCTGCGCGCGGCGGTGGCGCGCTGGGAGGCCAGGCTCGTTCCCCTGTCAGGCAGCGTGCCGCCGGTGGCACCGCCCGCCCATGTCTGGACGGCCATCGAGCGCCGCGTGCACGGTACCGCGGCCAGTGCGCCGGCAGCCGCCCCCGTCCCACGGGGTTGGCGCAGCCTGGCGTTCTGGCGTGGCTGGTCTTTTGCGGCCACGGCCGCGGCCGCGCTGATGGCCGTGCTGTGGCTGCAGCCGCCGCCGCCCGGCCAGCCGCCGATGGTGGTGGTGCTGTCGGCGCCGCAGGGGGTGCAGCAGTTCGTGGCCGGCCTGAGTGCCGACCGGCAGGCCCTGACCGTGCGCCCGCTGCGTCAGGTGGACGTGGCGGCCGACCGTGCCCTGGAACTGTGGGCCGTGCCGGCCGAGGGCGCGCCGCGTTCGCTCGGCCTGATCGATGCGCGGGGTGCCACCGTGCTGCAACGCCATCGCGTGCCGACCGGCACCGCCGCCCTGGCGGTCAGCCTGGAGCCAGCCGGGGGGTCACCCACCGGTGCGCCCACCGGCCCGGTGCTCTACACCGGCACGCTCTGAGCACCTGATCGCCCCGGCCGGGGCGATCACCGCACCATCGTCGTTCCATGGCAATGGCTCACGCCACCTGGCCTGCGGAGGCGGGACGCCTTGGCCCAAACTGAGGCAGCGTGGCGCGCGCATCAGACCGGGGCCAAGGTGGCTTGCCTCGCACCGAGCGGCCCCGAGTGCGCGATCAATCAGACCTTGTCTCAGAGTGCGCGCGCCCTCAGCCACATACGTTCGACCTGCGCCGTCATGTTGCGAGGAATGAGTTCAACGCGCGGGTGGTCATTTGCGTAGACGCGAAATAGTTCGTCGGCAAAGGCCTGCCCAATCTGCTGGACGCCATCGAAGTCCAGAATCACCGTCTTGAACCTGTCGAATCGCGCTATCAATCGCTTCGCTTGTGATCTGGAGACCAATTGCTCGTCACCATACTGCGCCAGCTTCATCGGAACAATTGTCTTCGAGAAATCGTAGTCTTCGGGTGCTTGTGTGAACTGCGAGTACACCTCATTGAGGGTACGCGTGCTTCCGAGAGCGATACTCATGTAAACCGATGTGCCGTCAGGAAATGTGCCGTGTTTCTCTCGAAGCCAATCGAGCCCCGTAGAGTCATGATGATTGAAAGTGAGACCATTCGCATCAATTTCGAAGACGTCAAATATGCGAGAGGTGAAGAAAACGCCCTCGCCGCTATGTCTACTTGGGTCAGTCGTGAGTTTCCCTTTTGAAAGCTCGAATAGAGCCTGTCTGAGGTCGGGCAAACCCAGTGACTTCGTGATCTTTTCAAAGATGCCAACACCGTCGTCAGAAACGATAATCTGCAGCTGGACATCCGTCTGATTCATCCAAACAAAGACGCTCTTCCCTCCGGAGTGATCAATTGCGTTGTTGACCATCTCTGTAAAGCCATGATTGGCGATACCAAGCACGGTTGAGGACAGCGCGAAGAAGGGCTTGAAGTCCTTTTCCCAGACAACATGTTCTTCAAGCCCCCCCAAAGGATAAAGGTGCGCGACTCGCCTTCTGTACCCGGGGCTAAAGACAGGATGTGTCGAGGGCCCGCTTCGGGCAATCCATCCCTCAGTCTCCAGTTTGTGGATGTACCGGTTCGCTGCAACCCGTGAGATTGCATACCGCTCCGCATAGTGCCTGGTGAGGTCGCGAGGATGTGCCGTTACGTCAAGCGTGACAGTCCTGACGAGCTCGTCATATTTGGATGGCTTCGGCATGGCTCGCAGTTGATAACATTGACGTGGACAATTGTAAACTTAAGAAGACGTCGCTGTAAACATACGTCAGGCGGAGCGTTGGCGGTCGCACTGGGCCTTTGCCGCTGGCTGGTTGCCCTGCTGGACATTGACGCTTCAACGCCAGCCGCGCTGCGATGCTTTGCTGTGAGGCTCGACGTCGCCTTGCCACGGCTTGCCCTTGCATCCAATTGCGTCGGGCCTGCGTACAGGCCTTACCGGGCAGCGGATGCGCCGCCCCGGGCGATCCAACCCCAAGGAGAAGCACCATGTTCAAGCCCCTGATCCCCGTCCTGGCCGTTGCCGCCCTGGCTGGCTGCGCGTCGTCGATGAAGTCGCCGATGATGGTCGACAACATGAACCTGCCCGCCGCCGTGCGGGTGCCCGCCGGCGAAAAGCAGACGATGTACACGGTGGGTGTCGGCGAGATCACCTACGAATGCCGTGAGAAGGCAGGCATGGCCGGCCAGTACGAATGGGTTTTCGTAACCCCGGTGGCCACGCTGTACGACACCGACCGCAAGGTGGTCGGCAAGTACTACGGCGGCCCGACCTGGGAGTCGAATGACGGATCGAAGGTCACCGGCAAGCAGGTGGCCGTGGCACCGGGCATGGCCGGCAGCATTCCGCTGCAGCTCGTCAAGGCCGACCCCGCCATGGGCATGGGCAAGATGCAGGGCGTGAGCCACATCCAGCGCCTGAACACGCAAGGCGGTGTCGCACCGAGCATGGCCTGCGGCATGGGCAACAAGGGCGCCCGCCAGCAGGTGGCCTACCAGGCAGACTACGTCTTCTACACCCGCTGAGCCGGGGGGGCAGGCGGCGCGTCACCGCGCACCCTGGATCGCACCAGGTCGATGTGCTGGCGCAGCGCGTACAGCTCATCGGCGTACGACAGCGGCACGCTGATGTGCGAGACGCGGCCTTCCACGTCGTCGAGCACCGCCATCAGCGCGGCGCGGTCCGGATCGGGCCGCGCCGCGGCCTCCTCCACGTCGCGCAGCTTGGCGTACCAGCGAAACACCCGCGAACGCACTCGGAACTCATACACCGGGGGCACCAGCCGCGACAGCGGGATCAGCACCGCAATGATGGACAGCAGCGCCACCCACATGCGGTCGATCAGGTTGGACAGCCAGAACGGCAGGTAGCGCTGCAGCCACGGGGCGCCGCTCTTCAGAAAGCGGTGGGCCTCGGCCGACACCGGCAGGTCGGTGTCGAGCGCGTTCGGGAACTCGCCGGACCGCGCAAACCAGCCGGGTTCACCGTGGATGCGCGCGGCGGCCTGCATCAGCAGCTGCACCAGGGCGGGGTGCACGTCGGCACGGGCGGCCAGGGTGGCCGTCGGTGCGATCAGGTGCACATCTTCGGCCGGGATGTCGCGGCTGAGGTCGACCACACCACGCGGCAGCGTCACGGCCGACAGGTAGGGCAGCTTGCGGGCATAGGCCTGCGCCTGCGCGAAACTGAACAGGCGGATGCCCGGCGTCTGCAGCAGCATCTGGATCAGCGGCGAGTCGGGCGCCGAGACGAACACCATGGCGTCGATGCGGGACTCGAGCAGTTCGACCACCGCCGGGGTGTTGGCCAGGTGCGTGAGCTGCAGGTCCGCGGCGCTCAGTCCGTTGAGCTCGAGCACACGATCGGCCAGCAGCTTGACGCCACTGCCTTCGGACCCCGCGTTGAGTTTCCAGCGGCGCAGCTCGCCGATGGCGTCGAGGTGCGGACGGCCGAGCAGCCGCTGCGCGCTCTCCTCACGATAGAACAGCCAGACCGGCTCATGGAACAGGCTGCCCAGCGACACCAGGCCGGAGCTGTCTTCTGTTTCGCCGGGTGGCGGCTGCCAGGTGCCGCCCTGCATGAAGGCCACGTCCACGCCGGACCCGGGGGTCTGCAGCAGACGCAGGTTCTCGCCCGAGCCGGCCGAACGCCGCAATTCGACCTGGATGCCGAACGGGGCCAGCGCATCGCGGTAGCGCCGGCCCATCACTTCATAGGCGCTTTGCTCAGCGCCCGTGGCCAGCACCAGGCGGCGAGGCGGGGTCGGGTCGAGTGCCCAGTAGGCCAGCGCCATCAGCACCAGCGTGAGCAGCACGAAGGGTGCTGCGGCCGGGATCAGGTCGCGCAGCGCCAGCAGCAGCGACTTCAACCGGAGCATGCGCCCCACCCCGGGCTGTGCGAATACGGCGCAGCCTCATCGGCCGGCCACCCTCCCGGCAGGAGGGCCGGCCGGCCCCTGCCTTCAGTGGGCGTGGACCTTTTCACCGGCCTTGAGACGGTAGACCGTGCCGCAGTAAGGGCACTTGCCCTGGCCTTCGGTGGCCACGTCGATGTAGACGCGGGGATGGTTGCTCCACAGGGGCATCCGGGGGTTGGGGCAGAACACCACACCCGGGCCGTGCAGGTCACTGGCGGTGACCTCGACTTCGGCCACCGGGGAGGTTGCGGATCGTGCCTCGCTCATGGGGTGCCTCTCAGACCTTGGTCAGCCACTCGGCGTACTTGGGGTTGCGTCCGTTGACGATGTCGAAGAACGCCGACTGGATCTTCTCGGTGATCGGCCCGCGCGAGCCGGCGCCGATCTCGATGCGATCGAGTTCACGGATGGGCGTGACTTCAGCGGCCGTGCCGGTGAAGAAGGCTTCGTCGCAGATGTAGACCTCGTCGCGGGTGATGCGCTTTTCAACGACCTTCAGGCCCAGGTCGGCGCAGATCGCGAAGATCGTGTTGCGGGTGATGCCGTTGAGCGCACCGGCCGACAGGTCGGGCGTGTAGACCACACCGTTCTTGATCACGAACAGGTTCTCGCCCGCGCCTTCACTGACGAAGCCCGAGGCATCGAGCAGCAGGGCCTCGTCGTAGCCTTCTTCGGTGGCCTCCATGTTGGCCAGGATCGAGTTGGTGTAGTTGCTCACCGCCTTGGCCTGCGTCATCGTGATGTTGACGTGGTGGCGGGTGTAGCTCGAGGTCTTGACCCGGATGCCGCGCTTGAGGCCTTCCTCGCCGAGGTAGGCGCCCCAGGCCCAGGCGGCGATCATCAGGTGGATGGTGTTGCCCTTGGGGCTGACGCCGAGCTTTTCGGAGCCGATCCAGGTCAGCGGGCGCAGGTAGCAGCTTTCGAGCTGGTTCACGCGCACGACCTCACGCTGGGCGTCCATCACCTGTTCCAGCGTGTAGGGGATCTTCATGCGCAGGATCTTGGCGCTGTTGAACAGGCGCTCGGTGTGCTCGCGCAGCCGGAAGATCGCCGTGCCGTTGGCCGTGTTGTAGGCGCGCACGCCTTCGAAGGCGCCACAGCCATAGTGCAGGGTGTGGGTCAGCACGTGGATCTTGGCGTCGCGCCAGTCGACGAGCTTGCCGTCCATCCAGATCTTGCCGTCGCGGTCGTCCATGCCCATGAAAGGCTCCTCGAAACTGTGTGAAAACCGCGATTTTACGAGTTGGCGGGCCGGTCAGCCGGCGCCGCGCCGGGATCCTCGCCACCGCCCTCGCCCTCCGCCTGTGGACGCCACAGTGTCCACGAGCTCAGCTTGCCGCGGCGCAGCTCCAGCGTGACGTGCGAGCCGCCCGCATCGGTCCAGCGGTACTGCTCGGGTTCGTCGCCGAGTTTCTGGCCGAGGCTGCGCGTCATGATCACGACCTGCATCATGTTCATGCCGGCCTTGAGCCGCGCATTCAGCATCACGGCGCTGTCGACATACCCGACCGGCGCACTGCCGGCCTGGCGCATCACGCGCACGGCCTTGTTGAACTGCAGCAGCAGCCAGAACACCACCGCCGTGGCGGCAAACGCCAGGCCAGGCCACCCGTACTGCAACCAGCCGACCAGCAGCAGCACGGCCGCCAGCGTCCATCCGATCCATGCATTCATGGCCGCGATGGTAAATGCGATGCGCTCCGTCGCCGGTATGTAGTGCCCGCAACCCCAGCTCAACCGGTATGCGCTCCGGTGGAGCGGTCGCCAGACGCCGCGGGGGGAACAGGCGCTGCGGCAAATGCCGCCAGATCACGCATGCGTCGCCGCAGTTCGCGCTCGCGGCGAGACTCCTCGAGCCAGTCCTGCCGCACGGCAAGCCACAACGACAGCGCCATCACCAACACCACGGCGGCAAAGGGCAGCGCAAAGACGATCGTGGCCGTCTGCACCGCCTGCACGCCACCGGTCACCAGCAGGCTGGCGGCAATGGCCGCCACCAGCACGCCCCAGAGCACCTTCACGCGGGCGCCGGGGTCGGGCCGACCCCCGGTGCTCATCATGCCCAGCACCAGTGTCGCGGAGTCGCCCGACGTGACAAAAAACACCAGCACAAGCACCGTGGCCACCACCGACATCACGGCGCCCAGCGGCAGGGCGTCGAACATGGCGAACAAGGCGGTCGAGACATCGGCCTGCACGGCCTCGGCAATCGGGACCGACTGGAAGATCTGCAGGTGCAGGGCCGTCCCGCCAAAGACCGAGAACCACAGGAAGCCCGCCAGCGACGGCGCCAGCACGGTGCCCACGACAAACTCGCGGATCGTGCGGCCACGCGACACCCGGGCGATGAACAGGCCGACAAACGGTGACCAGGACAACCACCAGGCCCAGTAGAAGATGGTCCAGCTGCCGACCCACTGGCTGTCGCGGAACGGCGTGGTGCGCAGGCTCATGCGAACGAACTCGCTGACATACGCGCCCAGCGTGGTCGTGAAGGTGTCGATGATCGCCACCGTGGGGCCGACCACAAACACCGTCAGCGCCAGCGCTGCGGCCAGCAGCAGGTTGGTCGACGACAACCACTTGATGCCCCGTTCAACGCCTGTCAGCGCCGACCCCAGGAACAGCGCGGTCGTCACGCAGATGATGGCAACCTGTATGCCCGGCCCGACCGGCAGGCCGAAGACGCGCGCCAGGCCGCTGTTGATCTGCAAGGCACCGATCCCGAGCGAGGCGGCCACACCAAAGGCCGTGGCCACGATGGCCAGCACATTGACCAGCGGCGAGAGCATCCTCGCGCCGCGCCACGGCAAGGCCTCGGTCGAGGCGCTGACCAGCCCGGGCGCCCCGCGCCGGAACTGGAAGAATGCGATCGACAGCCCCACCACGCTGTAGACCGCCCACGGATGCAGCCCCCAGTGGAAGAAGGTGTAGCGCATGGCCGCGTTGGCGGCCTCGGGTGTCTGCGCAGCGATGCCAGGCGGCGCGGCCGTGTAGTGCGACAGCGGCTCGGCCACGCCCCAGAACACCAGGCCGATGCCCATGCCGGCGGCAAACAGCATCGAGAACCAGGCCCCCACCGAGAACTCGGGCTCCTCGTCGTCGCCGCCAAGCTTGAGCTGCCCGTAGCGGCTGAAGGCCAGCAGGGCGGCCATCACGACCAGGCCAAGCACCACCCACAGGTAGAACCACCCGAAGTAGCGGGTGATCCCCGCCAGGGCACCGTTGAACACATCGCCCAGCGATGCCGGCGCGATCAGACCCCATCCGACGATCAGCGCGATCACGCCCGCCGACACAAGCAGCTGCATGGCCACCCTCCTCTCGTTCGAATCAATCACCCGTCATCGTACGAAAGGCAGCATGCGCCACACAAGCCGCGGGTGCAAGTCTCAGTCGTCAGGTGCGACTTGTACCCCTTGCGCTTGCACGCAGACGCATTCGATGCTTGCCTCAGCCAAGTTCCCGCACCAGAGCCACCGCCTGCTCGACCCGTTCGACCTCATGGATGGTCAGGCCTTCGATCGGCTTTTTGGGCGCGTTGGCCTTGGGCACCACCGCTATCGAAAAGCCGAGCTTGGCGGCCTCCTTCAGGCGCTCCTGGCCGCGTGGCGCCGGACGCACCTCGCCGGCCAGGCCAACCTCGCCGAAGGTCAGGAAGCCCCGCGGCAGGGGCTTGCCACGCAGCGAACTCTGGATGGCCAGCATCACCGCCAGGTCGGCCGCCGGCTCGCTGATGCGCACACCGCCCACCGCATTGACAAATACGTCCTGGTCGAAACACGCGATGCCGGCGTGGCGGTGCATCACGGCCAGCAGCATCGCCAGGCGGTTCTGCTCCAGGCCCACACTGAGCCGGCGCGGACTCGGGATCGGTGAACTGTCGACCAGCGCCTGCACCTCGACCAGCATCGGACGTGTGCCTTCCAGCGTGACCAGCACGCAGGATCCGGCCACAGGCTCGCCATGCGTGGACAGGAAGATCGCACTCGGATTGGCCACGCCCTTGAGGCCGCGCTCGGTCATCGCAAACACGCCGATCTCGTTGACGGCGCCGAAGCGGTTCTTGAACGCACGCACCAGGCGGAACGCGCTGTGGGTGTCCCCCTCGAAGTACAGCACCGTGTCGACGATGTGCTCCAGCACACGCGGGCCGGCCAGCGCACCTTCTTTCGTGACGTGGCCCACCAGCACCACGGCCGTCCCGCTGGACTTGGCAAACCGGGTGAGCTGGGCCGAGCATTCACGCACCTGAGCGACCGACCCCGGTGCCGAGGTGAGCTGCTCTGAATAGACCGTCTGGATCGAGTCGATCACGGCCACGGCAGGCTTTTCCGTCTCCAGTGTTGCCAGGATCTTCTCGAGCTGGATCTCGGCCTGCACCCGCACGCGCGAACCATCGAGCCCCAGGCGGCGCGCTCTGAGCGCCACCTGGGCACCGCTTTCCTCGCCGGTGACGTAGAGCACGGGCAAATGCATGGACAGGCGCTCCAGCGCCTGCAGCAGCAGCGTGGACTTGCCGATGCCGGGATCGCCGCCGATGAGCACCACACCGCCCGCCACGATGCCGCCACCCAGCACGCGGTCGAGTTCGTCGATGCCGGTGGGGGTGCGGTCGACGTCGCTGGCCTCGATGTCGGCCAGCGCCATCACCGGGGCCGACTTCGCCAGCGCCTGGAAGCGATGCCGCGATGGCGCCTCCGCCACCCCCTCCTCCAGCGTGTTCCACGCATTGCAGTGCGGGCACTTGCCGAGCCATTTGGGCGCGGTGCCGCCACATTCGCTGCAGGTATAGATCGTCTTTTCCTTGGCCATGCGCGATTGTGCTCGGAACCGACGGCCTGCCCACCGGCCCACCTGTTGGGCGCCGCACACACAGACACCCCCGAAGAACTCCCCCGTTGGAGCGATTGACAAGTTATTGCCAAATGGATAGCCACCAATGCAAACTTTGAGCACAATACGCGTATGCTTCACGGCATAACGTCCTCCAACATTGAAAGCAGTTCCTATGGCCAAGCGTTCCCCCGCAGTGAAATCCCCCCGCAGCACCGCCAAACCGAATGTGAAGATCGGCAGCACCAATCCGACGGTCAAGCAATTGGAGGCCCAGATCGCCGAATTGCAGCGTCAGGCCGAAGAGTTGCGTCAGGCCGAAATCGGTGACGTGGTGGCACGCATCAAGGAGGCCATTGCGCATTACGGCCTGACGGCCGCTGACCTGGGTCTTTCGGGCACCGGCGGTCGCCGCCGCGGCCGCGCCGCCGCTGGCGGGAAGATCAAGTACCGCGACGGCGCCGGCAACACCTGGTCGGGCCACGGCCGCCGCCCGCAGTGGTACATCGACGCCCTCGCCGCAGGCAAGACCCAGGCCGATCTGCTGGCCTGAGCCCGGCGCGGCCTGCACCATGGCGGGCAGCACGCCCCGCCTGTGCGGCGCTCACGTCCTGTAGCCTGGATCCAGCCGGTCCAGGCGACGCAGCAGGGCCGGCCAGGCAAGCCGCCCGCCGCAGCCCTGTGTGACCTGCTGCCACTGCGCGCGTGCGCCAGCCACGAGTTCGGGCGAGATCTCTCGCAGGCGTTCACCACCGGCCTGCGCCCTCACCTGGATCATGCAGGCCGTCTCGAACAGGTACATTGACGTGAAGGCGTCCGCCACCGTGGAACCGACGGTCAACAGGCCGTGATTGCGCAGCATCAGGAATGTGTGCGCTCCCAGGTCAGCGACCAGACGCGGCTTTTCGTCGGCATGCAGCGCCACGCCTTCGTAGTCGTGGTAACCGAGCGAGCCGGCAACAAACATGGCGTGCTGTGACAGCGCCTTCAGGCCGCCGTGCTGGGCCGACACCGCAATGCCATTGACGCTGTGTACGTGCAGCACACACTGCGCATCTTCTCGAGCCGCGTGAATGGCACTGTGAATCATGAAACCGGCGGGGTTCACCTCGTATGTGCCGGCATTCACCTTGTGTCCATCCAGATCCACCTTAACGAGGCTGGACGCGGTGATTTCTTCGAACAGCAGTCCGTAGGGATTGATCAGGAAGTGGTGCTGCGGCCCAGGCACACGCACGGAAATGTGCGTGAAGATGAGGTCGTCCCAGCCGAAGAGCGCGACCAGTCGGTAACATGCCGCGAGATCCACACGAAGCGAGCTTTCGTCAGGCGCGCTGTGGCCGGCGTGCGCCGAGGATGGTGTCGGCCTTGCGGCATGCATGGGTCACCTCTTGTCTCGCGTGGTGCAGGCAAATAATATGTAGACCGGTCTATTTTTTCAAGCCGACCGTCCATGACGACAACCCCTACCCCCAAAGGCCAGGCCACGCGGGAGCGCATGCTCGACACCGGCATCGAGCTGATGCGCGGCAGTGGCCTGTCGGGTGCAGGCATCAATGAAGTCGTGAAGGCCAGCGGCATGCCCAAGGGGTCGGTCTACCACTTCTTTCCCGGCGGCAAGGAACAGCTTGTCGGGGAGGCACTGGCGGTCTACCAGGGGCGCGTACGCGCATTCATCGAGGACACGATGAGCCGGCATCGCCATGCCGAGCGCAAGGTCCACGCCCTGTTCGATGCCTTCGCCCGGCGGCTTGAGGCATCAGACTGCCGACGCAGCTGTGCGGCCGGCGCCGTCTGCCTCGACCTGGACGACTCGCTCGAGTCCTTGCGCAGCAGCATTCAGGCCGCCTTCAACTGCTGGACCGACACGATTGCCGACCAACTCGGCTGGCCCGACCGCCGCCAGGCTCGCTCCTTTGCCGGTCTGGTGCTCACGGCCATCGAGGGGGCCTACATCCGCGGCCGCGCCGAGCGATCGTCGCGACCTTTCATCGACGCCGGGCGTTGGCTGGCAGCGCTGGCCCGCCAGCACGAGTCAGGCTGACCCGCCGCCATGGGGCCGCCAACACCCGCACGCCGGCCAGGGTCGGCGGCACGCGGGCATGATGCGCCGGCACCCACCCCTCGCCGGGCCGAGCGGCCCGCATCACGATGGCTCACCCGATGCTCAGCGCCGACTGGCCACACCCGCGAACGGTCGCAGCAATTGCCACGCTGCTGTTGCTGACCGCCGGCGCCCTGGCCGAGGAGCCCGCCGCGTTGCCCACGGTGGTCGTCACGGCGCCTGCCCGGGACGGAACGATCGGGGTGCAGCAGTTGCCGGTGCCTAGCGGCGCCGCACTGGGGCAGGCCGCCTCGCTGGCCGGTGTGCTGGGCGAGGTGCCCGGGCTGCTGGTACGCGATCGCAGCAACCAGGCGCAGGACGTGCAGGTGTCGGCCCGCGGGTTTGGCGCCCGCTCGCCTTTCGGCATCCGCGGCCTGCGGGTCACACTGGACGGCATCCCGCTGACTGGCGCGGATGGCCAGACGCAGGTGTCGGGCGTGCCGCTGCGGGCCGTCACCTCCGTGGATCTGCTCACGGCGCCCTGGGCCGTGCTGCAGGGCGCCGCGCCCGGCGGCTGGCTGGGACTGCGCACCGACCGGCCTGCGGGCGGGCCGGCCTCGACACTGAGCCTGGACAGCCGCATCGGGCCGGACGGCGACCTGTCGCTGGCCCTGCTCTCGCACGGGCGCCGGGGTGGTCTTGATCACCTGGTGAGTGCAGAGCGGACCCAGTCTGACGGCTGGCGCCCCCAGTCGGCCCACCAGCGAGGGACACTCTACGCGCGGCTGGGGCGCACCGAAGACAGCGCGTCCTGGATGCTGTCGTTCAACCACTCCGAGGGTCGGGCCGAGGACCCGCTCGGCCTGTCGGCCGCCGAGCTGGCCGAGGGAGTGCGCACCGGCTCGGCAGCGGCACAACGGTTCAACACCCGCAAGGCCACGGCCCAGAGCCAGCTCGGCTGGCGCCAGGTGGTGCCGCTGGGCGCCGGCGCCCGCGTGGAATGGCTGGTGCATGGTGGCCAGCGGTCGGTGGAGCAGGTGCTGGCCATCCCGCCGGCCGCCCAGGTCGCCCCGACCAGCCCGGGTGGTTTCATCGACCTGAACCGGCAGTTCGGCGGTGCCGAACTGCACTGGGAAGACCGCATGGACGCCAGCGCCGGCCTCGACTTGCGGCGCGGCCTGTCGCTGTCGCTCGACATCCAGGACGAACATCGCCAGGGCCGCGAGAACAGCGTGGGCGACCGCCTGGGCGAGCCGGGGCGGCTGCGCCGCGACGAGCGCAATCGCGCCGTGGGCACCAGCGTGCTGGCCTGGCTCGAAGCGCGCCGCGACACCACCCGCGCCCGGTTGGCCCTGCGCGGGCTGGACACCCGCTATCGCTCTCGCGATGCGTATGTGACCGACGGCAACCCTGACGACAGCGGCACGGCCCGCTTCCGCGCCTGGCTGCCGATGGTCGGTGTGAGCCATGAGCTGGGCTCGGGCTGGCAGGCCCAGGCGGCCGTCGGGCGCGGCGAGGACATCCCCACCCTCAACGAGATGGCCTACCGCCTGGACGGCGCGGCCGGCCTGAATACCGCGCTGTCGGCCTCGCCCAGCACCACCACCGAGCTGGGCCTGCAGTACCGGGGGGGTGGCCAGCGCCTGGTGCTGCACCTGTTCAACGTGCGCACCGACAACGAGATCCTGCAGGCTGCCAGCACCGGTGGACGGGCCAGCTTTCGCAATGCCGGCGCCACGCGCCGCACCGGGCTCGAGCTGCAGCATGAGCTCGCCCGGGCCGGCTGGCGGCACAGTGTGTCGGCCACGCTGATGTCGGCCCGTCTGACCCGCAGTGCGCAGCCGGCCACACGCCTGCCCGGTGTGCCGGCCGCCAGCCTGCATGCCCGTGCCGGCTGGACACCCGGGCAGGGCCAGGCCGGCGAATGGCTGGCCGAGCTGGTGGCGGTTTCGCGCGTGCAGGCCAACGATGCCAACACCGCCAGCGCCAGCGGCCATGCGCTGCTCCATCTGGGCTGGCAGAAGCGCTGGCAGCGTGGGCCGTGGCGCATCACGCCGCATCTGCGCATCGACAATGTGCTCGACCGCCGCCACGTGGGCTCGGTGATCGTCAACGAATCGAATGGCCGGCACTTCGAGCCGGGTCGCCCGCGGGCCTGGGCGATCGGCGTCACGCTGGAGGGCACGCTGGACGCAGGCGGTTGAATGCCAGGCCCGCCGGTCGCGGCACAATGCCACGCAACACCACGCCCCCAGGGAGCAGCGAATGAAACTCGGCTACACCATCGTCTACGTGCCTGACGTTGCCGCCTCGCTGCGCTTCTTCACCGATGCCTTCGGGATGCAGCAGCGTTTTCTGCACGAGTCGGGCACCTACGGCGAGCTCGACACCGGCAACACCACACTGGCATTTGCCGCCCACGAACTGGGCGACGGCAACTTCCCCGGTGGCCACGTGCGCGCGAGCGACTCCCCCCTGCCGCTGGGCATGGAAGTGGGTCTGGTGACCGACGACGTGGCAGCCGCTCACGCTCGCGCCCTGGCCGCCGGCGCCCGCGAGCTGGCCGCACCGGCCTCGAAGCCGTGGGGCCAGGTGGTGTCGTATGTGCGCGCACCGGATGGCCTGTTGATCGAACTGTGCACGCCCGTGGGCGCTTGACGGTGGTCTCGCCTGCGCAGCACGGTCACGGCGACACCTCTGTGCGCGCGCCAGCGCCTGAGCCGCAATACGCCTGGTGGCGTCGCCTGCTGCTGCGTGCGGCCGCGCTGGTCTATGCCCTGGTGACCGGTGGACTGATCGCCACCGCGATGGACCTGCGCAACGTGAGTTGCGAGGGGGCGGGATGCAACGGCCTGGACGTGGCCTGGCTGGCCTGGGCCGCAGCCTTTGCGGTCGTGCTGTCGGTCGGGGCGCTGCTGCGCACCCGGGTGCCGGCGGGGCTGCTGCGCCGGCTGGCGCGCTTCATGTGGTGGCTGCAGTGGGCGGCGGGCGCCGCGCTGGCGGTGGAATGGGCGGGGCATCGCCTGGCCTGACGCAACCCGCCCGAGGGCCGGTCGCGCTGGCCTTGGCTACCATGCACCCATGTGCACACGCTATGTCTCACCGACCGACGCCGAGATCGAGCGCCACTGGCATGTGAGCGGCCAACGGCCCTGGCCGGGGGGCACCTTGTTCCCCCGATCACAGGGCGCGTTCATCCGCCGGGCGCTCAAGTCCGAAGGCTTCGAGCGTGAACTGGTGCTGGGCCCCTGGGGCCTGATCCCCTGGTTTGCCAAGGAGGCCCGTCTGCCCTATGCCACGGTGAATGCCCGCTCCGAGGAGATGGCCCACAAGGCCAGCTACAAGCAGCCCTGGGCACGCGGACAGCGGTGCATCATCCCGGCGGTGTCGTTCGACGAACCCTGCTGGGAAACCGGCCGCAACGTGTGGTGGCGATTCCGGCGGGCCGACGGTTCGCCCTGGGGGTTGGCCGGCCTGTGGAACACCTGGGTCGACAAGGCCACCGGCGAGGTGCACGAGTCATACACCATGCTCACGATGAACGCGGACGCGCACCCGCTGATGCGCCGCATGCACAAGCCCGACCCCAAGCTCGGCCCCGACCAGCAGGACAAGCGCAGCGTGGTGGCGATCGAGCCCGAGGACGTCGACCTGTGGCTGCACGGCACGCCGGAGCAGGCCCGCAGCCTGATCCGGCTCACGCCCGCCGACGAGATGGATGGCGGGCCGGCGCAGGACTGATCCACGCGTGAGCGGCCCCTGCCACTCAACTGACGTACGATCACGCCACCGCACCACAGGGAGGGACCCCAAGTGTCGACCGCTGCCAACATCGTCGTGGGCCTCATCGGCCTGCTGCACGTCTACATCCTCGTGCTCGAGATGTTCCTCTGGGACAAGCCGGCCGGCATGAAGGCGTTTCGCCTGACGCCGGAGTTTGCCGCGCAGTCCAAGGCCCTGGCGGCCAACCAGGGACTCTACAACGGCTTTCTTGCTGCCGGCCTGTTCTGGGGCCTGAGCCTGGGCCCGGCCGGCACCAGCGTGAAGATGTTCTTCCTGCTGTGTGTGCTGGTGGCGGGTGTCTACGGTGCCATCACGGCCAGCCGCAAGATCCTGTTCATCCAGGCCGTGCCGGCCGCGATCGGCCTGACGCTGGTGTCAGTGAGCTGAAGCCTCGAGCGCATCGACGAACACCCGGGCCACCGAAAAACCGGTCTGCTGTTCGATCTCCTGGAAGCAGGTCGGGCTGGTGACGTTGATCTCGGTGACCCGGTCGCCGATGATGTCCAGGCCGATCAGCAGCAGGCCGCGCGGGGCCAGCCGGGCGCCGATGTCGCGGGCGATCTCGCGGTCGCGCTCGGCCAGCGGCTGCGCCACGCCCTTGCCGCCGGCCGCCAGGTTGCCTCGGATCTCGCTGCCCTGCGGAATGCGCGCCAGCACGAACGGCACGGGTTCGCCGGCAATGATCAGCACACGCTTGTCGCCCAGCGAGATCTCGGGGATGAAACGCTGGACCATGACCGTGCGCGTGCCGCCGGCATTGAGCGTCTCGGTGATGCTGCCCAGGTTGAGCCCGTCGGGCCCGACGCGGAAGATGCCCATGCCCCCCATGCCGTCCAGCGGCTTCAGGATGATCTCGCCGTGCTCGGCATGGAACCGACGGATCTCGCCGGGGTCGCGTGTCACCAGCGTGGGCGTGACATGCTGCGGGAACTCCATCACCGCCAGCTTCTCCGGGTGATCGCGCAGTGAGGCCGGGCGGTTGATGACCCGCGCGCCTTCACGTTCGGCCTGCTCCAGCAGGTGGGTGGCATAGAAGTATTCGCTGTCGAAGGGCGGGTCCTTGCGCATCAGCACGATGTCGAACTCGGCCAGCACGACGGACTGCGCCTCGCCGGCCTCGTACCAGTCGTAGACGCCTTCTCCGCTGCGACCGGTGAGCCGCAGTTCGCGTGCCATGGCACGCACGCGGTCGCCGCTGCGCCACCCGAGGCTGTCGCCTTCGCAGGCCCACAGCGTGTGGCCGCGGGCGGCTGCCTCGCGCATCATCGCAAAGGTCGAGTCCTTGTGGGTCTTGAAGGTGTCCAGCGGGTCGGCAACAAACAGCAGCTTCATGATGGTTCGCTCAGGGCGGGGCAGGCAAAGCCGTAGTGTTGCACCGTCGCCGCATCCATGCATCGCCGGGGGCACTGCCGGCGCGGCCGCCCCACGGGCCGGTCAAAGTGCCACCTTGGCGCCCAGCTCCACGACCCGGTTGGCCGGCAGGTTGAGGAAGTCGGCCGCCGCGGCCGCATTGCGGTGCATGCTGGCAAAGAGCTTCTCGCGCCAGCCGGCCATGCCGCTGCCCAGCGTGGGGATCACGATGTCGCGCGACAGGAAATAGCTGGTCTGCATGTCGTCGAGCACGACCCCGCGGCTGCGCAGCAGGGTCAGCGCCTCGGGGACGTCGGGGTCGTTCTTGAAGCCGAAGTGCAGCACCACCTGCCAGCAGTCGTGCCCGAGGGACTCGACCTCCACCCGCCGGTCGAAACCGATCCACGGCACCTCATGGTGACGCACCGTGACGAACAGGTTGGTCTCGTGCAGCACCTTGTTGTGCTTGAGGTTGTGCAGCAGCGCATTGGGCGTGCTGCCCTTTTCGCTGTTGAGGAACACTGCCGTGCCCTCCACCCGCACCGGCGGGCTCACGAACACGGCATCCAGGAAGGACTTGAGCTCGATCGACTCGTCGCGCATGCGCTCGGACAGCAACTGACGGCCCTGCTTCCAGGTCATCATCAGCGTGAACATCACCAGGCCGATCAGGATGGGGAACCAGCCGCCGTCGAGGATCTTCACGGCATTGGCCGCAAAGAACAGCACGTCCACCGCAAAGAAGAACCCGGTGGCCGCCACACACAGGGCCCAGGGGTAGTTCCAGGCGTAACGGATCACGAAAAACGTCATCACCGTGGTGATGAGCATGTCGATGGTGACGGCAATGCCGTAGGCCGAGGCGAGCTCGCTGCTGGAGCCGAAGGCGACCACCGCCAGCACGATGCACACGTACAGCCCCCAGTTCACGAAGGGCACATAGATCTGGCCCGCCTCACGCACCGAGGTGTGCAGGATGCGCAGCCGCGGCAGGTAGCCCAGCTGGATCACCTGCTTGGTGACTGAAAACGCGGCCGAGATGAGCGCCTGCGAGGCGATCACCGTGGCGCAGGTGGCCAGCCCGATGAGCGGGTACAGCGCCCAGTGCGGCGCCATTTCGTAGAAGGGATTGTTGATGTTCTCGGGGTGGACCAGCAGCATCGCGCCCTGCCCGAAGTAGTTGATCACCAGCGCCGGCATCACGAGGTAGAACCACGCGTAGCGGATCGGCTTCTTGCCGAAGTGGCCGAGGTCGGCATACAGCGCCTCGGCCCCGGTGACGCACAGGATCACCGCCCCCAGTGCACCGAAGGCCACCGCCGGGAACTCGGCGATGAACAGCAGTGCGTGGTGCGGACTCAGCCCGCGCAGGATCGACCAGTTCTGGCTGATGTGGCTCAGGCCCATCAGGGCCAGCACACCGAACCACACCACGGTGATCGGGCCGAACAGCTTGCCCACCGAGGCCGTGCCGAGCTTCTGCACCGCAAACAGTGCAGTGAGCACGACCAGCGTGATCGGCACCACGAAGGGTTCGAGCGCCGGGGCGGCCACCTTCAGTCCCTCGACCGCGGACAGCACCGAGATCGCCGGTGTGATGACCCCATCGCCGAAAAAGATCGCCGTGCCGAAGATGCCGATCAGCAGCAGGCGCCGTCGCAGCACCGGGCGATCCTTCACGGCCTGGGAGGCCAGCGCCAGCATCGCCACCAGGCCGCCCTCGCCGTTGTTGTCGGCGCGCAGGATCAGCAGCACGTACTTGAGCGAGACGATCACCGTGATCGTCCAGAACATCAACGACAGGATGCCCAGGATGTTCGATTCGGTGACCGGAATGTGGCCGTGGGTGAAGACTTCCTTCAGCGCATACAGCGGGCTGGTGCCGATGTCGCCATAGACGACGCCGATGGCGCCAAGGGTCAGGGCGGCCAGCTTGGAGCCGGCGGGCGTGGCGTGGGATTGCACGAAGAAACGCTCGTTGGGGCGAGGCGACCATTGTGCTCCCGGGGTGGCCTGCCCACGGGCCTCATGTTGCAGTGCAGCAACGCGCACTGCCCGGGCGGCTTGACAGGTCGTGCCGCAGGCCGCCCAGGTCGGGGTGCGCGCCGCTCAGGCAGCCGCCGTGTCCAGCGTCGGATAGTCGGTGTAGCCCTCAGCCCCGCCCCCGTACAGCTTGGGAACGTTCAGCCGGTTCAGCTCGGCCCCTTCGCGCAGGCGGCGGCCCAGGTCGGGGTTGCTGATGAACGGCCGGCCGATGGCCACCAGATCGGCCGCGCCGCTCTCGATCGCCTTCAGCGCCATCTCGCGGTCATACCCGTTGTTCACCATCCAGGGGCCGTGATAGCGGCTGCGAAGCTGCGCATAGTCGAACGGGCGGCCCTGCTCGCTCAGGTCGCGCGGGCCGCCGGTCTGGCCTTCGATCACATGCACATACGCCAGCCCGAGGGTGTCGAGCTGCTCGACCACATGATTGAACAGCGACTGCGGGTTGCTGTCGTGTGCGTCGTTGGACGGCGTCACCGGCGAGATGCGCACCCCCGTGCGCCCGGCACCGATCTCGGCGGTCACGGCATGCATCACGTCCATCAGCAGGCGGCTGCGGTTCTCGATCGACCCCCCGTAGGCGTCAGTACGCCGGTTGCTGCCGTCCCGCAGGAACTGGTCGATCAGGTAACCGTTGGCCGCGTGGACCTCGACACCGTCGAAGCCGGCATCCATCGCGCAGCGCGCCGCATGCCGATAGGCCTCGACGATGCCCGGGATCTCGTCGAGCGCAAGCGCCCGCGGCTCGGACACCGGCTCGAACCCCTGGGCCGTGAAGGTCTTGGTGTCCGCCCGGATCGCCGACGGCGCCACCGGGGACTGCGCGCCGGGCAGCAGCGAGGTATGAGAGATGCGGCCCACGTGCCACAGCTGGATCACGATGCGCCCGCCGCGCTCGTGCACGGCATCGGTCACACGCTTCCAGCCGGCCACCTGTTCGGGCGTGTGGATGCCGGGGGTGTCGAGGTAGCCCTGGCCCATGGCGGTGACCTGGCTGGCTTCGGTGATGATCAGCCCGGCCCCGGTGTGGGGGTCGGCACGCTGCCGGTAGTACTCGACCATCAGGTCGGTGGGGGTCTGCCCGGCGCCGGCGCGATTGCGCGTGAGCGGCGCCATCACGAGGCGGGTGGCCAGGGGCATGTGGCCCAGCTGGAAGGGCTCGAAGAGGTGGGGCATGGGCGTGTGTCCTGCGCGGTGGTATCAAGACGCTCAAGCGTAGGCAAATCGGCCATCCCGCGCCCCCCGTGTCGCCAGCCGCCCGACTGGCGATCAGGGCGAGGCCGGCGTGCCTGCAGCGGCGCCGGCTCTGTGGTAAGGCGCAGTCGTCGCACGCCGACGTGCCAACAAGTTCACACCTGGGCGTGAACGATCGGCCCGAGGGAGCAGCACGAGACGCTGCATGAGGGTTCCACTGGGGGCGTGCAGGCAGTGCGGCTCCCTAGAATCGGCACGACATGGCCCCCCGGGGCCCCGCTGCCGAGTGACTGCCCCAAACGACACTTCCCGCCCGACCACCGACGCCCCGGCCACCGCCGTCAGCGACCAGGTCACGCGCGTGTTTTTCGTGGCCGGCGCATTCACCACGCTGGCGGCCACGCTGGTGGTGCGCATGTTCTACGTTGGTGTGCCCGCCGCCACGCTCGACACCGTGGCCTGGATCGGTGCGGGCATGGCACTGGTGTATGCGCTGGCGGGGTGGTTGTCACGCCCGCACCGGGCCACCACCGGCATGGTGATCGCGCTGCTGGGCTCGCAGCTCGGTCTGCTGGCCATCGCGATCGTCACCGGCCTGGGCGTGCACATGGCAGGCCTGGGGCTGCTGGCCCTGCTGGTGATGGTGGCCGGCATCTTCCTGAACCTGCGCGTGGCGGTGCTGCTCACGGTGGTGGCGGCCGCGGGCATCCTGGTGCTGGCACAGCTGGAGGCGGGCGGCCGCCTGGCGACCCCGCCGGGGGTGTCGCAATCGATGATGCTCAACCGCATGCTGTCCAACCTGATGGGGGTGGCCTGCGGCCTGGCCTTTGCGTGGGCGCTGGCGCGCTACACCGCGCGCACGTTGCGCCTGGCGACCGAACAGCAGGCGCGCTTTGCCACGCTGCTGGGCATCATGGCCGACTGGTACTGGGAGCAGGACGAGCATTTCCGCTTCACGCGGGTATCGGAGTCGTTCCAGCGTGCCATCGGCCTGCCGAGCACCGACTACATCGGCCGGCGGCGCTGGGATGTGCCCGACCTCGATGTCACCCCGGAACAATGGGCCGCCCACCTCGACGACCTGGAGAACCACCGTCCCTTCCGCGACTTCATCATGCGCAAGGTGACACCGGACGGCCGTGAGGTGGTTGCCGCGATCAGCGGCGAGCCTGTCTTCGACGCGCAGGGTCGCTTCCGGGGCTACTGGGGTGTGGGCCGCAATGTGACGGCCGAACATGAATCGCGCCGTGCCCTGGCGGCCAGCGAGCAGCGCTACCGCAACCTGTTCGCTCGCTCGCCGTCGGCGATGGTCATCCATCGTGACGGCCGCATCGTCTCGTGCAACGACGCAGCGCTGCGCCTGATGGGCTGCACAAGCGCCGACGAGCTGGTGGGAACCGAGCTGCTGGATCTCTACGATGCCCCCTCGCGCCTGCGCGTGGAGCAGCGACTGCGCGATGTGGAGCACCTGCCGCTGGGGCAGACGCTGCCGGTGGTCGATCTGGTGCTCCGGCGTCGCGACGGGCGGCTGGTGGACGTGTCGGCCACGGGGTGCCCGGTCGAGCTGCCCGAAGGACGTGCGGTGGAGTCGATCTACATCGACGTCACCGAACGCCGGCAGGCCGAATCGGCACTGCTTCAGTCCGAGGCCATGCTGTCGGGCCTGTTCGTGTCGAGCCCCGACGTCATCACCGTCACCGACCCGGTCACCGGCCGGTATGTGATGACCAACCCGCAGTTCACCCGCATCATCGGCTACACCGCCGAAGAGGCGATCGGGCGCACCGTCATCGAGCTGGGCATGCTGGACAGCCAGGCCGACCGGCGCCGCTTTCTCGACGAGATCGAGCGCCAGGGCTGGGTGCGTGACCTGCCGATGCGCTATCGCACCAAGGATGGCCGGTTGGTGTCGATGCTGATCACCGGCACGATCTTTTCGGTGGGGGACACCCGCTACCTGCTCGTGCTGTCACGTGACGTCAGCGAGATCGAACGCACCCAGGCCGAGTACAAGGCGATCCTGGACAACGCCTCGGTGGGCATTGCCCTGGTCCGCGAGGGCCGGCTGCGGCGCGTGAACGCAAGCTTCGAGACCATGCTTGGCTGGCCGCCGGGCAGCCTGGTGGACCGCCCGGTGCGCGACATCTGGCCCGACGCCACCGAATACGAACGGGCCCGGGCCCTCACCCGCAGCGCCTTCCGCCGCCCGGAAGGCATCGACTTCGAATGGCAGATGCAGCGCCGCGACGGAAGCCGCTTCTGGGCCCGGTCGCGCGCCAGCCATGTGCACGCCGTGGGCACGGCGCGGCGCGACTCCATCTGGATCGTCGAGGACATCACGGCCGCACGTCGCGCCGCCGACGACCTGGCCGCCGCACGCGATCAGGCCGAGGCTGCCAGCCGCGCCAAGAGCGCCTTCCTGGCCAACATGAGCCACGAGATCCGCACGCCGCTGCACGGCGTGCTCGGGCTGGCGCAGCTGGCCGCGATGCCCGGGGTCGACGAGACGCGCCGCACCGACTACCTGCATCGCATCGTCGACAGCGCACAGGCGCTGTCGGGCGTGATCTCCGACATCCTCGACCTGTCGAAGATCGAGGCCGGCCGGCTGGTGCTGGAAGCGATCGACTTCGACCTGCGCGAGATGATCCAGGCCCTGCACGGGGCCCACGCCGAGCTGGCCGCCGGGCGCGGCCTCGAACTGGGACTGAGCTGGGACGACGACGTACCGGCCCGCGTGACGGGCGACCCGGTGCGCACGCGCCAGATCCTCGCGAACTTCCTGAGCAATGCCGTGAAGTTCACCGAGACGGGGCGCATCGACCTGGCCGTGCACCGCCGGGACGAGCGCTGCCTGCGCTTCGAGGTGCGCGACACCGGCCCGGGCATCGCGCCGGGGCTGCAGGCGCGCCTGTTCAAGCCCTTCACCCAGGCCGACGACTCCACCACCCGCCGCTACGGCGGCACCGGGCTCGGGCTGTCCATCTGCCGCGAACTGGCCCACCTGATGGGGGGCGAGGTCGGCGTGGACAGCCAGCCCGGCCGGGGCAGCTGCTTCTGGGCCGACCTGCCGCTGGCCACGGCCTCCGCTGCGGCGCCCGTGGCACCGGCCGGCGCCCCCTCCCCCGACGGCCTGCGCGGCGCGCGCATCCTGGTGGTCGAGGACAACGCCGTCAACATGCTGATTGCCGTGAGCATGCTCGAGATGTGGGGGGTGGACGTGGTGCAGGCACGCAACGGCCAGGAGGCCGTGGCCATCGTCGACCGGGAGCAGGGGGCCTTCGATGCGGTGCTGATGGACGTGCACATGCCCGGGATGAGTGGCTACGAGGCCACACAGGCACTGCGCCGGCGCTACGACGCGGCCCGGCTGCCCATCATCGCGCTGACCGCGGCCGCCCTGGTGTCCGAACAGGAACGCACACGCCGGGTGGGCATGAACGCCTTCCTGGCCAAGCCGATCGACGTGCACGGCCTGTATGCGACGCTGCGGCGGTTCGTGCGTACCTGAGCCGCACACGGACCACCACGCTCAGCCAGCAAACCCGCCTGCGTCGAGAAAGGCCTGTTCCTCGGGCGTGGTCGCCCGCCCGAGGATGCCGTTGCGGTGCGGGAAGCGCCCAAAGCGCCGGACGATGTCACGATGCTCCAGCGCATGGCGCATCACCTGCGGCTCCAGGCGCTGGTGCAGCTCGACCGAACGGTCCTGGTCGGCCAGCAACTCCGAATGGGCCAGGGGCAGGTAGAAGAACAGCCGCAGTCCCACCTCCACCGCCATGTCGTGGCCGGCCACCACGGCCCGCTCCGTCACGCCGCGAGCCGCTTCGTCAGTGGCATACATGCGCGGCGTGCCGCGAAAGCAGTTGCGCGGGAACTGGTCGAGCAACAGCACCAACCCCAGCGCGTCTTCCGGGCGGACCTCCCAGTGCGCAAGCTGCCCGGCGGCGGCGGCCTCATGCGCGCTGAGAAACCGCTCCCGGAAGTCCGCATCGAAGGCGGGATCCTTGGTGAACCAGCGCCCCGGCCCGGCTTGCCGCCAGAACGCGACAACCTCGTTGGTGGGGGTGGTCATGGCGCGGCCTGTCGGTTCGCGGCGGCATCGCGTCCGGCCAGCAGCGCATACAGCAGGATCGCGCCGAACGTGGCGGTTCCGATGCCACCGAGCGCAAAGCTGCCGATCTTCAGCGTGAAGTCGCCGGTGCCCAGGATCAGCGTGATGGCCGCCACGATCAGGTTGGTGTTGTTGCTGAAGTCGACCTTGTTGTCGACCCAGATCTTGGCGCCGGCAATGGCGATCAGGCCGAACACCACGATCGACACACCGCCCATCACCGCCAGCGGCACGGCCTGGATCAGCGCACCGAACTTCGGGCTGAAGCCCAGCAGGATGGCGATCAGCGCCGCCACCACGAACATGGCCGTCGAATAGATCTTCGTGGCTGCCATCACACCGATGTTCTCGGCGTAGGTGGTCACGCCGGTGCCACCCGAGGCGCCCGACACCATCGTCGCCACACCGTCTCCGATGAAGGCACGCCCCATGTAGGGGTTCATGTCTCGCCCGGTCATCGCACTCACGGCCTTGATGTGGCCCAGGTTCTCGGCCACCAGGATCACCGCCACCGGCGCGATCAGCAGCATCGCCCCGGCGTCGAACACCGGCGCGGCAAAGCGCGGCAGGCCGAACCAGGCCGCGTTGGCGATGCCCGACAGGTCGATCGGCTTGCCCAGGCCCATGCCGTTGGTCAGCACCGCGTAGATCAGCGACGCGACGATCAGGCCCACCAGGATCAGCAGGCGCTGCGTCATGCCGCGGGTGAAGACGGCCACGGCCCCCACGCTCAGGAAGGTCACCGCCTGCATCCACGCATCGAACGCCGTGGGCGCCATGTTCTTGACCGGCACCTGGGCCAGGTTCAGGCCGATCACCGCCACCACCGCCCCGGTGACCACCGGGGGCATGAAGCGCTCGATCCAGCCCGTGCCCACACCGGCAACGATCAGGCCGATCAGGGTGTAGAGCGCCCCGCAGGCGATGATGCCGCCCAGCGCAACCCCCAGGTTGGCATTCGGACCCTGGCCGGCATACCCGGTGGCGGCGATCACCACCCCGATGAAGGCAAAGCTCGACCCCAGGTAACTGGGCACCCGCCCGCCCACCACCACAAAAAAGATCAGCGTGCCGATGCCGCTCATCAGGATCGCCACATTGGGGTCGAACCCCATCAGCAGGGGCGCCAGCACCGTGGCGCCGAACATGGCCACCACGTGCTGGATGCCCATGGCCACCGTCTGCGGCCAGGGCAGCCGCTCGTCCGGCGCGATGATGCCCTCGGTCTTCTCGCGCCACTGGGGAAACAGGCTCATCCGGATCTCCTCGTTGTTGTCGATGAAGCACGCCGGGGGACCGGCAGTGCGCAGCGGGAGTGTAGGAGCATGGTGCAATGCACACATACGGGGCGCGCCCGGGGGCAAAAACAAACGGGCCTGTGGGCGCCCCCATGCGGTGGCGCTCACAGGCCCATGCGCTCGGGAAGTCGGCGGCCGGGGCTCTCGCTCTTCCTGCCCCGGCCGCTTCTTCCCCTCTTCCCCCGACGTCCCCAGAGACTGGTTGCTCAGTTCCGGGTTCTGGAAACCCTGTGGGCTGCGGTCGAACCTGCCGCTGCCCTGTTCGTGTTACCTGTGACGCAGACCCAGCGTGCGCTGGGCCGGCTCGGTGCGCGACTGCAGCACCTGGACCTGGCGCAAGCCGGCGCCCGTGGTCCGGGCTACCGCCCCGCCGGGGCTGACCCGGTCCGGGCGGGCGGCATGCCGCGCCAGCACACCTGGCGCCTGAGGCTTGATCGTGTTCATGGCTGGACCCACCATTGGCTCGGTGCAAAGTCGGTGCACAGGAAGACCGGGGCCGCCGGTGCACCGCGGCCCAGGCGCTGCAGCGCGGCTTCAGCCCAGCTGGGGCCGGCGGCCTCGCTTGAACGTGGTGCCAGCCGGATCAGTGAGGACCAGCCACCACGGGCACGCGGCGCCTTGGCGCTGGAGGCCGCGGGCGTGCCGGTGGCCTGTGCCCGGCTGCGACGGGCGATCTGGCCGGACTGGGACGCGGCCGAGCCGCGCCGTTTGACACTCAGGATGCTCATCGCCGTACTGCCTGTGGGTGAGAGGTTCGTTGACTTTCGATGTGAAGTCAGTGGCAGCTTTCATGCCAAGGCCGCAAACGTAACCAATCCGGGTGGATCGGCCCGCATGTCAGGCATTTGCTCACAGACGGTTACAGGTACGACCGGTTGAGTCAGTTTTTGTGTCAGGCCGGTGCCGGTTGTGTCAGCTCTGACCGGCAGTGCCTTGAGATCGGCCGCTCGGGCACCATGTGGGGCCGGTCAGATTGACATGCACCGAGTTTTCGAAAGGCCAGTCCATGGACGCACAGATCGGGGGCGACGCCCTGTGGTGGATCCTCAGCGGCATCCTCATCCTGGTGGGAATCGCCGGCACCGTGCTGCCCGCCCTGCCCGGCGCCGGCCTGGTGCTGGCCGGTGTGCTGGTCGGGGCCTGGTCGGACGGTTTCACCCGGGTCTCGGGGCTCACCGTCGCGGTGATCGCCGTGCTGGCCGTGCTGGCCTGGGTGGTCGACTATGTGGCGGCCATGCTCGGTGCACGGCGCGCCGGGGCCAGCCCGCTGGCGCTGGTCGGCGCGGCGCTGGGCACGGTGGCGGGCATCTTCACCGGTTTCATCGGCCTGATCTTCATGCCGCTGGTGGGCGCCATGGCCGGTGAGTACTGGGCCCGCCGCGACAGCGCACAGGCGGCCCAGGTGGGCCTGGCGACCTGGCTCGGGCTGCTGGTGGGCACCGTCGTGAAGCTCACGCTGGTGTTCATGATGGTGGGCATTTTTGTGGTCGCCTGGTGGGTGTGAGGCCCCTGACCAGCCCGCGGCCCGGCGACGCCCGTGACGCGCCCGTGACGCGCCCGTAGCGCGCCCGTGGGGTGTCAGGGCGCCGCGACGAAATCGACCACCCGCGAGATCACGCCCGGGTCGCTCAGCAGCCGCCGGTGGCCCAGGCCGGTCGTCAGGTCCAGCCGTCCGTCGGGCAGCCAGTCGAGCAGGCGGTGGGCCTCCTGGACCGGCACCGTGCGGTCGTCGCGGTCGTGCACGACCAGCACCGGCACGGCAATGCGCGGGGCTGTCCAGCGCGCATGCATGCGGTCGAGCACCACGGCCTCGCGCGCCTCGATGTGCTGCACCATCGCATGCCGGGTCGACTCCTGCAGGCCGAACGCGGACGCATAGTCGCGTGTCACCTGGGTCAGGTCGGTGGGCGAGGCGATCGTCACCAGCCGTGTCGCCTGCAGGCCCCGGGCCGCCGCGACCAGGGCCGACGAGCCGCCCATCGAATGGCCGATCACCGCATGCACCTGCCCGGACCGGGCGGCAAGGTAGTCGAGCACCCGCGCGAACTGGGCCAGGGTCGTGCGCCAGCCGGCGCTGCGGCCATGCGCCGGCTGGTCGACCGCCACCGGCGCATAGCCGCGTGCCTGCAGCGCCTCGGCCAGGGGCGCCATCTGCAGGCCCCAGCCGCCCCAGCCGTGCGTCAGCAGCACCCGGGGCGCCTCGGGCGCAGCGTCCCAGGCATACAGCGTCAGGTTGCCCGTCTCGAACGGCAGGCGCCCGATGCGCACGCCCGCCCCGGGGCGGGCGGCGCGCGCCATCAGGCGGCCCTGCATCGGTGCACAGAACACGGCGGCCGCCAGGCGGCCGGCCACCCGCGGGCCGAGCGGTTCGCTGCGACGCAGGCCCCAGCGCACCATCCGGAACCACGGGCTGGCGGCAAAACTCCGGCCGGCGGCCGTGATGGCCGGCTCAGCCACGGCGCACCCCGGTGCCCCCGCAGCGGCGCTCGCCGAACACCAGGCTGAAGTCATCGTTGTGGCGCGGCACGCCCTGCCACACCTTGCGGGCCAGCCAGCCCAGACGGGCCACGACGGCCACCACCAGCAGTGCGATCACGATCAGCATGATTTTCTCCTGTTTCGCACGGTCGTGCGAGATTGGGTCAAAACAAGGCACCTTGTGGGTGCCGCTCGGGGAAACTTGTCTCGGGTTGAACGGGCCGCCGCAGCCTCAGGCTGCCGCAGCGCGGGTATAGCTTTCGATCAGGCGCTCATAGGCGGCCCAGGCCCGGTCACAGGCCCGAGGGTCACGCATGAAACGCGCGTCGCGCATCAGGGCAATGAACAGGCCGTCGAGCTCGAACACGAGCTGTTCGGCGTCCGTCTTGGCGGGCAACTGGCCGGCATCGATGGCCTGGATCACGGTGCGCTTGAGCGTGGCACGCCAGCGCATCACGCCGTCCAGCAGCAGGTCGCGCAGCGGCCCTTCGCGGTCGTCGAACTCGAACGCGCCGGCGCAGTAGATGCAGCCGTAGCGGATCTCGACCTCCTCGGCCCGCTTCAGCCACAGCCGCATGATCGCGTTCAGGCGCGGCAGGCCACGCGGCTCGCGCATCGCCGGCAGGAACACGTCCTGCAGGAAGCGGCGGTCGTATTCCTCGATCACCGCGCGCTGCAGGGCCTCGCGCGAGCCGATGCGGGAGAACACGCCACTCTTGGACAAACCCAGCCGCTTGGCGACCTCGCCGATGGTCAGGCTCTCCAGCCCGTCGGTCGCGGCCATCATCAGGGCCGTGTCCAGGATGGCGGTGCGGGTGAGTTCGCTGCGACTGGTTTTCGCTTCCATGGACTGCAATTTAGCACGACCGTCCGAAATTGCAAGCCCGACTCGAAAATTCACCACCGGCCCAGCACGCCGGCCTCCTCGTCGGGCGTCAGGATCCGCCCGGGCGCCGTCCGCTCGACCAGCGCATCGAATTCTGCCAGCCCCGCGCTGGCCGGCCGGTAGTCGGGCGAGCCGGCCCCACCGGACGGCTGGGCCAGCACGACACGCGGCTGCCAGTGCCCGGCCGGGTCACGGCAGGCCAGCACACGCCAGGCCTCGGCGTCGCCGGCGGCCACATCGGTGTATTCGCGGCAATGCCCGCCCGAGGCCAGCGCGATCGTCGCAAACGGCGTGATGGTGCGCTGGCGTGAGGTGTCGCCGATGAGCACCGGGGTGCTGCTGGGCGTGCGGTCGAGCACCGCCTGCGGCAGGCTCGCCCAGGCGGCTGCCGCACGGGCGGGTTCGTCGGCGGGCGGCCCGGCCAGTCGGGGTCCGAGCAGGCCCAGCAGCACCCCGACGGCAAGTCCGGCCAGGCCGGTGGCCCCGGCAACGCGCCAGGACCGCAGCCACTGCCGCCATGACGGCCCCCCCGCTGTGCGCGGGGTCGGCCGCGGCGTCGTCAGCAGTTCGGTGCGCAACGCCTCCAGCCGGTCGGGCAGCGGCTCGTGCAGGGTGTCGTCCAGCAGGCGAAGGTGCCGGCGGGTCAGCGCAAAGGCCTCGACCCGGCGGCGCGCCTCGTCATCGTGCATCAGGCGCTGGCGCACCAGCGCCGCCTCGTCGGGCGGCAGGCGATCATCGGCGTAGGCCATCAGGCATTCGTCCGAGAGCGCCGGGCCCGTGGGTTCGATCGGTGTCATGGCTGGCCTCCCAGCATGCGGGTGAGTCGGAGTCGGGCGCGCGCCAGACGGCTCATCACGGTGCCCACCGGGATGTCCAGCGCCTGCGCGGCCTCCTGGTAGCTGTGATCCTCGACGCACACCAGCGCCATCACGGCGCGCTGTTCGTCCGGCAGGTCGGCCAGGGCCCGCAGCACCTGCTGCAGCGACAGGCGCTGCTCGGTGACGGTGCGGCCGTCCACCCCGGCCACCGCCGCCAGCGTGTCCTCGCTGCCGTCCAGATGTCCGTCAGGGCGCACCTGCCGTGCCCGCTGCCAGTCGATCCACAGGTTCTGCATCAGGCGGAACATCCAGCTGTCCAGCCGCGTACCCGGCTCAAACTGGCCCAGGCGCGGCAGGGCCCGTTCGCAGGCCGCCTGCACCAGGTCATCGGCCTCGTCGGAGCCGGCCGTGAGGGCACGCGCAAACCGCCGCAGCCGGGGCAGCAGCGCCGCCAGCTCGCGGCGCAGGTCGGTGGGATCGTTCGGTGCGTGCATGCGGTCCAGGCGCCAGGTCAGGGCAACAACGGATGAGCGGGCCGCCCTATTCCCGGTGCGCCGAAAAAAATCGTCGCCCGTGCGGGCCGGGGCGGATGGTAGCCTCACACCATGCATTCCGTCACAGCCACCCGGGTGGCCTGTCACCTCTTGCAGCGCCTTGGCCACGGGCGCCGTGCGCTGGCGCGGCTGCTGGCCCTCGTGCTGGCGCTTGGCCTGGCGCCCTGGCCACTCGAACCGGCCAACCCTTTCGGCCTGCTCGGCCCGGCCCAGGCTGACGACGACGATGATGACGACGATGACGACGACGGCGGGTCCGGCCCGGGGGCCGGCTCGGACGGGGGCCCCGCCGGGCTGGCCGTGGCCGGCGAATCGCTCAGCAGCGAAGTGCTCGCGATGGGGCTCGGTGCGACGCAGATCGCCACGCTGGAAGGCCTGGGCTACCGGGTGATCGAGCGTGCCCGCCTGGCCCGCCTGCAACTTGATGTGGTGCGGCTGCAGGAGCCGCCGGTGTGGTCGCGCCTGACGCTGCCGCGTCAGTTGCGCGAGGCGGGCCTGGAGGGGCGGCTCAGCCCCAATCATGTCTATCGGCTGGCCCAGCCGGCCTGCGAAGGCCAGCGCTGCTACGGGTTCGAAGCGGTCGGCTGGCCGATCCCGTCGAGCCCGTCCGGGTGTGGCCGCGGCCTCGTGATCGGCATGGTCGACACGGCCGTGGCGACCGGCCACCCGGCCCTGCAGGGGGCCGACGTGCGCACGCGCCGCTTTGTGGACGGGCCGGCCGCTCCCGACCACGGCACCGCGGTTGCCGGGCTGCTGGTCGGCGCCCCAGGAAGCGGTTTTCCCGGGCTGCTGCCGGGCGCTCGCCTGGTGGCCGCCGAGGTGTTCGACCGCGACTGGATCGGCCGGGCCCGCACCCATGCGTTTGCGGTGGCGCTGGCGCTCGACTGGCTGGCCACGCAGGGCGTGCGGGTGGTCAACCTGAGCTTTGCCGGCCCCGACAACCCGGTGCTGGAAGCGGCCATCCGCCGGCTGGTGGCACGCAACATCGTGGTGGCCGCGGCCGCAGGCAATGACGGCCCGAACGCCGCGCCAGCCTACCCGGCGGCTTACTCGAGCCGGGTGCCCGGTGTGCTGGCCGTGACCGCGGTGGACGTGCAGCTCTCACCCTATCGCCGCGCCAACCGGGGGGAGCACCTCGACCTGTCGGCGCCCGGCGTGGGCATCTGGACCGCCGAGGTCGAAGGCCCCGGGCGCTTCGACACCGGCACCTCGCTGGCGGCGACCTTCGTGACGGCGGCCGCCGCGACACTCGACCCGCGGCGCCGGCTCAGTGCTGCCGCGGTCGGCCAGCGGCTGGCGCAGCGGGCGCGCGACCTCGGCCCCGCCGGACGCGACCCGGTGTTCGGTCACGGCCTCGTTCAGGCCGGCGCGGCATGCCGCTGAAGCCGGGCTGGCTTCGGCACATCGGTGCCGCCTGCACCGCCGTACTCCTGCACGCCGCGGCTGCATCGGCGGGCGCCAGCGACGTGCCACCCGCCCCTGCGCTCCACGGGCTGCACGACTACCTGCTGCAGCAGGTTCAACCCGACGGGCGCTTCGTCTACCTGCGCAACGCCCAGGGCGAGATCCAGCCGGGCTACAACATGGTCCGACATGGGGGCACGATGTTCGCGCTGGCGCAGTGGCACACCGAGCGGGCATCCCCCGGCAACGCATCGGCCCTGCTGCGCACGGCCGCCTACCTGCGCCAGTGCTGCCTGGCACCGGCCGGCCCCGGTACGCTGGCGGTGTGGTCGCAGGCCGATGAACGGCCCGATGGTCAGCGCGTGGCGGCGCTGGGTGCCGCCGCGCTGGGCCTGGTCGGCCTGGTGGCGGCCCATCGCATCGACCCGGCCGCAGCGCCGCTGGACGACCTGCGCCGCCTGGGTCACTTCATCGTGTCGCTGCAGGCGGACGACGGCAGTCTGCGCTCGCGGGTGTTTGCCGATGGGCGCGCCGACAACTGGACCTCGCTGTACTACCCCGGCGAGGCAGCCCTGGCGCTGACCTGGCTGGCCGAGGTCGATGCCGCGCAGGCGCAGCACTGGCGCACGGCAGCACGGGCCGCCCTGGCCCACCTGGCCGACCAGCGACGTGGTCAGTCCGTCGTGCCGCCCGACCACTGGGCGCTGATCGCCACCGGGGCCCTGTGGTGCGCCGATGCGCGCTGGAGCGAATCCATGCGCGACACGCTCCTCACGCACGCCTGGCAGGTGGCCGCCGGCATGCTGGGCGACCAGGCCGCCGCGCTGCGCGACGGGGCCACCCCCGGCAGCTTCACGCCGGACGACCGCGCCACACCCGCGGCCACCCGGCTGGAAGGCCTGCTGGCACTGACCGTGCTGCCCTGGCCCGCAGCACGGGCCGAAGCGCCGTTCGACCCGCAGGCCAAATTGGCACAGGCCATCGAAGCCGGGACCGCCGCACTGCGCCTGGCGATCGTGACCGACGGCCCCTGGCGCGGGGCCGTCACGCGCCACCTGGCCACGCCTCGCGGCCGCGCGTCGCCGCGCCATGGCGAGATCCGCATCGACTACGTGCAGCACGCACTGTCGGCCCTGCTGGCCGAGCAGGCGCACCGCCAGGGACGCAGCGTGTGCCCCTTGCTGCTTCCGCCACGCGGTTGACCCCCGCCAGGCCGGTCGCGCCTGATTTGTAAGCAGTTGCAGCAAACCGGAATGCCGCCGCGCGGCATCCGTTGTCGGCATGTCCCCTCCAGGTGCCACATGCCTCCCCTGACTGCCCTGTCCGCCTTGCGCCCCCGACGCACGACCGCCCTGCCCGCTGCCGCGGGAGCGCTGGCCCTGGTCGGCACCGCCGCACTGGCGCACCGCTGGCCGCCGGCCGGGCTGGCGCCCGACGACAGCGTGCTGCTGGCCGTCTGGCTCGGCTGTGTGGCCGGCTGGTTGATGGGCCGCTGGCACGAGGCGGGCGTCGCCGCCGCAGCACTGGCCCTGCTGATGGTCAGCGGCGCCCTCACGCCACAGCACCTGCGGGACGCCGTCAGCCACGACCTGACCCTGCTGCTGGCTGCCTCGATGGTGCAGGCGCATGCAGCCCGGGCCTGTGGCCTGGACCAGCGCCTGGCCGCCGCGCTGCAGGGCGCATCGCACTTCACGGCCCTGTGCTGGCGCGTGAGCGGCCTGGCGCTGCTCAGCGCCTTTGTGGTGCCGGGCACCACGGCCCGCGCGGCGCTGTGGCGGCCGGTGCTGGGAGCCCTGGGCGAACGGCTGGGCCATCCGCGTCAGGTCGCTGCGCTGGCCGTGCTGATGCCCACGGTGGTGCTGTTGTCGGCCTGCGCCTGGCTCGGCGGTGCGGCCGCCCATGTGCTGGCAGTGGACTACCTGGCCGCCAGCCGTGCCCCGGTGCCGGGTGTGCTGGGCTGGAGCCTGATCGGCCTGCCGTTTGCCGCGCTCACCGGTGCGGCCGCCACGGTGCTGGTGCTGAAGCTGTGCGTGTCACCGGCCGAACGCCGCGCCGCACTGCGGCCACCGCCGGCCCCGGCACAGGCGCCTTGGTCGCTGCGGCAGCAGGCCGGGGTGCTGGTGATGCTGGCCACGGTCTTCGCCTGGCTGATGGCGGACTGGCACGGGCTGTCGGTCGGCACCGTGGCCGCCGTCGGCGCGGCCCTGTCCTGCCTGACCTTGCCCGGCCCAGGCGGGGCACGGACGCGGCAGGTGCTGCAAGCCGTGGACTGGCCCTGCCTGGTGTTTGTCGTCAGCACGATGGCACTGGCCCAGGCCTTTCTCGACAGTGCCGCCTCAGGCTGGGCCACCCACCGGCTGACATCGGCACTGGGTGGGCTGTCGGGTGCGGGGCAGGGCCTGGCGCTGACTGCGGCCATCGTGGTCAGCCTGCTGGCCCACCTGGTCGTGCCGTCTCGCACCGCGCGCCTGGCCGTGCTGCTGCCGTGCGTGGTGGTGCCGTTGACGGCCGGCGGCCTGCCGCCCCTGGTGGCGGTGATGGTGGTGTGCCTGGCCAGCGGCTACTGCCAGCTGAGCCCGCACGGAGCCAAGGCACTCGCCCTGTTTCGCGCCGGCAGCCAGCCGGGCTACGCCCCGCAGGACCTGCGGCGCGTGTCGCTGGCCCTGCTGCCGGTCATGGCCGTCGCGTGCGGCGCGCTGGCCCTCGTGCTGACCCTCGTGTCGGGGGCCTGGCCCGGGGCCGGCACCCCGCCGCCCCCCTGATCCCGACCGGAAGGAGCAAGACCATGAGCATCCGTTTGCTGATCGCCCCCAGCGGCTTCAAGGAGTGCCTGAGTGCCAGCGAGGCAGCCGAGGCGATGGCCCGCGGGGCACGCCAGGCCTGGCCCGATGCCCACATCACCACCTTGCCCATGCTCGACGGCGGCGAAGGCTTCACCATCGACCTGACGCGTGCGCTGGGCGGCCGCCTGCACTGGGTCACGGTGCAGGGCCCCTGCGGCACCGAGGTACGCGCACCGCTGGGCATGCTCGCAGCACAGACGGTCGTGCTCGACGTCGCCAGCGCCGCCGGGCTGTCGCTCGTGCCGCGCGACCAGCGCGACCCCGCGCGCACCAGCAGCCGGTGGGTCGGCCAGTTGCTGCGCGCCGCGCTCGACCTCGGCGCGCGGCGCGTGCTGGTCGGCTGCGGCGACAGCGGTGTCAACGATGGCGGCCTGGGGATGGCCCAGGCCCTGGGCGTACGTTTCACCGACAGCACCGGCCGCGAACTCGGCCCGGGGGGTGCGGCGCTGAACCAGCTGCATCAGATCGACCTGTCCGGCCTGGACCCCCGCCTGCATCGCATCCGCATCGACGTGGCCGTGAACCTGCACAACCGGCTGCTTGGCGAGCAGGGCGTCTCCAGGGTCTACGGCCCGCAAAAGGGCGCCACGCCCGAGCAGGCCCTGATGCTCGATCACGCCCTGGCCAGGCTGGCCGGCGCCATCCGCCAGACCCTGGCGATCGACGTGGCGGCACTGGCCGGTGCGGGCGCTTCGGGCGGCCTGGGGGCGGCCCTGGTGGCCCTTGCCGGCGCACGGCTGCATTCACGCTTCGAGCTGATCGAACAGCAGCTCGATCTGGACCGCCAGCTCGCTGCCGCCGACCTCGTGATCACCGCCGAAGGCCAGCTCGACGCCCAGTCGCTGCAGGGCAAGGTGCCCGGCGAGATCGTGCGGCGTGCGGCGCGCCACGGGGTGCCCGTGGTCGCGCTTGGCGGCAGCCTGGGTCCCGGGGCCGACACCCTGCTGGACCACGGCGCGGCGGCGCTGGCCTGCATCGCTCAGGGGCCGGCCTCGCTCGACACGGCCCTGGCGCACGGCGCCCAGTGGCTGCAAGGCACGACGGCGCGCACGCTGGCGCTGATCCGCCTGGGGCAGCGCCTGGCGCCGCTCCCCGCCCCCCGCAAGCCCGCCTCCCCCGTCCCGATGCCCCACCCGGCCGATGGGCCTGCGGCCGTGGCCACCCGACCATCCCCCCAACCGAAGGAGAACCTCATGACCTCCACATCCTCGACCTCACACCCCCTGGCCTCGCACCCCCTGGGCTCGCACTCCCTGGCGCGCCGCCTCACCCGACCGCTCCCCGCGGCGATGGTCTGCCTGAGCCTGCTGGCCTGCGGCGGCGGGGGTGACGCTGGCGCGGCCGGCGGCAGCGCACCGGCCGGGTTTCCGACGGCCTCCCAGACCGGCGCCCCGGTCCAGGCCTCGCAGCTGCCGCCCGGCCCGCCCCCTGGGGACAGCAACACCTACCGCTGCCGCGACGTGCGCGTGGGGGCGATCGAACTCGACACGGTGGACGTGCCCGACGGCGCACGCTGCGCGCTCGTCGGAACGCGCCTGAAGGGTTCGATCCGCGTGGGCACCAACGCCGTGCTGGAAGCCGTGGACGTGCAGGTCAACGGCAACCTGCAGGCCGAGGGGCCGCGCGACGTGTTCGTGAGCGGCAGTTCGCGGTTTGGCGGCTCGGTGCAGATCAAGCAGGGCGACAGTGCCACCGTGGTCGGCACCACGATCAACGGTGACCTGCAGTACGAGCAGATGGAGCGCGCGCTGGTGGCCGCCGGCAACCGCGTGGGCGGCAACATCCAGGTCAAGCAGAACCGCGGAGGCGTGCGCCTGCAGGACAACACCGCCGACGGCAATCTGCAGTGCCAGGCCAACGAGCCCGCGCCGGTGGGCGGCGGCAACCGCGCGGCCTCGAAGGAGGATCAGTGCGCGCAGCTGTGAGGCCGCCGTCGCATCAGCCCTGCCACTGGCCGGGCACCGCCGCGATCAGCTCGCGGGTGTAGTCGCTGGCCGGCGCCGCCAGCACCTGCTGCGCCGGGCCTTGCTCGACCACCCGGCCGGCCCGCAGCACCAGCAGGTCGTCGGCCATGAAACGCACCACCGCCAGGTCGTGCGTGATGAACAGGTAGGCCAGGCCCAGTTCGTCCTGCAGGTCCTTGAGCAGGTTCAGCACCTGGGCCTGGACCGACACGTCGAGCGCGGAAACCGCCTCGTCGAGCACCAGCACCTCGGGCTGCAGCGCCAGGCAGCGCGCGATGGCGATGCGCTGGCGCTGCCCGCCTGAAAACTCATGCGGGTAGCGTTGCATGGCCGACGCGTCCAGTCCCACCTGGCGCAGCAGCGCGAGTGCCCGGGCCTCACGGTCGCTGCGGTCACGGCCCAGCCCGTGCACGGCCATCGGTTCGATCAGCGTGCGTCCCACGCTGAACCGCGGGTTCAGCGCGGCATAGGGGTTCTGGAAGACGATCTGGATGCGCCGGCGCAGCGGCAGCCAGGCGCGCGGTGGCACGCGCAGCAGGTCGCGACCGTCGAACCAGGCCTGGCCTTCGGCCCGCGCATGGCGGGCACGATGCAGCCCGAGCAGGCTCAGGGCCAGCGTCGACTTGCCCGAGCCGGACTCCCCCACCACCCCGAGCGTGCGGCCGCGATGCAGGCGCAGGCTGATGTCCTGCAAGGCCGTCACCTCGCGCCGACCCCACAGCCCGTTGCCCACCCGGTAGCGTTGCCCGAGCGATCGCACCTCGAGCAGCGGCTGGCCCTCGGGCTCACCGCGCGCCGGGCGGGCGGCGTCGTGATGCAGTGGCATCGGCGCGGCGACGTCGGCAGGCGCAGCGGCATCGAGCAGCGGCAGCCGCACCGGGGTGTGGTCCAGGCGCGGGCGGCAGGCCAGCAAGGCCTGGGTGTAGGGGTCGGCCGGGGCCTGCAGCACCTGGCGGGCCGGCCCGCATTCGCGCACGCGGCCGTGGCGCATCACCACCACCTGGTCGGCGATGTCGCTGACCACACCCAGGTCGTGCGTGATGAACAGCAGGCTCATGCCGTGTCGCTGCTGCAGCCGCACCAGCAGGTCGAGGATCTGCCGCTGCACCGTCACGTCCAGCGCGGTGGTGGGTTCGTCGGCAATCAGCAGGCGCGGCGAACAGGCCAGCGCCATCGCGATCATCACGCGCTGCTGCTGCCCACCCGACAGCTCGTGCGCATGCGCACCCAGTTGCCGGCGCGGATCATTCAGGCCCACTTCGGCCAGCAGTGCCTCGGCCCGCGCCATGGCCTCGCGCCGCGACAGCCCGAGGTGCCAACGCATCGGCTCGGCCACCTGCCAGCCCACCGGCAGCACCGGGTTCAGCGAGCTCATCGGGTCCTGGAAGACACAGGCGATCTCGCGGCCGCGCAGGGCTCGCATCTCGCGCGCCGGCAGGCCCAGCAGTTCGCGCTCACCCCAGCGGATGCTGCCGCGGCACACCGCATTGGGCGGCAGCAGGTTCACGATCGACAGCGCGGTGACGCTCTTGCCCGAGCCTGACTCGCCCACCAGCGCCACGGTGGCACCCGCGCCCACCTCGAAGCTCACGCCCTGCACCGCCGGGCGCGGCGCATCGTCGCGCCCGGCCCGAAAGGCCACGTGCAGGTCCTGCACCTGCAGCCGGCTCATGACACCCCCTTCAGGCGCGGGTCCAGCGCGTCGCGCAACGCATCGGTGAACAGCGAAAAGGCCGTCACGAACACCGCCATGAAGGCCGTGGTCGTGGCCAGCTGCCACCATTGGCCCAGCAGCAGCTCACCCTGGGACTCCGCCAGCATCGTGCCCCATGAAACATCATCGACCGACACGCCCAGACCCAGGTAGGACAGGATCACCTCGGCCTTGATGAACCCCACCATCAGGATCGACAGCTGCACCAGGATCACATGGCTCACATTGGGCAGCACATGGCCGAACATGCGCGACACCGGCCCCACGCCGATGGCCTGGGCGGCACGCACGTAGTCGCGCGCGACGTGCTTGATGAACTCGGCGCGCACCTGGCGGTACACCCCGGTCCAGCCGGTCAGGCCCAGGATCAGCGCCACCGTGCCCATGCCGCGGCCGAACAGCGCGGCAAAGGCCAGGATGAGCAGGATGCCCGGGATCGCGGTGAACACGTTGTAGAGCCACTCCAGCGCATCGCCCAGCCGCCCGCCGGCAAACCCTGCCACCGCCCCCAGCAAGGTGCCCAGCAGCGTGGCCAGCACGGCCGCGGCCAGGCCCACGCTGATCGACACCTGCGCGCCCTTGATCGCCTTGGCGAGCACGTCGCGGCCGAGGCGGTCGCCGCCCATCGGCAGCGTCTCGGCGCGTGGCGGCTCATCCCGCGCCAGCAGGCGGGCCCGATCGGACCATTCCGCATAACGTGGCGCAAGCGGGTCGACCTCGGTGATGTCCAGTCGCCGCACGGCCCCTGCGGGCGCCGTCGCCACCCCCTCGCCGGCCGCCACGGGCGCCTGCGATGGCAGCCAGGCGGGCGGCGCGGCCGGCACACCAACCTCGCGCTGCCAGTCGGCCGCCAGCACGCCGGCACCGGCCAGGCCGACCATCACCAGGAAAGCCGCCACGACCGCCAGCGCCGCGCAGCCGACCCGGTCCGCACGCAGGCGCTGCCAGGCCTCGGCCCACACGCCCGATGCCGTGTCGCGCCTCATGCGAGGTCCACCCGGGGGTCCGCCCAGCGGTACAGCAGGTCGGTGGCCAGGTTCACCGCCATCGTGATCAATGCCAGGTAGATCGTGATGGCCTGGATCACCGGGTAGTCACTGCGGTTCACCGCCAGCAGCACCTCGCGCCCCAGGCCGGGGATGGAAAAGAACACCTCGATCAGGAACGAGCCGACAAACACGCCGGGCAGCGAGGCACCGATGCTCGTGAGGATGGGGATCATGGCGTTGCGCAGCACATGGACGCGCAGGATGCGACCTTCGCTCAGGCCCTTGGCGCGCGCGGTGCGCACATGGTCCTGCCCGATCTCGTCGAGGAAGAAGCTGCGATACAGCCGCGTCTGCGGCGCCAGCGACACCGCCACAGCCAGGATCACCGGCAGCGGCGCATAGTGCAGCAGGTTGGTCGTCAGCGATTCGCTCCATCCCTGCACCGGGAACCAGCCCAGCTTGAACGCGAACAGCCACTGGCCGACGATCACGTACACGAGGAACGAGATCGACAGCGCCACCGTGGTGGCCACCATGATGAGCCGGTCGGTGAGGCTGCCGCGCAGGTGGGCCACCGCCAACGCCAGCGGAATGGCCAGCACCACCTCGAGCACCAGGATGGGCAGCATCACGGTAAGTGTGGCCGGCAGCCGCGAGGCGATCAGGGCCGCCACCGGCTCCTGGGTGGCCCAGCTCGCGCCCCAGTCGAGCGTGACGATGCTGCGAACGAACACCCCGAGCTGCACCCACCAGGGCCGATCCAGCCCCAGCGACTGGCGGATGGCCTGGATCTGCTCGGGGGTGGCCAGCAGCCCGGCCAGCACCTCGGACGGATCACCGCCGAAACCCTTGAACAGGGCAAACACCAGCAGGATCACCCCGGCCAGCGTGGGAACCATCTGCCACAGGCGTCGAAGGAGGTAGGCACTCATCGGGGCGTAGTGTGCCTCGTTCGCACCCGGGCGCACCGGGACTTGAGGCAGGACATTGACCCCTGCGGGCCCGGCTCCAACAATGCAGGCCATGGCACCTCCCTCCCCCGAGCGCCTGCGTGCGCTGATCGACGCCCTCGAATCCGGCCTGCTCGAACGCGGGGCGGCCGTGCGCCTGGCCCTGCTGGCGGCCCTGGGCGGCCAGCATGTGCTGCTGATCGGACCGCCCGGCACCGCCAAGAGCGAGCTGGCCCGCCGGCTGCACCGCGCCTTTGCCGGGGCGCCGTACTTCGAGCGTCTGCTCACGCGGTTCACCGTGCCCGAGGAGCTCTTCGGCCCGCTGTCGCTGGCTGCCCTCGAGCAGGACCGCTACGAGCGGCTGACCGAGGGCTACCTGCCCACGGCCGGCATCGCCTTTCTCGACGAGGTGTTCAAGGCCAACTCGGCCATCCTCAATGCCTTGCTCACGCTGCTGAACGAGCGAGAGTTCGACAACGGCTGCGAGCGCCGACCGGTGCCCCTGATCAGCGTCGTCGGTGCGACCAACGAGGTGCCGCAGGAAGAAGGCCTGCGGGCCTTCCATGACCGCTTCCTGGTGCGCGTGCCGATCGCGCCCGTCAGCGAGGCCCGATTTGCGCAGCTGCTGCGGCTGCGGCCCGAACCCGTCACGCCCCCGGCCCCGCTGCAGGCAAACGAACTGCACGCGCTGCGCACCGCCGCGGCCGAGGTGGACCTGCCGGAAGCCACACTGGCCTGGCTGCACGCTGCACGCGCGCGCTGCGCGGCGCTGCCGGCGGCCGTCTCGGACCGCCGCTGGCGCCAGGTGATCGGCCTGCTGCAGCTGCAGGCGGCCAGCGAAGGCCGCGACCAGATCGACCCTGCCGACCTGTGGCTGATGCCCCATGTGCTGAGCACCGAGCCCGCACAGGTGGAGCCGCTGACCGCCTGGTTCATCGACGAGGTGATGGCTTCGCCAGTGCCCGACCGCAGCTGGGTCGAACGGGCCGTCGAAGCTTTCAAGAAGCAGTGCGAGATCGAGACGCAGGCCCGCCAGGACGACGACGGCAGCGCCGGCAAGCTGGCCCTGGCGCGCAGCCTGGGCGGATCGACCGCCGAGCCCGGCATGGCCCGCCTGCTCAGTGCGCGGCTCGAGGACCGGCTGCAGCGGCGCTACAGCCCGGTGCACGTGGCCGCCCGGGTGGCCCAGGTCGACGAACTGCTGCAGCGCCTGGTGGCGGAACAGCAGCAACTTCAGCAGGCCGCCGATGCCGTCGTGCACCAACTGGCCGCCCGCCTGTGGTGGCCCCCGACGCTGGTCGACACCGTGTGTGCCCGCCGGCGCGCCGCGGTGGACCTGACGCGCGGACTGGTCGAGCGCCTGCACGCGGTGCGTGACGCATTTGCCCGGTTGCCGGTCGACGACACCCTGAGCGGCGAAGCACCACCGCCGGTGGCCCTGCAGGCCTGAGCGGCTTCGATGGCCCCCTCGCACCAGCCCTACGACCGCCTGGCCGCGCTGCCGCGCGGGCTGTGGCTGCCTGCGCTGATCAACTCGGCCGGTCCGGTGGCGCGTCGGCTCGAGCATCTGCCGGCGTGGCGCGCTGCCCTGTTGCGCGGCGAGCTGCCCGCGGCTCACCTCGACCTGGGCGATCCGGACTCCACCGCCCCGATGCGTGCGGCCATCGGCAGCCTGGGGCTGGCCCCGCTGTGCCGTGAATCGCCAGCCATGGCCGACCAGGTGCTGCGCACCCTGCTGTGGCACCTGGACCGCCTGATCGACCGCCCGACCTGGCAGGACCGCCCTGCGGCCATCGCCCCGGCCACCGCGGCATTCACCGCCGAGTGGGCGCGCGAGAAGGGCGACTGGGACGAGGTGCTGGCGCTGCTGCAGGGCCTGGGCGATCTGGCCAGCCTGCGCTGGGACACATTGCGCGGGCGCCTGCAGTCACGCGAGTGGCAGGAGGCGCGGCGGCTCGGCCAGTTGCTCGGCCACCTGCAAGCGCTGGTCGAGCTGATCCGCCAGCTTGGCCGAAGCGAACGCACACCCAGGGCACCGCAGGCCATGGCGCACCCGACGCCCCGGCCGGCCGGCGCCCCGACCACGCTCGTGCCGCGCATCACCCGCCTGGACGATGCCCCGGGCGAGGTGCAGGGCATCCGCCGCTCCGGCGACCTGGCCCGCATGCTCGCCAGCGAAGCCGCCCAGGTGCGCCACCCCGTGCTGCGCCGGCTCTGGCGGGCCCGTTTTGCCGAGCAGCGCCTGCTGACCTATGAAGACCATGCCGACCTGGTCGAATGGGTGCCCGACCCGCACCCGGCCGCACAAGCGGCGCCGCCCGAACCCTCACCTCGCGAACGGGGGCCCTTCATCGTCTGCGTGGACACCTCGGGTTCCATGCGCGGCGCGCCGGAGAACATCGCCAAGGCCATCGTGCTGCAGGCCCTGCGCACCGCCCACGCCGAGCGGCGCCGCTGCCTGCTCGTGGCCTTCGGCGGCGACCAGGAAATTGCCGAACACGAACTGGCGCTGACCCCCGAGGGCCTGGACGCCCTGCTCGCCTTCATCGGCCAGGGGTTTGACGGCGGCACCGACCTTCAGGCCCCGCTGGCGCGGGTCATCGAGCGTGTCCACGAGGCCGGCTGGCACGACGCGGACCTGCTGATCGCCAGCGACGGCGAGTTCGGCGTCACGCCGGCCAGCCTGGAGCGGCTGGATGCCGCCCGCGCCGAGCTGGGGCTGCGCGTGCAGGGGGTGCTGATCGGCGACCGCGAAACCATGGGCCTGCTGGAAGTGTGCGACGCCATCCATTGGGTCCGGGACTGGCGGCGTCACACCACCGACGCCCGCGACGCCCATGCCGACGGTTTCACGCCGGTGCACAGCCGCAGCCTGACGGCCCTCTTTTTCCCGAATGCGCTCAGCGAGCGCGCACGCCGGCACCGCGGCGGTGGCCCGGCTCAGTGAGCCGCCGGCCGCCTTGGCAACAGCGCCGAGGCGATGCACCACTGCGCCGTCCAGTAGGTCGACAGCACCCACAACGAGGCCTCAGGCAGCGGCTGCATGAACTTGTTGATCGCCAGCAAGGCGTCGGAGGTCATGAACAGCAACCCGCCCCATGCCGCCCAGGCCGCACGCGGCTGCAGCGCCGTGCCGCGCGCCACGAGCCACCACACCGCCGCCTGCGCCGCCATGCCGGCCAGACACACCACATAGGCCACCACCGGCACGCGCAAGGCTGACGGCACGCCCGGCCACAGTTGCGACAGCACACCCGCAGCGATCAGGGCATACACCCCGAACGGCAGCCAGCGCGCCGCCGGGCGGGCCGTGAGGCAGAACGCCACGATGTAGAGCAGGTGCGCCACCAGGAAGGCCAGCAGACCGGCCACGAAACCCTGCGGCCACAGCAGGGCCACATCCCCCGCCAGCGAGCACACCAGCCCGGCCAGGATCAGCGGCTTGCGGCGCGGCACGTCGCCGCAGCGCGACCCGGCATACAGCAGGATCAGCACCGTCGACAAGGGCTTGAACACCCAGGGCAGCCAGGGTGTGGCCAGCCATTGCGGCCCGCTGAAGATCGTGAGGGCGGCACTGGGCAACAGCAGCGCGAGCAGGAGGCCGGGGGAAAGCAGCGTGGGCATGGCGCGCGATTGTGCGACCTGCACCGCGCTTCGTCACCGGGAGTCTCCCGGAGCCCGCCCGGCAAACGCCGGCTTCAGCCGCGACGGGAGGCCAGCGCCAATGCCGCGTTGTAGCGTCGCATGACCGGGTCGTTGAGCTCACGGCTCATCTTGTTCCAGCGCCGCGTGATCTTGTTTATCTCTTCATTCAGGCGCGCAGCAGTGGTCAGATCGCCAGTGGCCAGTGCCCAGATCGCATATTCGGCATGGGCCTCGAAGGTGCCGAAGCGGGAAAGAGCCAGCTCGAATTGCTGTCTCGCATCAGCCGAACGCGATGTGCCCGCATAGCACTTGGCCAGCAGAAGCGACACCGCATCCGCCCGGAAATCAGGCCGGCTCGCCTGGAGTTCCTGCAGGTGCATCAACGCATCGGCATAGCGCTGGCTCTCGACGAATGCGCGGGCCGCGTTGAAGCGCAATTCCGGATCTGAGGCAAACGGACCACTGAGCCCACCTTCGTACAGTCTTGCTGCTTCGGTCGCCTCACCCGCATCCAGGAGCGCAGCAGCGAGTCGCATCTGATTCTGTGCCGTCGGAGTGTGCTCAAACTCCTCACGAGCATTGCGCAACTCCCTCGTCGGATCCATGGCCTTGCCTGCCGCGGCAACGGCTTTGAGTGCCGTTCGCTCGAGTCGGGAATTCGGCATGTACACCATGAAGAAGTACACCAGGCTTCCCAGCAGCGGAAATGCGAACAATATGAACAACCAATAGAGCTCCTGCCGCGTGCGCACCACATGAACCGCGCAGAAGAGCGCGAGCAGAATGTGCAATCCCAGACCTGCAAATGGCATGTTCCCCCCTGACGGAATCTTCGTGGACGCGATTCTGCCAGCGAGATTCGGCGATGCACCCACTCGTTCGCACGCAAGGAGACTCAAACCGCCCGCCGCAGACTGAAACAGAACTCGGCCCCCACCGGGTCGCGGCGCGCCGCCGCCACCCAGCCGCCATGGCGTTCGATCACGCGCTTGACGAAACTCAGTCCGATACCGTGCCCGGCGTATTCGCCGCCGTGCAGCCGGGCAAAGGGCTGGAACAGGCGCGCGGCCTGGGTCGGGTCGAAGCCCACGCCGTTGTCCCGCACGTACACGGTGACGTGGCCGGCCGGGCCGTCGTGGTGCGCGCCGACTTCGATGTGCGGCCGAGCAGCGCGCTGCGAATACTTCAGCGCGTTGCCGAGCAGGTTCACCAGCACCTGACGCAACAAGGGCTGAACCCCCACCACCGGCGGCAAAGGGTGCAGCGTGACGGTGGCTGTCGCGGCACGCGGGCCCAGTTCGTCGATCGCCTCGTGGGCCAGCGCGTCCAGATCCACCACCCCTTCGTGCCAGGGGGCCTCGCCGGCCTGCGCCAGCGACATCAGCGCGCCCACCAGGTCGGACAGGCGGCCGGCCCGGCTGGACAGCAGCCGCAGCAGTTGCTGCGCCGTGGCCACGTCACCGGCCGCCAGTGCCTGTTCGGCCCGCAGCGCGGCACAGGCCACCGTCGACAGCGGCGAACGCAGGTCATGCGCCACATGCCGGTTGAAGCTGGTCAGGCGATCGATCTGCTCACGCAGGGTCAAGGTCAAGGCATCGTCGAGAACTGCTGACATGGCCACCTCCGCCGGACCGAACCGGATTCACCGATGTGCATGGGCACGTCGGTGAACCCAGCATAGCGGCCGCCGCAGGTGCGCTTCGATACGCAAACCGCGCTCGCTTGCACTGGTTTGCCGCCACACGTGAGGGTCAACCCGGCGGCTTGCACAGGCCGCCCTGCGTGCGCTTCAGTCGCCGGCCGCGGTGCTGGCCTGTGCGGCACGCCGCGCGAACTCGGCCCGCAGGGCCTTGAGCTTCTCGCGCGGGTCTTCCTTCATCGTCTTTTCGTCGAGCTTCATCTCGCCGATGAAGCGACTGGGCACACCGGCCACGAACTCGCGGCCCTTCTTGCGGCGCTTGAGCGTGCTCACCGCCAGCGTCGTGCGGGCCCGCGTGATGCCCACGTACATCAGCCGGCGCTCTTCCTCGAGCCGCTGCGGTGTCATCTCGTCGTCTTCGCTCTTGAACGGCAGCAGGCCCTCGTTCACACCGGCCAGCACCACATGCGGCCACTCCAGGCCCTTGGACGCATGCAGCGTCGACAGCGTGACTACGTTCTGGTCGGCGCCGCGCTCGGCCAGGCTCAGGATGACCGAGATGGTCTGCGCCACGTCGAGGATGCTCTTGCGCTCGGTCTCGGTGGTCAGGCCACCGTCGGTCTCGATCTCGCCGCCGCAGCGCCGCGCAATCCAGTCGATGAAATCGAGCACGTTCTGCCAGCGCGAGGCAGCGAGTTTTTCGCTTTCTTCGTTGTCATACAGATGCTGCTCGTAACCGATTTCCTTCAGCCAGGTCATCAGCACCGGCTTGGCATCCTCGGCACCCACCGTGTGGCGAAAGCGGTATTCCAGGTCGTTCACATACCGGCCGAACTCATGCAGCGAGCCGATCGCACGCGAACTCACTGCGGTCGACAACGAGTCGGCGAACAGGGCTTCATACAGGCTGACCTTCCATTTGGCCGAGAACTCGCCCAGATGCCCGAGCGTCTGGTGGCCGATGCCCCGCTTGGGCGTGGTCACCGCCCGCAGGAAGGCCGGATCGTCGTCCTGGTTGACCATCAGCCGCAGCCAGCTGCACAGGTCCTTGATCTCGGCCCGGTCAAAGAAACTCTGGCCACCCGACACCTTGTACGGGATGCCGGCCTTGCGCAAGGCCTGCTCCAGCATGCGGGCCTGGTGGTTGGCGCGGTACAGGATGGCAAAGTCGGCCCACTGGGCCGGCGCCTGTTCGGTGGCGCCACCGCGGATCGACTGGATGCGGGCCACCGCACGCTCGGCCTCGTGCTCTTCGTTGTCGCACTCGACCACACGCACCGGCTCGCCATCGCCGAATTCGCTCCACAGCTTCTTCTCGAAGATCTTGGGATTGGCCGCGATCACATGGTTCGCCGCGCGCAGGATGTTGCCGGTGGAGCGATAGTTCTGCTCCAGCGGGATGACCTTGAGGGCCGGATACTCCTGCGGCAGGCGCCGCAGGTTCTCGATCGTGGCGCCGCGCCAGCCATAGATGGACTGGTCATCGTCACCCACCGCGGTGAACATCGCGCGCTCGCCCACCAGGGCCTTGAGCAGTTCGTACTGGACGGCGTTGGTGTCCTGGTATTCGTCGACCAGCACATACCGCAGCGTGTTCTGCCACTTGGCGCGGGCTTCATCGTCGCGCTGCAGCAGCTTGAGCGGCAGACCGATCAGGTCGTCGAAGTCCACCGCCTGGTAGGCGCTGAGCCGCTCTTCGTACAGCTTCATCACGCGCGAAGCCACACGCTCGTCGTCGTTCTGCGCCACCGCGGCGGCCTGGTCGCTGTCCAGGCCCTGGTTCTTCCACAGGCTGATGGTCCACTGCCAGCGGCGGGCCAGGGCAGCGTCGCTGGTGGCACCGGCATCGCGCAGGATGGACAGCACATCGTCGCTGTCCAGGATCGAGAACTGCTCCTTCAGGCCCAGGCGCACGCCGTCGGCACGCAGGATGCGCACCCCCAGCGAGTGGAAGGTGCTGATCACCAGGTGCTTGGCCGCACGCGGCCCCACCAACCCCTTGGCCCGCTCACGCATTTCCTCGGAGGCCTTGTTGGTGAAGGTGATGGCCGCGATCTGGCCCGGCTCATAGCCGGCCTGCAGCAACCGCGCGATCTTGTGAGTGATCACCCGCGTCTTGCCCGAACCTGCACCGGCCAGCACAAGGCAGGGACCCTGCAGGTAATGGACAGCTTCAAGCTGGGCGGGGTTGAGCGAGGGGGGAGCAGACGACACGGGCAGCAGGTGGGGTCAAACAGTGCGCCAATGCCAGCGGGCATCGGCGCGACATCATAGCGAGTCGGCCCTGTGGCCCGCGCACCCGGCCCGCCATGGTGCCCGATGCCGGTCGAGCCGCCCCCGGGCGCTGGCCATCCACCGACGCAACACGAAACACCACACGACACCATTGCTAACACCTGCAAGCGGCCGTTAACAGCGGCCGCACAAACGCCCATTGGCGTTACGGCTTGCCACATCTGACCACCGGATGGGGGGTGGCTCGGCGGGAGGGGCGCGTGAAGAATCCGCGCCACAAGATCCAGACCGAGCCAGGGAACCCGCAAGATGAATCTCTATGACGCCCGCCAGATCCTCAAGAGCGCACTGGACCGGCAGCATCACCGCATCCTGCGCCTGAGGTTCCCCAAGGACGACGGCCCCAGCGCGATGATGG
>CAMLSD010000009.1 GCA_946482595.1 uncultured Comamonadaceae bacterium
GTATTGCCCCGTCTGTGGCGCCGAGGAGCGCAGCGGCTGCAAGGTTGCCCCGCGCACAGCGCGGGGCTGGCGAGGACTGTTTGAGCACCGTTTGGCCCGCAGGGCCAAAAAGGGCGAGTTCCGCAGCCACCTTGCAGCCGCGAGCACCGCAGGGCACCCCGCGCAGCGGGGCGCCATAGTCGGGGTCCCCTTCTTTGGGTTCCCTTTCTTGGGACGCAAGAAAGGGAACTCGGCCGCCGGGCCGAGACCCGGCTCGCCCCGGCAGGGGCGATGCACGGCGTCACGAACCACCGCGGCAGCGACTCGCAGCAAGCCCTCTCCCCAACCCTCTCCCGCACGCGGGAGAGGGAGTGAACCCGAGCTCGCCCCGCCTGGGGCGACACGGTGGCCGCCTGGCGGTTTCAGTGAGCCGTCGCCGCCATCCCCGCGCGGGCACGTTCGATCGCTGCCTGCGCCTGGGCCTCGCCGATGCGGAAGGCCGCCACGATCTCGGCGAGCTTGCCGGCCTGGTCTTTCAGCGACGATGCGGCGGCGGCCGACTCTTCCACCAGTGCGGCGTTCTGCTGCGTCATCTGGTCGAGGTTGACCACGGCGGTGTTCACCTGGCCGATGCCTTCGCTCTGTTCGGTGGCCGATGCCGTGATCTCGCCGATGATGTCGTTCACGCGGCGCACGGCGGCCACGATCTCCTGCATCGACGTGCCGGCGTCCTGCACCAGCTTCGAGCCGGCGTCGACCCGTTCGACCGAGGCGGTGATCAGCGTCTTGATCTCCTTGGCGGCCTGGGCGCTGCGCTGGGCGAGCGTGCGCACTTCGGCAGCCACGACCGCAAAACCGCGGCCCTGCTCGCCGGCACGGGCCGCCTCGACGGCGGCGTTCAGGGCCAGGATGTTGGTCTGGAAGGCGATGCCGTCGATCACGCCGATGATGTCGCCGATCTTCTTCGACGAATCGGTGATCTCGTCCATGTTGCGCACCACCTGGGTGACGACTTCACCACCGCGCATCGCTGCATCGGCGGCCGAGGTGGCCAGCTGGTTGGCCTGGCGGGCGGAGTCGGCATTGGTGCGCACGGTCGAGGCCAGTTGTTCCATCGACGAGGCCGTCTGCTGCAGGTTCGAGGCCGTCTGCTCGGTGCGGGCCGACAGGTCGTGATTGCCCGCAGCGATCTCGCCGGAGGCCACCGAGATGTTGTCGGCGGAATGCCGGACCTCACCCACCATGCCGCGCAGCGACGCCACCATGGCGCCCAGCGTGTGCATCAGGCTGCCCTGGGGCGCGTCGCGCATCTGGATGGTCAGGTCGCCCTGGGCCACACGCTGCATTGCGTCGATGGCGGCCTGCGGCTCGCCACCGATCTGGCGCAGCACGCTACGTGAGACCGCATAGCCCACACCACCGATCACCAGCAACACCACCGCACCGATGGCCAGCGAGGCGAGCGCTTCGGTGCGCGCGACGGCATCGACGTCGTCCATGTACAGGCCCGAACCGACGATCCATCCCCAGGGTGCGTGATGCATCAGGTACTGCAGCTTGGGCACCGACTCGGTCTGGCCCGGGCGCGGGAACAGCGTGTCCACGAAGGCCGTGCCGTCCTTGCTGGCCTGGATGGCGGCGCTGAAGTCCTTCAGGATGTACTGGCCCGTCGGCGACTTCAGCGAGTCCATCATGGGCTTGCCTTCCCACTCGGGCTTGATGGGGTGCATCACGCCGTGGCCGTCGACCGTCCAGATGTAGAGGTATTCGGTCTTGCCGTCCGCACCGCCGTAACGCGTGACGCGCAGGGCCTCGCGGGCCGCCTTCTTGGCGTCTTCTTCGCTCATCTGCCCGGCCTTGGCCTTGGCGTGATAGCCGGCCACGATGCTGTGGCCCGACTGGACGGCCCACTGGAGCTGCGTCTTGCGCGCTTCGGTGACGTGCTGGCGCGCGGCGACGACCTGCTGGACGGTCATGGCCACGATGCCCACGATGGCGGCGCCAAGCAGCAGGCCGATGCGCTTGCTGAAGCTGAGTTGGTTGAACACGGAGGTCCCCATCCTTTCTGACTGCTGGAATGGTGTTGGGTCGATGAATCGGCTGTGCGGAAGACGCACATGCACCCTTTTCGGCCGGAACTGCATGAAACTTGAGCAGCCAGCTTGACAAGGGCCCAACAACGGTGCGCGCCCCGCAGGGCGCGCATTCAGGCTTCAGATCGGGAGGGCGACGATGCGCAGGGGGTGAGTCAGCGCTTGCCTTCGTGGCGAGGGCCACCCGGGCGGCCGCCGCGCGGGCGGTCGGTGTTGCGACGGTCGCCCGACTCACCACGTGGCCCGCGCTCGGGGCGTGAAGACGGGCGACCTGCACCGCGCGGATCGCGGCCGTCGCGGGCGTCGCGCGGGTCACGCACCGGGCCGCGCGCTTCGCGCAGCAGGCGGTCGACCTGGGCCGGGTGCATGCGCTGGCGGGCCGCAAACCCCGGCACGTCCAGGCCGCTGGCCTGGAAGTCGGCCAGAAGCTGCTTGAGGTAGTCGGCGCGTTCGGTCTTTTCCTGGCGGGCCGTGGCCAGCAGGGTGTCGAGCTGATCGGCCGGCACGCCCTTGAGTGCGCAGAAGTTCTCGCGCGTCAGGGTGGTGGTCTCGAAGTCACGCAGCAGCGTGGCGCGCTGGATGCGCTCCTGGTCGGCCGCACGCTCCTGCTCGCGCGCCTTGGCGCGTTCTTCGGCGCGCTGGGCGTCGATGCGGGCCTGGCGCTCCTTCAGGGCCGTTTCGGCCACCTGGCGGTGTTCGTCGGAGATCTCGCCCGCGGGCTGACCATCCAGGTCATAGCGATGCGTGCCGCGCACGATGGCCTTCAGGTAGGCCCCGCTGTTGGTGTAGCGCCGGAAGAACGCGGCCAGCGTCTGTTTGCTGAACACGCCCGGGTTGCGCTCCTGGATGTCGTGCTGGATGCGCAGCTTCACCGGCTTCGGGGGGCCGTCGAACAGGGCGGGATGGCGCTGGCGCAGTTGATCGGCGCATTCGGCCACGGTCATTGCCGCCTGCGCTTCGGCGCTTTGCGGGCTGGGCTGGGTCATCAGGGCTCCAAGGGACAAGCTTGGGCGGTATTGTGCCGTCCCTGCAGCCACCGGGGTCACACGCCGAGGTAGCGACCCAGTTCGGCGGGTCGCTGCTGCAGCTCGTCCGACGGTCCTTCGAGCACGAGGCGCCCCTTCTCGAGCACGACCAGCCGGTCGGAATGGGCCATCACGGTGCGGTAGTTGCGGTCGACGACCAGCGTGGCCAGGCCGCTGCGGCGGATCTCGCCGATCACGCGCCAGATCTCGGCCACGATCAGCGGCGCCAGGCCCTCGGTGGCCTCGTCGAGGATGATCGCCTCGGGGTGGGTCATCAGTGCCCGCCCGATCGACAGCATCTGCTGCTCGCCGCCCGACAGCTGCCAGCCCAGGTTGTCCAGCCGCTGCGCCAGCCGCGGGAAGGTCTGCAGGATGCGCTCGAAGGTCCACTCGCGCTGCCCGCGCAGGCCCGGCCGGGCGGCCATCACGAGGTTTTCGCGGACGGTGAGGTTGGGGAAGATGCCGCGCCCTTCGGGCACATAGGCGATGCCCAGGCGGGCCACCTCGTGCGGCTGGGCACGCGACAGGTCGCGCCCCTGCACGCTGATGTGGCCCTGGCGCTGGCGCACATGACCCAGCAGCGTGCGGATCAGCGTGGACTTGCCCATGCCGTTGCGTCCGAGCAGACCGACGGTTTCGCCCCGGCGCAGCCGGAAGTCGATGCCATGCAGGATGTGGCTGCTGCCGTACCAGGCCTGCAGCCCACGCGCGTCGATCAGGAGGTCGTTCATGGTCGGAGTCCTTCGGCTCAGTGGTCGCCCAGGTAGGCCGCCTGCACCTCGGCATTGCGGCGCACCTCGTCAGGCGTGCCCGAGGCGATCACCGAGCCGTTGACCATCACGGTGATGCGGTCGGCCACGGCAAAGACGGCATCCATGTCGTGCTCGACCAGCAGGATGGCGTGGCCGGTGCGCAGGCGGCGCAGCAGGTCGAGCATGCGTTCGGACTCCTCGGCGCCCATGCCGGCCAGGGGTTCGTCCAGCAGGAGCACACGTGGCCGTGTGGCCAGGCACATGGCCACCTCGAGCTGCCGCTTCTGCCCGTGCGAGAGGCTGGCCGCCGGGCGCGAGGCCACCTGCGACAGGCCCGCCCGCTCGATGGCATCGCGCGCACGGTCGTTGCTGAGCGCACAGGCCGTGGCGGCCTGCCAGACCTTCCACGGCTGCTGTGCATGCGTCTGCGCGGCCAGCCGGCAGTTCTCGTGCACGCTCAGCGGCAGGAAGATGTTGTTGCGCTGGTAGCTGCGGCCCAGCCCGGCCTGGGCCCGGCGAGGCTGCGACCAGGTGGTGATGTCCTGGCCGTCGAGCTGCACCGTGCCGCCACTGGCCGGCAGTTCGCCCGACAGCAGATTGATGAGGGTGGATTTGCCGGCGCCGTTGGTGCCGATCACGGCGTGGATCTGCCCGGCGTCGAGGTCCAGCGTCACGCCTTCGACGGCCTTGAGCGCACCGAAGCGGCGGGTGAGGGCGCGCGCACTCAGCAGAGGGGTCATCGCAGTTGCTCCTTGCCCGCGACCTCGATGCCGGCGGCGGTATGCCGGCGCGCCGCGAGGCGCTGTCGCAGGCGCTCGATCCCGCCGGCGATGCCCTGCGGCAGCACCGCCACGAGCAGGATGATGAAACCGCCCATCAGCAACTGCCAGTGTTTGGTCATGTCCTGGAACCACTCGGCCAGCAGCACGAACGAGAAGGCACCGATCACCGCGCCGGCCAGGCTGCCCAGGCCGCCGAGGATCACCATCAGCAATGCATTGCCCGAGTGGTGCCACGACAGGATCTCGGGGTTCACATACCCATGCTGGGTGGCATAGAGAAAACCGGCCAGCCCGGCAAAGGCCCCGCCGATCACGAAGCTGGCGAGCTTGTAGGCCGTGGTGGCATAGCCGGTGGCCCGCATGCGCTGTTCGTTGTGCTTGATGCCCACCAGCGCATGACCCAGGCGCGAGCGCAGCAGCAGGGTGAGCGCTGCGACGGTCAGGGCCGTCATCGCCAGCGTGAACCAGTAGAAGTGAGCGGTCTGTTCGAGATCCAGCGGCTTCCAGCCGAACAGCGTGAACTCCGGCTTGAAGTACACATAGGTGCCGTCGCTGCCGCCGAAGTGGTCGGTGTCATGGAAGACGAAATACACGAGCTGGGCAAAGGCCAGCGTCACCATGATGAAGTAGATGCCGCGGGTGCGCATCACCAGCGCGCCGATCACCAGGGCCAGCGCGGCCGATCCGCCGATGGCCGCCAGCAGCATCAGCCAGCCATTGCCGGCCTCGGACTGCGGCGCCAGCATCGCCACGACATAGGCGGCAAAGCCGAAGTAGGCGGCGTGCCCCAGGCTCACCAGGCCGGTGTAGCCCACCAGCAATTGCAGGCTGAGCGCAAAGATCGCCATGATCAGCACCTTCGCGCCCAGTTCGATGTGGAACTGCCCGCCGATCGGTTCGGGCATCACGGGCAGCAGGGCCAGCAGCAGCAGGGCCAGGGCCAGGGCCCAGCCTGTCAGTCGGGAGGAGGTCATGGCAGTCAGGTCCCTTGCTTGAACAGGCCTTCGGGCTTCCACAGCAGGATCACCGCCATCAGCAGATAGACCAGCGCGCCGGCCGCCTGCTGCCAGAAGACCTTGCCGAAGGTGTCGACGAACCCGATCAGCAGTGCGGCCACGAGCGCGCCCTTGACCGAGCCGATGCCACCGATCACGACCACCACGAAACAGATGATCAGCACCGAGCCGCCCATGCCGGGGTAGACCGAGGCCACGGGCGCGGCGATCATGCCGGCCAGCACGGCCAGTGCCACGCCGGCGGCAAACACCACGCGATACAGCAGCGAGATGTTGATGCCCAGCGACTGCACCATCTCTCGGTTGGTCGATCCGGCCCGAACCATCATGCCCACGCGTGTCTTCTTGATCATGTAGTACATGCCGCCGGCCACGGCCAGGCACACCGCCGAGATGAACAACCGGTACACCGGGTAGCTCATGTCGTTGCCGATCGCGATGCCACCGGCCAGCCAGTCCGGCACCGCCACCCCATGCACGTCATCACCGACGAGGATGCTGCGCAGCTCCTCGAACACCAGGATGAGGCCGTAGGTCATCAGCACCTGCATCAGGTGTTCGCGTTCGTACAGGAAGCTGAAGAAGCCCCACTCCAGCAGGTAGCCCAGCGCCACGGCGAGCACCATGCCCAGCACCAGGGCGACAAAGAAGTTGCCGGTCAGCGACGACAGCGTGAAGGCCATGTAGGCGCCGATCATGTAGAAGCTGCCGTGGGCCAGGTTGATGACCCCCATGATCCCGAAGATCAGGGTCAGCCCGCTGGCCACGAGGAACAGCAGCAGCCCGTACTGCACGCTGTTGAGGCACTGGATGAGGAAGGTGGTGAGGTCCATGGGGCGCTCCGAGTGGCGGTCATGCCCGCGCAGGCGGGCATCCAGGCGCGGCTCCCTCTCCGCCAGGCAAGGGGGAGAGGGGACAAATCACATCCTGCAGCCGCGTGCCGGGTCGGCCAGGCCCTTGACGGCCACGCTCACCGAGCGGTTCATCTTGCCCTCGACCTTGCGCAGGTAGATGTCCTGGATGGGGTTGTGGGCCTTGGACATCGTGAAGGGCCCGCGGGGGCTGTCGATCTTCGCCTCGCGCATGCCCTTGACCACGGCGTCGCGCTTGCCGATGTCGCCACCCGCGGCCTTCAGGCCGGCGGCCAGCAGCTGGGCCGCGTCGTAGCCCTGCACGGCGTAGACGTCGGGCTGCAGCTTGTAGGTCTTGGCGTAGTTGAAGCGGAAGGCCTTGTCGCGCGGCAGGGTCAGGTCGTCCGCATAGTGCAGCGTGGTCAGCAGGCCGTTGGCCGAGTCGCCCTGCGCCTCCAGCGTGCCGTCGGTCAGGAAGCCGGCACCGTACAGCGGGATCTTGTCCTTCAGGCCGGCCGCGGCATAGTCCTTGACGAACTTCACCGCACCGCCGCCGGCAAAGAACACGTACACCGCATCGGGCTTGAGCGCGGCGATCTCGGTCAGCAGCGCCTGGAACTCCACGTTCGGGAACGGCAGGTTCAGCTCCTTCAGCACCTTGCCGCCCTTGGACTCGAAGCCTTCCTTGAAGCCGCGCACCGACTCGTCGCCGGCGGCGTACTTCCAGGTCAGTGTCACGGCCGTCTTGTGCTTCTGCTTCTCGGCGGCCACCAGGCCCATCGCATAGGCCGGCTGCCAGTTGCTGAACGAGGTGCGGAAGATGTTGGCCGCGCACAGCGGGCCGGTCACGGCGTCGGCGCCGGCATTGGGCACGATCAGCAGGGTGTTGTTGTCGCGTGCGACCTTGGCCATGCCCATGGCCACGCCCGAGTGCACCGTGCCGACCAGCACGTCGACCTGGTCGCGCTTGACCAGCTTGTTCGCGTTCTCGGGCGCCTTGGCCGGGTCGGATTCGTCGTCGACCTTGAAGAACTCGATCTCGCGGCCGGCGAGCTTGCCGCCCTGTTCGTCGACATACAGCCGGAAGCCGTTCTCGATGGCCGTGCCCAGCGCGGCAAAGGTGCCGGTGTAGGGCAGCATCAGGCCCACCTTGATCTTGTTGCCCTGGGCCTGTGCGGCGGTGCCGAAGGCGGCGGCGAGGCTGGCGGCGGCCAGCAGGCAGAGGGTGCGGTGTCGGGTCATGGTCTGTCTCCTGTGTTGTTCGAGCGGGCGGGAATCAGCGGGCGGCGGCGGTGGCCGTGGCCTGCGGGGCGGGGGCATGGCGGCGCATGAAACCGGTGACGGCCATGGCCAGCTGGGCGGGGTGATCGCGGTGCGGCGAATGGCCGCAGTCGTGCAGCTTGAGCAGCTGGGTGTGAGGCACGGCCGCGGCGATGGCTTCGATCTGGGCCATCGTGCCGTACTCGTCGTCGATGCCCTGCACGGCCAGCACCGGGCAGCGGATGCCTGTCAGCTCGTCGCGGATGTCCCAGCGGCGGAACTCCGGCGCCAGCCAGACATCGTTCCAGCCCCAGAATGCCGAGTCGGGGTCGGCGTGATAGCGCGCCAGCTTGCTGCGCAGGTCGGTGCTCACGTAACCGTCGCGGGCCTGCTCGATGCTGCGCACCGACAGGTCTTCGACAAAGGTGTGCGGTGCGGCCACGATCAGGCCGCCCACGCTGTTGGCAAACTGCGCCGCGTGCAGCAGCGCAATCGAGCCCCCGTCGCTGTGACCGTACAGCCAGGGGCGCTCGCGCCGGGTGTCCAGGCCCAGTGCGTTGAAGAACGCCGGCAGGAAGTCATGCGCCTGGTGGTGCATGAAGTCCACCGGCCAGCGCTCATGGCCGCCGCGCGGACTGGACTGGCCATAGCCCCAGCGCGAGAACACCAGGCCCCGGCATTGCGCGGCCTCGCACAGCTGCGCCGGGAAGTCCTTCCACATCGCGACCGAGCCCAGCCCCTCATGCAGGAAGACCAGCAGCGGCCTGTTGGTGCGTTGGGGTGCGAGCCAGGTGTACTCGATGCGGTCCTGGCGGTCGCGCCAGGCCACGTCGATGAATTCGACCGTCGCCGGGCTCATGCCGGGCTCCCGGGCTGGCGCTCGCGTTCGCGCAGGCGAAAGCGCTGGATCTTGCCGGTGGCGGTCTTGGGCAGTTCACTCAGGAACTCGATCTGGCGCGGATACTTGTGTGGCGCCAGGCGGCTCTTCACGAAGGCCTTGAGGTCGCTTTCCAGCCCGTCGCTCATCGTGTGGCCGGGCTTGAGCACGACAAAGGCCTTGGTGCGTGTCAGGCCGTCGCCGTCGTTCACGCCGATCACGGCGGCCTCGAGCACGTCCGGATGCTGCACCAGCGTGGCCTCGACCTCGAAGGGCGAGACGTACTGGCCGCTGACCTTGAGCATGTCGTCGCTGCGCCCGGCATAGGTGTAGTAGCCCTGGGCATCGCAGCTGTACTTGTCGCCGCTGCGGGTCCATTCGCCCTGGAAGGTCTCGCGCGACCGGGTGCGGTTGTTCCAGTACATCAGCGCGGCGCTGGGGCCCTTGATGTAGAGGTCGCCGATCTCGCCCACGCTCACCGGCTGCCCGTCCTCGCCGCGCAACTGAACCTCGTAGCCATCGACCGGTTTGCCGGTGGTGCCGTAACGCACGTCACCCGGACGGTTGGACAGGAAGATGTGCAGCATCTCGGTCGAGCCGATGCCGTCGATGATCTGGCAGCCGAAATGCGCGGTGAATCGTTCGCCGATGTCCTGCGGCAGCGCCTCGCCGGCCGACGAGCACAGCCGCAGGGCCACCTGGTCACGAGACGGCAGGGCGGGTGAGGCGAGCATGCCCGCATACCCGGTGGGCGCGCCGCAGAAGACCGTGGGGCGGTGCTCGACCAGGCGCTTGAAGCAGGCGTCGGGCGTGGGGCGCTCGGCCATCAGCACGACGGTGGCTCCCACGCTGAGCGGGAAGCTCAGCGCATTGCCCAGCCCGTAGGCAAAAAAGAGCTTGGCGGCCGAGAACACGGTGTCGCCTTCGTGCAGGCCGAGCACGGGTTCGGCGTACAGCTCGGCCGTCCACCACGGGTTGGCGTGCGTGTGCACGGTGCCCTTGGGCCGGCCGGTCGAGCCGGACGAATACAGCCAGAACGCCGCTTCGTCGGCCAGGGTGTCGGCGGGTTGCGCCAGCGCCTCATGGGAGGCGATCAAGCCCTCGACCGTGTGAGTGCGGGTGTCAGGCGGCAGCGGCGCGACGGGATGAGACACCACCCGGTGTGCCACCTCGTGGCGGGCGCGGCCCATGGCCTGGTCCAGCACCGGCAGCAGCGCGCCCGACACCAGGGCGGCCTGGGCGCGGCTGTGCTCGAGCATGTAGGCATAGTCGTCGGCCGTCAGCAGGGTGTTGACGGCCACCGGCACGATCCCCGCATACAGCGCACCGAGAAAGCACACCGGCCAGTCGATGTTGTCGTGCATCAGCAGCAGCACGCGGTCTTCGCGGCGCAGCCCCAGGGCCTGCAGACCGGCAGCCATGCGGCGCACGCGCTGTGCCAGCTCGCCGTAACTCACGCGGCCGTGGTCGTCGATGTAGGCCGTGCGCCCGGCGCGTGCGGCATGGCGTTCGATCAGGTCGGCGGCAAAGTTGAAGCGCTGCGGCGGGGCGTCCGGCAGGCGGTGGGTCGGTGCCATGGGGTCTCCTTCGTCCTTCGTTCTGGGGCGGTGCGGGTCAGGGCGCCAGCACGGTGCCGGTTGCGGCCAGCGTGTCGAGCACCGGCACGGCGGCCTGCACGGCGCAGCGGCGGTGATAGAAGGCCAGCGCGCGCAGGCCGCCGAGTTCCTCGCCGCCCCCGGCGCGGCCCGGGCCGCCGTGCAGCGACATCGGCATCACGTTGCCGTGGCCGGTGTGAAGCTGGGCCACGTCGGGCGAGATCGCATGGATGCGGCCGTGGGTGTCGGCCAGCGCCTGGGCGCTTGCGGCCATGTGCTGCGGGTCGGCGCCGTACAACGAGGCCACCAGCGAACCGCCGCCACGGCGGATCAGGGCATGCGCTTCGTCGATGCTGCGGTAGGGCATCAGCGTGGCGACGGGGCCGAACACCTCCACCTGGTGGACCAGCGGGCTGGCGGCGGGGTCGCGTGTGCCCAGCAGCGTCGGCCCGATGCACGCGGCCACGGCGGGGTCGGCGTCCACCAGCGGGGTGGCACGGCCGTCGAGCAGGGTCGTGGCCTGGCTGCCCAGGCGGGCCAGCCCGTCGTGCACATGGGCGAGCTGCTCGCGGCTCACGAGCGAGCCCATGCGCACGCCGTCGTTGCGAGGGTTGCCCACGACCACGGTGCGCAGCCGGGCGACGATGGCCTCGGCGGCCGCATCGTAGGCTTCGGCGGGCACCAGCACCCGACGGATCGCGGTGCATTTCTGCCCGGACTTCACCGTCATCTCGCGCACGACCTCGTTGACCAGCAGGTCGAAGGCCGGTGTGCCGGGCAGGCCGTCGGGCAGCAGCAGGGCCGAGTTGAGGCTGTCGGCCTCGATGTTCACCCGCACCGAGTCGCGTGCGACGGCGCGGTGCGCGCGGATCACTGCGGCCGTTTCGGCCGAGCCGGTGAACGAGACCAGATCGAAGGGCTGCAGTGCGTCCATCAGGCCGGCCGAGCTGCCGCACACGACCGACAGGGCGCCCGACGGCCAGATGCCGGCGGCGATGACGTCGGCCACCATGCGCTGGGTCAGCCAGGCCGTGGCCGTGGCCGGCTTGACGATCACCGGCACACCTGAGAGCAGGGCCGGCGCCGCCTTTTCCCACAGGCCCCAGGCCGGGAAGTTGAATGCGTTGATGAACAGTGCCAGGCCGCGGGTGGGCAGCATCACGTGGCGCGACTGGAAGGCCGGGTCTTTGCCGAGCCGGGCCGGCGCGCCGTCGAGCAGCAGGTGCGCGTTGCCCAGCGTGCCACCCCAGCGGGCGTACTGGCCGATCGTGAACAGCGCGCCGTCGATGTCGACCGCCGAATCTCGCCGTGTCGTGCCCGAGTTGGCGGTCGAGATCGCGTCGTACTCGGCGCGGTGCGTCTGCAGCACGGCGGCCGTTTCGGCCAGCAGCGCGGCGCGCTGCGCATAGCTCAGGGCGCGCAGTGCCACACCACCCTGGTCCCGCGCATGGGCGAAACCTTCGGCAAGGTCCAGGCCGGCGCTGGACACGCGGACCAGCTCGTTGCCCAGCACCGGGTCGACCAGTGCGCTGCCCTGGCCCTGGCCGGGCTGCCAGCGGCCGCCCAGGTGGTTGTGAAGGAGTTCGGTCATGGGCGTGCCGGCTGGGTGAATTCGATCTGGCCTTGCGGCAGGAGGTAGAGCACCAGCGCGCGACCGCCGGTGACGGTGGGGCGGTGCGCACTGCCGGGCGGGTAGACCTTCCAGCCCGCGGCCGTGCCGTCGAACTGCGCCCCGGCGCTCAAGGGCATCACCAGGTCGATCTCGCCCAGCGGGTGCACATGGTGGGGGCCGACGCAGTCGTCCATGTCGACCACGTCCACTGAAAACTCGGCGGTCTCGGGCGACGGACGCACCACCCGGCCGTAGCGCAGGCGGGGCTGCTCGGGCGTCACATGGCGCGCGATCCAGCCCTCCCGCACGCCGGCCTCACAGGCGGCCTGCATGTCGCGGAACCAGTCCGAGGCCGGGCCGTGGGTCTCGGAAAGCCAGGTGCGCAGTGCCGCATCGAGCGGCCGGCCGGCGATGGCCTGCGTTATCGTTCGCACCAATGCATCGAAGTGCGCGCGTGGGGTGTCACTCATCTCGGGGCTCCTGCGTCCTGCGGCACGACGGGCTTGCAGGATCGGCTTGGCATGAAGTATTGTGCATGTGTGTGGGAACAATACGCGCCGGTTCTGTGCGATGTCAAGAAAAATAGTTCATGTTCGGGTAAATCCCGAGCACACTGCTGCTGTACCGCTGGAGGCCAGAAGGACCATCGTGGACACGACCGACATGGCAGGCGATGTCGCCCATGCCAAAGACCCCTTCCTGACGGCGCTGGGTGAGCGCATCCGCAACCTGCGCGCGCGTCGGGGGCTGACGCGCAAGGCCACCGCGCTGGCGGCCGACATTTCCGAGCGGCATCTGGCCAACCTGGAGCTGGGCACCGGCAATGCGTCGATCCTGGTGCTGCAGCAGGTGGCCCAGGCGCTGCAATGCCCGCTGGCCGAGATCATCGGCGACATGACCACCGCGTCTCCCGAGTGGCTGATGATCCGCGAGCTGCTGGAAGACCGCAGCGAGGCCGACCTGCACCGTGCCCGGCTGCGCCTGGCCGAGCTGTTCGGCTCGGGCAGCGACCAGCGCACCCGCATGGCGCGCATCGCCCTGGTCGGCCTGCGCGGTGCGGGCAAGTCGACGCTCGGGCGGCTGCTGGCCGAAGACCTGGGCTACCCGTTTGTCGAGCTCAGCCGCGAGATCGAGAAGGTTGCCGGCTGCAGCATCGTCGAGATCCATTCGCTCTATGGCACCAACGCCTACCGGCGCTACGAACGCCGGGCCCTCGAAGAGACCGTGCAGATCTATCCCGAGGTGGTGATCGCCACGCCGGGGGGGCTGGTGTCGGATGCGTCCACCTTCAACCTGCTGCTGTCGCACTGCTACACCGTGTGGCTGCAGGCCACCCCCGAGGACCACATGAAACGGGTGGTGGCCCAGGGCGACTTCCGTCCGATGTCGGGCAGCAAGGAAGCGATGGACGACCTCAAGCGCATCCTCGACGGGCGCGCGGCCTTTTATGCCAAGGCCGACTTCACCTACAACACCAGCGGCCATTCGCTGGAAGAGACCTTCTCGGGCCTGCGCGCGGCCGTGCGGCATGCGGCCGGCCTGATGGACTGGGCCGCCTGAGCGCCCGGGGCGCACGGCGCCAGACCGGCGCCGGCCATCCCGCCGGCACCTGAGCCACGGCCTGCTGACACGTTCACCGACACCACCCGCGGGTTTCCCCGCCCGCGGTGGCGCTTGACGCGCCTCAAAGCATGCACTATTGTGCAGTCCATCGAACACAAACATGCATCAAACTGCATGTCAGCCTGAAGGAGCCGAGATGACTGACCCCACCCGCGTCGACTACCAGACCGAACCGTCCCGCTACCGGCACTGGAAGCTCAGCTTCGAAGGCGCCACGGCCACCCTGGCGATGGACATTGCCGAAGACGGCGGCCTGCGCCCGGGCTACAAGCTCAAGCTCAATTCCTACGACCTGGGCGTGGACATCGAGCTGCACGACGCCTTGAACCGCATCCGCTTCGAGCATCCCGAGGTGCGCACCGTGATCGTCACGAGCCTGAAGGACCGCATCTTCTGCTCGGGCGCGAACATCTTCATGCTGGGTCTGTCCAGCCACGCCTGGAAGGTCAACTTCTGCAAGTTCACCAACGAGACGCGCAACGGCATCGAAGACTCCAGCCGCCATGAAGGCCTGAAGTTCGTGGCCGCCCTGAACGGCGCTTGCGCCGGTGGCGGCTACGAGCTGGCGCTGGCCTGCGACGACATCGTGCTGGTCGACGATCGGTCCTCGGCCGTCTCGCTGCCCGAGGTGCCACTGCTGGGCGTGCTGCCCGGCACCGGCGGCCTGACGCGCGTGACCGACAAGCGGCGTGTGCGCCATGACCTGGCCGACATCTTCTGCTCCAGCGTCGAGGGCGTGCGCGGCCAGCGCGCGGTCGAGTGGCGCCTGGTGGACGCCGCGCCCAAGACCAGCCAGTTCGCCCAGGTGGTGCAGGAGCGTGCCCAGCAGCTGGCCGCCACCAGCAACCGCCCGGCCGGCGCCAGGGGTGTGACGCTCACGCCCATCCAGCGCAGCATCGAGGCCGATGCGCTGCGCTACTCGCACGTCACCGTCGAGATCGATCGTGCCCATCGCACGGCCAGCTTCACCGTGCACGCACCGACCACGCCGCAGCCGGGTGACATTGCCGGCATCGAAGCGGCCGGTTGCGCCTGGTGGCCGCTGCAGGTCGCCCGCGAGCTGGACGACGCGATCCTGTCGATGCGCACCAACGAACTCGACATCGGCACCTGGCTGCTCAAGACCCGCGGTGACGCCCAGGCCGTGCTGGCGTGTGATGCGGCGCTGGCGCAGCATGCCGACCACTGGTTCGTGCGGGCGGTGACCGGGCAGTTGCGCCGCACGCTGGCGCGGCTGGACGTGTCGTCGCGTTCCCTGTTTGCGCTGGTCGAGCCCGGTTCGTGTTTTGCCGGCACGCTGGCCGAGCTGGCCTTTGCGGCCGACCGCTGCTACATGCTGGCGCTGCCCGATGCGCCCGAGCGTGCCCCGCGGCTCATGCTGTCGGCGCTCAACTTCGGCACCTGGCCAATGGTCAACGGCCAGTCGCGGCTGGCCCGCCGCTTCTACGAAGAAGCCGCCCCGATGGCCGCGGCCCGCGAGGCCATCGGCCGTGCGCTCGACGCCGACCAGGTGCTGGCCCTCGGCCTGATCACCGCCGCCCCGGACGACATCGACTGGACCGACGAGGTGCGCCTGGCCATCGAGGAGCGCGCGGCCATGTCGCCCGATGCGCTCACCGGCCTGGAGGCCAACCTGCGCTTTGCCTCGAAGGAAACCATGGAGACGCGCATCTTCGGCCGCCTCACCGCCTGGCAGAACTGGATCTTCCAGCGCCCGAACGCGGTGGGCGACAAGGGCGCGCTGAAGGTCTACGGCAAGGGCGAAAAGGCAGCCTTCGACCTGAACCGCGTGTGATCTTCCCCGACTGAACCACCCCCGACGACGTCCACCCAGGAGCCCCGCATGTCCGGCATCAACTACAGCGAAAAGATCCCCAACAACGTCAACCTCGCCGAAGACCGCACGCTGCAGCGCGCACTCGAGCAATGGCAGCCCAACTTCCTGGACTGGTGGGGCGACATGGGGCCGGACGGTTCGCACAACTTCGACGTCTACCTGCGCACCGCCATCAGCGTCGACCCGCAGGGCTGGGCCCAGTTCGGTCATGTGAAGATGCCCGACTACCGCTGGGGCATCTTCCTGAATCCGAAGGAGGAGGGCCGCAAGATCCACTTCGGCGACCACCTGGGCGAGGACGTCTGGCAGGACGTGCCCGGCGAGCACCGCGCCAACCTGCGCCGCATCATCGTCACCCAGGGCGACACCGAACCCGCCTCGGTCGAGCAGCAGCGCCACCTGGGGCTGACCTGTCCGAGCCAATACGACCTGCGCAACCTGTTCCAGGTGAACGTCGAGGAAGGCCGTCACCTGTGGGCCATGGTCTACCTGCTGCACCGCTACTTCGGCCGCGACGGCCGCGAAGAGGCCGAGGCCCTGCTGGAGCGTCGCTCGGGGGATGCCGACAACCCGCGCATCCTCGGGGCCTTCAACGAGCAGACGCCCGACTGGCTGAGCTTCTTCATGTTCACCTACTTCACCGACCGCGACGGCAAGTTCCAGCTGTGTGCGCTGGCCGAAAGCAGCTTCGACCCGCTGGCGCGCACGACCAAGTTCATGCTGACCGAAGAGGCGCACCACATGTTCGTGGGCGAGTCGGGCGTCTCGCGTGTCATCGCGCGCACCTGCCAGGTGATGAACGAGCTCAAGACCGACGACGTGGGGCGCATCCGCGCCGCCGGCGTGATCGACCTGCCGACCATCCAGCGCTACCTGAACTTCCACTACAGCGTCACCATCGACCTGTTCGGTGCCGATCAGTCCAGCAATGCCGCCACCTTCTACAGCTCGGGGCTGAAGGGCCGCTACGAGGAAGGCAAGCGCGCCGACGACCACCTGCTCAAGGGCCAGACCTACAAGGTGCTCGAGGTGCACGGGGGCCAGCTCGTCGAGAAGGAAGTGCCGATGCTCAACGCCCTCAACGAGGTGCTGCGCGACGACTACATCAAGGACTCGATGGCCGGGGTGGAGCGCTGGAACAAGGTGATCGAAAAGGCCAGCATTCCGGTGCGGCTCAAGGTGCCGCACAAGGCCTTCCACCGCAACATCGGCGCGCTGGCCGGGCTGAAGCTGTCGCCCGAGGGCCAGGTGGTCAGCGAGGCCGAATGGGAGGCCCGCAAGGCCGAGTGGCTGCCCACCGCCGAGGACCGCGCCTTCGTGGCCTCGCTGATGGGCCGGGTGGTCGAGCCGGGTCAATTTGCGAACTGGATCGCGCCGCCCGTCATGGGCATCAACCGCCAGCCGGTCAACTTCGAGTACGTGCGATTCAACTGATGACCCTGCGACGGCCCGGCGGCGCGAAGGCGCGCCGGGGCCTGCTGAGCTGGAGAACAACCCCATGGACATGGCCACCCAGACGGTGATCATCAGGCAGCACCTGATCGACCCGGAGATCTGCATACGGTGCAACACCTGCGAGGCCACGTGCCCGATCAACGCGATCACGCACGACGACCGCAACTATGTGGTCAAGGCCGAGGTCTGCAATGGCTGCATGGCCTGCGTGCCGCCGTGCCCGACCGGCGCGATCGACCACTGGCGCAACATGCCGCGCGCGCTGGCCTACCCGATCGAGGAGCAGTTGCTGTGGGACGAGCTGCCGCCCGAGCTGAGCGACGACCAGATCGCTGCGGCCGGCATCGAGCTGCCGCCACAGCAGGCCGAGCTGGCCCCGCCGCCCCGCCCGACCGCGACCACCGACCCGACGGGTGAGGCCGCGTTCAACCCCGCCGCCTGGGGCGCCACCGTGCCGCCCTGGTCGGCCGCCCATGCCTACACCAACCTGTACGGGCCGAAGCAGCCCACGACCGGGACGGTGGTGGGCAATGTGCGCGTCAACGAGGCCGGCACCGAAAACGAGACCCATCACATCGTGCTCGATTTCGGCAGCATGCCCTTTCCGGTGCTGGAAGGGCAGTCGATCGCCATCGTGCCGCCTGGCACCGACGCCCACGGCAAGGCCCACCACGCCCGACAGTACTCGATCGCCAGCCCCCGCAACGGCGAGCGACCGGGCTACAACAACGTCTCGCTCACGGTCAAGCGCGTGACCAGCGACCACCATGGCAAGCCGGTGCGCGGTGTGTGCTCCAACTACCTGTGCGACCTGTCGGTGGGCGACACGGTGCAGGTGATCGGTCCGTTCGGCACCAGCTTCCTGATGCCCAACCATCCGCGCTCGAACATCGTGATGATCTGCACCGGCACCGGCAGCGCACCCATGCGTGCGATGACCGAATGGCGACGCCGGCTGCGCAGCAGCGGCAAGTTCGACGGTGGTCGGCTGATGCTGTTCTTCGGCGCCCGCACCAAGGAGGAGCTGCCTTACTTCGGCCCGCTGATGAACCTGCCACGGGACTTCATCGACATCAACCTGGCGTTCTCGCGCACGCCGGGCGCGCCGCGGCGCTATGTGCAGGACCTGATGCGCGAGCGCGCCCCGGACCTCGCCGCCTTGCTGCACGACGGCAACACCCACATCTACGTGTGCGGTCTCAAGAGCATGGAAGAAGGTGTGGTCCTGGCCCTGCGCGACGTGGCGCAGCAGGCCGGCCTGTCCTGGGAGCAGCTGGGTGCGGCCCTGAAACGTGAAGGAAGGCTGCATCTTGAAACATACTGAGCCCCTGGCAACTGACGGGCCGCTCCTCATGAACACGCTCAAGCTCTCGCGATCCATCCGCGGCGTGGCGCGCATCGACATGGCGCGGCCCGAGGTGTTCAATGCCTTCAACGAGGCCATGATCGGCGAGCTGGCCGACACCTTCGAGCAGCTCGCCGCCGACCCGCAGGTGCGGGTCATCGTGCTGGCGGGGGAGGGCCAGGCCTTCAGTGCCGGCGCCGACCTGCAATGGATGCAGCGCGCCAGCGCGGCCAGTCCGGAATGGAACCTCGACGACGCGCGCCGCTTTGCGCACATGCTGCACCTCGTGGCGTCCTGTCCCAAGCCGACGATTGCGCGCGTGCAGGGCCTGGCGCTGGGCGGCGGCGTGGGACTGGTGTGTGCCTGCGACCTGGCCATCGCCAGCGCCGATGCCCGGCTGGCAGTCAGCGAGGTGCGCTTCGGCATCCTGCCGTCGGTGATCGGCCCGTATCTCGTCAATGCCGTCGGCAAGCGCCAGGCGCTGCGCCTGGGCCTGTCGGCCAGCCGCATCACCGCCGCGCAGGCGCTCGCGATGGGCCTGGTGCACCAGGTCGTGTCCGACCCGGCCGACCTGGACACGGCCGTCGATGCCCTGGCAGGCGAACTGCTGCAGGGCGGCCCGTTGGCCCAGGGCGAACTCAAGGCCCTGTTCGGCGCACTCAGCGTGGGGCCGGTGACGCCCGAGGTGCGTGAACTCACCGCTCGCACCATCAGCCGCGTGCGTGGCACCGACGAGGCGCGACAGGGGTTTGCCGCCTTCCTGGCCAAACGGCCGGCGCCCTGGATCCGCTCATGACAACCCCATCGGTGGCGAACGACAGGCCCGTGCTGGTGGTGGGCGCCGGCATCATGGGCAGCGGCATTGCGCAGGTGGCCGCACAGGCCGGTCATCCGGTGTGGCTGCATGACGCCCGCGCCGGTGCCGCTGTCGATGCCTGCCGCAGGCTGGGCGCATCACTGCAGGCGCTGGTCGAGCGCGGCAGGATGAGCACCGACACGGCCGCCGGCATCATCGAACGCATCCGGCCGATCGAGCACCTGGCCGAAGCCGCCCAGGCCGACTGGGTGATCGAGGCCATCGTCGAGGACCTTGACGCCAAGCGCGAGCTGATGCGCTCGCTCGAGTCGGTCGTGGGGCCGCACTGCGTGCTGGCCACCAACACCTCGTCGATCTCGATCACCGCCCTGGCGCGTGGCCTGCAGCAGCCCGGCCGCGTGGTCGGCATGCATTTCTTCAACCCCGTGCCGGTCATGAAACTCGTGGAGGTGGTGTCGGGCCTGCACACCGAGCCGGCCGTGGCCGAGCGTGTTGCGGTGCTGGCGCAACAGTGGGGCAAGACGGCGGTGCAGGCCCGCTCCACACCGGGCTTCATCGTCAACCGCATCGCGCGCCCGTTTTATGCCGAAGCGCTGGCGCTGCTGCATGAACGCTGCACCACCCCGGCCGCGCTCGATGCCTGCCTGCGGGCAGCGGGCTTTCGCATGGGCCCGTGCGAGCTGATGGACCTGATCGGCCATGACACCAACCTTGCGGTGACCGAGTCGGTGTTCCGGGCCAACTTCGGCGATCGCCGCTATGGCCCGTCCCTGGTGCAGCGTGAACTGGTCGACGCCGGCTGGCTGGGCCGCAAGTCCGGCCGGGGGTTCTACACCTATCGCGACGGTGCCCTGGTGCACGAGCCCGTGGTCGCCGACACGCTGGCTGACACCTCACCGCCGGCTGCCGCGTCAGTGGTCGTGCACGGCAACGCGGCCTGGTGCACCAACTGGGCCGACCGGCTGGCCGCAGCCGGGCATGCGGTCAGCCACGAACCGGTCAGTGCCTGGTGCGGCCTGGACATCGACGGCGCCCAGCTGCGCCTGACCGACGGACGCACGGCCGCTGAACTGGCGGCGCTCGGTCCGCAGCCTGCCGTGGCGGTATTCGATCTCCCCGTGCAGCCCTCGGACGGTGCCCTGGCGCATGCGGTTGCCGCCGCTGCGCCAGCGTCCTGGCATCGCGATGCGGCGCGCTGGTTGCACGCCGTGGGTGTCCGGCCGGTGCTTGTCGCCGACACCCCTGGCCTGGTGGTTGCCCGCACCGTGGCCATGCTGATCAACGAGGCCGCCGACGCGGTGCAGCAAGGCGTGTGCACCGTCGAAGGTGCCGACCAGGCCATGAAGCTGGGCGTGAACTATCCAGCCGGCCCGTTCGAGTGGCTGGCACAGTGGGGGGCAGCGCCCGTGGTCGCCCTGCTCGAACAGCTCGACCGGGCCTGCCGTGGGGAGCGCTATCGCGTGAGCCCGTGGTTGCGCCAGTGCGTGTGGGCGGGGCGAACCTGAGTCGCACCCTTGGCCGTTCAGCTGCCCCGGAACACTGAACTGGCCGTCAGCACCGCAAGGGCCAGCGTGGCCGTGACCAGTGTGGGCCGGTCCTGCATGGCGAACATCACCGGGTCGAAGTCCATGGTGCGCCGCGCTGCGCGCAGCCACATGCGCAGCAGGCTGGCGAGTACCGCCGCCCAGCCCACCCACAAGGCCGCCAGCACCGGCCACGGCAGCGCAGGCGTGCGTTCGTGCAGGTACAGCGCGAACACCATGGCACTCACGCAGGCGGCGGCCACGCCGGTGGCCATCAGGAAAGGGGCGTCGTCGGGCACGTAGCCGCGTGCGGCCCACACGGGCTGCTCGCCGGGCTGCACACGTGTCACCTCGACATGCCGCTTCAGCAGGGCCAGGCTCAGGAAGACCGCAAGGCAGTAGCCGATGAGCCAGAACGACGGCACGATCAGGATGCATGCCGCCCCCATGGCCACCCGGAAGGCATACAGCCCCGCGAGCCACAGCACGTCCACCACCGCATGACGCTTGAGCCACCACGAATAGAGCCCCGAGGCCAGCGCGTAGCCGGCCAGTGCTCTGGCGAACAGCAGGTGCACGCTCAGCGCCGCGATCCCCATGCCGGCGACCAGGCCCGCGGCCACCGCGAGCACGCCTGCGGGCAGGCCGATGCGGCCCGATGCCAGCGGCCGGTGCCGCTTTTCGGGATGCAGCCGGTCGGCTTCCAGGTCCAGCAGGTCGTTGAACACGTACATCGCCGAGGCCACGAGACCGGTGGCCAGCCAGCCTGCGGCCAGGTCCCACCAGCGCGGGGCGTCCAGCTCGGCGGCCACCGGCAGCGCGGGCAGCACCAGCAACAGGTTCTTGAGCCAGTGATGCACACGCAACAGTCGCCACCAGGCGCCCGGCGCGGACTGCTCGAACGGGAAGCTCGCCTCCACCTTGCGGGCAGGCTCCACCTGCGCCACCCAGGCCACCGCAGGCCCGACCGGAATGCAGGCGCTCGCCGCGCGGAAGATCGGCCGGTCCGCCACGGCGTCGCCTGCATAGGCGAATGCCTGCCCCGCGCTGTGCCTGCGCATCGCCGCGAGCTTGGCCTCACCCTTGAGGTTCAGGCCCGGCTCGCTGCCGAGCACGTCGCCGATGAAGCCCAGCCGCTGCGCGAGCCGTTCGACCAGCTCACGAGGTGAGGCACTTGCCAGGTGCACCGGGCGACCGCAGCGGGCCTGCCGGGCCAGATAGTCGACCAGTCCTTCGTGCAGCGGCAGCAGGGCCAGGTCGAGCTCGACCTCACGCGCCAGCCGCGCCTTCAGGTAGGCCCGGCCGCGCAGCAGCCACCACAGCAGCAGCCAGGCCCGCCACGGATGAGACAGCACGAAGCGGCGCATGGCCTCGTGCAGCCAGTCGGTGCGCAGCAGCGTGCGGTCGACGTCGACGTAGATCGGGCCCGCCAGGGCTTCAGACGGGTGCGTCATGCAACACCATCGTGGCTTCGATCAAGGGGCCGCCGGGCAGGTCGCGACCAAAGCCGTCCTCGCGCATCACGCGAAGTCGCGACACGATGCCGGCGGGCCGCTCGCGGCGCGTCATCCAGGCGACGGCCTGGGATTGGTCCAGCAGCAGCGGCTGCACCAGAAAGCCGGCGCGCGCCGCGCCCTGGGACAAGCGGTAGGTGTGCCGCTGGCCTGTCGACGTCTCGACCTCCAGCCGCAGCAGTGGTGCCCTCAGCGCAAAGGCGAAGGCCCGCTGCTTCCACGAGGGCCGCCATTGCAGCCGCAGGGACAGCAAGGACGATGGCCCGCCGGACGTTGCGCCAGGCAGGCTCACCCATTCGCCTGCCGGCAGGCGCAGCGTGCCTGCTTCGCGATCGGCCGCGGGCGCCGAGGCCCCGCTGCGCCGGCGCAGCAGTTCGAGCCCCGCCTCGTGGTCCACCCACTCGTAGCGGCGCAGCAGTTCCACCAGTGCCAGCGGGTCTTCTGACGACGGCAGCTTGCCGTCGATCGGCATCACCTGGAACAGGACGTGGCCCGGCGCCCGCTCGCCCGACAGGGCCTCGGCGTTCATCCGGGCCAGCGCGGTCGAGTGAGCCATGTGACTCTGGAACACCGGCCGGGGCTGGTAGTTCAGGCCGTTGATCAGCAGCCGGCCCTGCTGCACACCGACAAGGTCGATCGGCTCATCGCCCACCCGCGCGTGCGTCTTCGGCAGGGCCCACTGCGCCTGCAGCCGCGCCCGCTCGGCGTCCTGCCGGGCCTGGAAGCGGCCGAGCGCGGCCTCCCCGTTCTGCCGGTGGTCGACCACCAGGGCCGTGCCCAGCTGCGACCACGTGGACACCAGCGGACCATACGACAGCACGAACCCCAGCACCGCCAGCACCGCCACCCCGCCCCAGGGCGCGGCACCCCGCGCCCAAAGCAACAGCGCGATCGACGACAGTGTCAGGAAGTAGGCCAGCTCGTGCCCGGCGTCCTGGCGCACGAAGGCGGCCTTCCACACCAGAAACCCCATGGCCGCCCAGAACAGCACATCGCTCGCGGCAGCCACGCGCCCGCCGTCCGCGCGCACCGCATGCGCGAGCGCGGCCGCACCGGCAGCAAGCAGGGTCGCTGCCCCGATCCACAACGGCACCGCATGGCCCGCCTGCCCCATGGCCAGGTTGTAGGCGCTGCTGACCTCGAGGCTCGTTGATACATAGTCAAGCCACGCCGAGGCCGGCTGGCCGGCCACGACCATCCAGGCTCCGGCCCAGGCAGCCGCTGCGATCGCCAGCCACCCCGCAGCCACGCGGGCACCGCCCGGCATGGCGGCCACGCGCGCCACGCTCAACATCACTGCCAGCCCGCCGAGCAGGAAATACGAGAACTTGATCAACCCGACCACGCCGAGCAGGGCCATGACCGCCGCGCAAGCCCACCACCGAGCGCGGCCGCGGCTGCGCCAGGTGGCAGCCAGGTCCTGCAGCACCACAAAGGCCGCAGCCACCGCGAGGTAGCTCACGGCGTCGGTCTTGACCAGCGAGGTGGTCACCGCCACCCAGCCCACCACCACCCAGGTGCGCCAGGCCGTGCCCATGCCCCGACCCAAGGCACCCGCCAACACCAGCGCGCCGCCCAGGGCCAGTGCCAGTTGCCCGAGGGCATACCGCGGGAACACGGCCGGGTCGTAACCGAGGTAGGGATGAAGGAAACCGAGGGGGCCGTAGGTGTGGACGATGTCGCGGCCCCACACCCACCCCTGGACATGGGCGTGCCCCAGTACTTGAAGCCAGCCGGCATCCAGGGCGTCGGGTGAGGCGGGGATGCCGAGCTGGATCTGTGACAGCGTGAGCAAGGCCACGGCCAACAGGGCCCGCCACAGGGCACGATGCTCAGCCGGGGCCAGCTTCGCAGGCTCGCGGCGTGGCGAGCGGCGTGCAAGCCAGGTGATCATGGATTCAGGCGTCGCGGCCGGGCGGGAGGGGGACATTCTGCGCCGCGCGGTGAAGGGCACGTGGTTGCTCTGCGGTTGTGACGCAGGCGATTTTTCGGGGCGTGTCGGGATGGAGCAATCCCCCAACGGGCTTACGACCAAAGAGCCGCAGCGCAGAGCGTCGCCGCAGTGGCTCAGGGGCCGGGACGGGACTCCTGGCGCCACGGACTGAACGCCGGGCCCAGCCAGGCCGACAGGGCCTGGGCGCCGGGTGGCGTGATCTCCAGCGCGCGACTGCCGGTGTGGCGGCGCAGCCAGCCGCGCTCGATGCAGTGCGCGCACAACTGGCGCCCCAGACGGCCCGCCACGTGCGGCCGTCGTTCGCTCCAGTCCAGGCAGGGGCGGCAACCGGGCCGACGTGCGCCGGCCTGCGTGTCGTCGAACGACATGCCCAGGCTTGACAGCGATGCATGCACCTGCGGCGTCACCCAGCCGGACTCACCGTCAAAGACCACGGCGCCGTCGTGCAGCAGGCGCTGGGCGATGGCCACCCCCAGGCGGCCGGCCACATGGTCGTAGCAGGTGCGGGCCAGGCGCATCGCCTCATTGCGCGGGCCGGGCACCACCGCGCGGCTGGCGTGCGGCTGGCGCGCGGCGAGCTGCATGATGCCTTCGAGCAGCTGGGCCACCTCGGCGCTGGCCAGGCGGTGATAGCGGTGCCGGCCGCGCTGCTCGACGACCAGCAGGCCGCCCTCGACCAGCTGCGCCAGGTGCCGGCTGCCGGTCTGCGGCGTCACCCGGGCGGCCTGCGCCAGTTCATTGGCGGTCAGCGCCCGGCCGTCCATCAGCTCCAGCAGCATGGCGGTGCGAGCCGGTTCCCCCACCAGCGAGGCGATGCGTGCGACTTGATTGGTGTGCATGGCTGCATCGTGCCAGAGCCCGCGGGCCGATGGTTCGTCCTGCAGCGAAGCATCGCATGCCACCGATCGCGGACGATCAGCGCCGTGGGTTCATGACCTCCGAGGTCATCGACCGGGCCGCCCGGGCCCGCCACACTGTCCTCAACCCTGCATCGAAGACCACCCCATGACCATCACCTGCTTCATCGAATACCGCATCGACCCCTTCCAGCGCGACGCCTTCAAGACCTACGCCGAGAACTGGGGCCGCATCATCCCGCGCTGCGGCGGCCAGCTGCTTGGCTACTTCCTGCCGCACGAAGGCACCAATGACGTTGCATGGGGCCTGATCGCCTTCGACAGCCTGGCGGCCTACGAGGCCTATCGCCAGCGACTGAAGACCGACCCGCAGGGCCGCGAGAATTTCGAGATGGCACGCCGCATGCGCTTCATCGTGCAGGAGCGGCGCAGCTTCACCGAAGTGGTCGACGGCACCTGCCTGGGGCTGGCCGCCGCACGGGCGTGAACGACATGCTGGCCGTCATCTTCGAAGTGGTGCCGCAGCCGGGCCACACCACCGACTACCTCGACGCGGCCGCGGCCTTGCGGCCCCATCTGCAGGCCATCGATGGATTCATCTCGATCGAACGCTTCCAGAGCCTGAGCGATCCGGGCCGGTTGCTGTCGCTGTCGTTCTGGCGGGACGAGGCCGCCATCGCCCAGTGGCGCAACCTGGAGGTGCACCGCCGCACCCAGCAGGCCGGGCGCGAGCGGATCTTTGCCGACTACCGGTTGCGTGTGGCGCAGGTCGTGCGCGACTACGGCCTGCACGAGCGCGACCAGGCGCCTGAGGACTCCAGGCACCGGCACGGCTGACACAGCTCACACGGCTGACACCCGGGCCGCGGGCCACCCCGATTTCATTTCAACAAGGAGAGTGAAGATGAAAAGCGTGACACCGTCCCCCCTGCTGAAGCTGGGCATCACCATCGACGCGGTGGCCTCGGCGGCCAGTGCAGTGCTGCAGCTCGCAGCCCTGGGCCTGCTGACCGAATGGCTGGTTCTGCCGCGTGCACTGCTGCTCGAGACCGGCATCTTCATGATCGGCTATGCCGCGCTGCTGATCTGGATGGCTCGCAGTGCGCGTGTCCCGGTGCTGTTGACGCGCTTCATCGTGCTGGGCAACCTGGCCTGGGCCCTGGCCTGCGTGGGCATCCTGGTGGGCGGTGTCGTGTCGCCTTCACCGCTTGGGGTGTTCTATGTCGGCACGCAGGCGGTGGCCGTGGCTGCCTTTGCGCTGATGCAGGCCATCGGCCTGAAGGCCAGCGCGCCTGTGGCGGCGCCGGCCCTGGCCCGATCGTCCTGAACTCAGGCCACCTTGGCCGAAGCCATCTCGGGCACCTCGTGCATGAAGCGGCGCAGGTGCTCGAGCGACCGTTCGGCCCAGGCGCAGGGGCTGTCGAGTTCGGCGGCGTCACCTTCCATCAGCGCCCCCGGCCAGTCCGCACCGCAGGCCAGCACCACTTCGGTCACCGGCACGCCGGCATCCTTCAGGCGATGGGCATAACACAGCGCCTCGTCGCGCAGCGGATCGTCGGCGGTGGTGAGCACCAGCGCCGGCGGCAGATGGCCCAGACGCGTGGAGGCACTGGGCGAGGCATAGGGATGGTCGGCATCGCCCACATCGCGCAGGTAACGCTTCCAGCCTTCGGCCCAGGTGCATCCCGGCTGGCCCAAGCCGGCTTCGCGCAGCGAGGCCGTGGCCATGCACGGGTCGAGCATCGGCGAGATCAGGATCTGGCCGGCCAGCTCGGGCTTGTGACGGTCGCGTGACATCATGGCCATCACGGCGGCCAGATTGCCGCCGGCTTCCTCGCCGGCCACGAACACCCGGGCGCCCGGCCCGGCCAGGCGGTTGCGCTTGGCCGCGGCCCACACCAGGGCCTCGTAGGCCGCATCGACCGATGCCGGAAAGCGGCATTCGGGCGCCAGCGGATAGGCCACCGACACCACACGCGCCCCGGCCTTGCACAGCAGATGCGCCACCTTGGTGCCGCAATCCAGCGTGCCGGAGGTGAAAGCCCCGCCATGAAAATGGACCACCAGCGGTGCACCGGCGGCACTGGCACGCTGCCCGTACAGTCGCACCGGCAGCGAGACCCCGGGCAGATCGATCACCGAATCTTCCACGTGCTGACACGCGGCGTCTCGGGCGTTGGCGGGTTGGGCGGTGAGTGAGGACATCTTTCGGCGGGCCATCGACGTGGCGGGCAGGTGGGCTGCAATGATGGGAAGATAAGGGCAACCGGCGCGTCGATCAATGGCAGGAGTCTGGCAACAGCATTTCCAATCGTGAACAATCGGCGGGCGGCCCCTTGAACCTTCAACGTCCGTACCCACCTCAGGGCCTGTTTGTCTGGCGAGGGCCCGCGGGGAGCGGGCCAGGAGAAAAAACTTGGATCAAGTGGCAGCGATGCGGGTCTTCGCGCGGGTGGTCGAGGCCGGGAATTTCACCAAGGCAGCCGATTCGCTGCAGATGCCCAAACCCACCGTCACCAAGCTCGTCCAGAGCCTGGAGGCGCATCTGAAGGTCAAGCTGCTGCAGCGCACGACCCGCAGTGTGACCGTGACATCCGACGGTGCGGTGTATTACGAGCGTGTCGTGCGCCTGCTGGCCGACCTCGACGAGATCGAGGCCACGATGTCACGGGCCCGCACCAGCCCCAAGGGGAGGTTGCGCATCGACGTGGGCACCTCGGTGGCACACGAGATCCTCATCCCCCACATGATGGACTTTCACGCGCGCTACCCCGACCTGCAGGTCGAGATGGGCGTGACCGACCGGCCCGTCAACCTGGTCAGCGACAACGTCGACTGCGTGATCCGCGGCGGCACGCTGACCGACCAGTCGCTGGTGGCCCGGCGCATCGCCACGGTCGACTTCATGACCTGTGCCACCCCTGAATATGTGCGCCGGCACGGCCTGCCCAGCCACCCCAGTGAGATCGAGACCGCGCATCAGGTGGTCAACTACGTCTCGGCCGCCAATGGCCGGCTCTTCCCGCTGACCTTCGAGAAGGACGGCGAAACGCTGGAGATCGAAGGGCGGCATGTGCTGGCGGTCAATGAGGCCAGCGCCTACATGGTGGCGGGCATGTCGGGCCTGGGCATCTTCCAGCCGGTGCGCTTCATGGCCGAATCGCGCATCGCCAGTGGTGAACTGGTGCAGGTGCTGCCCGAATGGGGCGCCGGCACGCTGCCGATCTATGTGGTCTACCCGTCGAACCGCCACCTCAGTGCCAAGGTGCGTGCATTTGTCGACTGGGTCGTCGAACTGTTCGCACAGCACCAGGCCTTCAGGCCGCGCGACTGAGCGGGCGCTGAGTCTGTCCCGGCCGTGCGCCGTGTCGATTGTTGGCATCCTGGAAACGCTGTGAGCGCAATTGCAGCGTTTATCGAAACCCGGAAGAACCCTAACCTTCGCGACATCGCGATTCGGAATCTGCCGTGCAGGTTCCGTGCGTTTCGCAAAGATCCTCAAGGAGTTCTTCCATGTCTCTTCCCGACACCTCATCCCGCGGGCGCCGCCCGTGGATCATCGGCACGGCCCTGACGGCCGTCGGTTCCGCTCTCGCTTCGCTGGTGCTGGTGCAGGGCACCCATGCCGACAGCCCGCCGGCCGCACCGCCGGCCACGCCGGTGTCAGTGGCCACCGTGCTGCCGAGCCAGGTGTCTGCCTGGGACGAGTTCTCGGGCCGCCTTGAGGCGGTCGAACGGGTGGACATCCGCTCGCGCGTGGCCGGCCAGGTGCAGTCGGTGCACTTCCGCGAGGGCGCGCTGGTGCGCCGTGGCGAACTGCTGGTGACGATCGACCCGGCACCGTATGCGGCTGAAGTCGAGCGCGCCGAGGCCCAGGTGATGGCTGCGCAGTCTCGCCAGGCCTACACGCTCAGCGACCTGGAACGTGCGCGCCGGCTGTGGGACGAACGTGCCATCGCGCAGCGTGAGCTGGACGAGCGCCTCAATGCCCAGCGCGAAGCCGAGGCCAACCTGCGTGCCGCCCAGGCCCAGTTGCAGACGGCCCGGCTGAATCTGGGCTACACCCAGGTGCGCGCTCCGGTCGACGGCCGCGTGGGCCGGCTGGAGGTCACGGCGGGCAACCTCGTGGCCGCCGGCCCCGGCGCGCCGGTGCTGACCACGCTGGTGTCGGTGCATCCCATCTATGCCAGCTTCGACGCCGACGAACAGGTCGTGGCACGGGCACTGAAGGACCTGCCGCGCGGCGGCAGCGCGCGCGGCCTGATCGAACGCATCCCGGTGCACATGGGCACGGCCAGCACGGCCGACCTGCCCCATGTGGGCCGGCTGCAGCTGGTGGACAACCAGGTCGATGCCCGCAGCGGCACGGTGCGTGTGCGCGCGGTGTTCGACAACCAGGACGGCCAGCTGATGCCGGGGCAGTTTGCCCGGCTGCGCATGGGCCAGGCCACGCAAAGCACGGCCTTGCTGATCAACGAACGCGCGGTGGGCACTGACCAGAACAAGCGCTTCGTGATGGTGGTGGGCGACGACAACAAGGTCGCCTGGCGCGAGGTGACGCTGGGTGCGTCGGTCAACGGACTGCGCATCGTGACCTCGGGCCTGAAGGCCAACGAGCGGGTGGTGGTCAACGGCCTGCAGCGGGTGCGCCCGGGGGTGGTCGTGGCGCCCGAGATGGTGTCGATGGATGCCAAGCCTGAAGTGCAGGCCCGTCGCACCGCGGCCGGCCAGTCCTGATCGATGCCTGTACGGAGGGAGGCCCCATGAATCTGTCGAAGTTCTTCATCGACCGCCCCATCTTTGCCGGGGTGCTGTCGGTGCTCATGCTGATCGCCGGCCTGATCGCGATGCGCGCGCTGCCGGTGTCCGAATATCCCGAGGTCGTGCCGCCCACCGTGGTGGTGCGCGCGCAATACCCCGGCGCCAACCCCAAGGTCATCGCCGAGACCGTGGCCACGCCACTGGAGGAGTCGATCAACGGTGTCGAGGGCATGCTCTACATGAGCAGCCAGGCCACCACCGACGGCGTGATGTCCTTGACCATCACCTTCGCGCTGGGCACCGACCCCGACAAGGCGCAGCAGCTGGTGCAGAACCGCGTGAGCCAGGCCGAACCGCGCCTGCCTGAGGAGGTGCGGCGCCTGGGTGTGACAACGATCAAGAGCTCGCCGGACCTCACGATGGTGGTGCACATCGTGTCGCCCAACGAGCGCTATGACATCAACTACCTGCGCAACTACGCCACGCTCAACCTGAAGGACCGGCTGGCCCGCCTCAAGGGCGTGGGGCAGGTGCAGCTATGGGGCGGCGGCGAGTACGCGATGCGCGTCTGGCTCGACCCGCAGAAGGTCGCCGAACGCGGCCTGGCCGCCAGCGACGTGGTGCAGGCCATTCGTGAGCAGAACGTGCAGGCGGCCGCCGGTGTGGTGGGCGCCTCGCCCGGGCTGCCCGGCGTGGACCTGCAGCTGTCGATCAACGCGCAGGGTCGCCTGCAGACCGAAGAGGAATTCGGCGACATCATCGTCAAGACCAGTGCCGAAGGCGCGGTGACGCGCCTGCGTGACGTGGCCCGCCTGGAACTCGGCGCGGCCGACTATGCGCTGCGCTCCCTGCTGGACAACCAGCCTGCGGTGGCCGTGGCCATCCTGGCCGCGCCCGGCTCGAATGCCATCGACATTGCCGACCAGGTGCGCGCCACCATGGCCGAGGTGAAGCCGCTGATGCCCGAGGGCGTGGACTACCGCATCGTCTACGACACCACGCAGTTCGTGCGGGCGTCGATCGACGCGGTGGTGCACACGCTGCTGGAGGCCGTGCTGCTGGTGGTGCTGGTGGTGATCCTGTTCCTGCAGACCTGGCGGGCGTCGATCATCCCGCTGCTGGCTGTGCCGGTGTCGGTGATCGGCACCTTTGCCGTGATGCATCTGTTCGGCTTCTCGATCAATGCGCTCAGCCTGTTCGGCCTGGTGCTGGCCATCGGCATCGTGGTGGACGACGCGATCGTGGTGGTCGAGAACGTCGAGCGCAACATCGAGGCCGGCCTGAGTCCGCGCGAGGCCACCTACCGTGCGATGCGCGAGGTCTCCGGGCCGATCATCGCGATCGCCCTGGTGCTGGTGGCGGTGTTCGTGCCGCTGGCCTTCATCAGCGGGCTCACCGGCCAGTTCTACAAGCAGTTTGCGCTGACCATCGCGATCTCGACCATCATCTCGGCGATCAACTCGCTGACGCTGTCGCCGGCGCTGTCGGCCCTGCTGCTCAAGGGCCACGACGAGCCGAAGGACGCGCTCACGCGCGGCATGGACCGGGCCTTCGGCTGGCTGTTCCGCGGCTTCAACCGGGTGTTCGGGCGCGGAGCCCGTGCCTACAGCGGCGGGGTGGCGCGTGTCATCTCGCGCAAGGCGGTGATGATGGCGCTGTACCTTGGCCTGGTCGCGCTGACCTTCGGCCTGTTCAAGGCCGTGCCCGGCGGTTTTGTGCCGGCACAGGACAAGCAGTACCTGATCGGTTTTGCCCAGTTGCCCGACGGCGCCACGCTGGACCGCACCGACGAGGTCATCCGTCGCATGAGCGCCATCGCGATGGAGCAGCCTGGTGTCGAGAACGCCGTGGCCTTCCCGGGGCTGTCGATCAACGGCTTCACCAACAGCTCCAACTCGGGCATCGTCTTCACGCCCCTCAAGCCCTTCGACGAACGCGGCCCGGGCCAGAGCGCCGGCGAGATCGCAGCCCAGCTGAACCAGAAGTTCGGTGCGATCCAGGATGCCTTCGTGGTGATGTTCCCGCCGCCGCCGGTGCAGGGGCTGGGCACGACCGGCGGCTTCAAGCTGCAACTCCAGGACCGCGGCTCGCTCGGCTACGAGGCGCTGGATGCGGCCACCAAGGCCTTCATGGCCAAGGCCTACCAGGCACCCGAGCTGGCCGGCCTGTTCTCGAGCTTCCAGGTCAACGTGCCGCAGCTGTATGCCGACATCGACCGCACCAAGGCGCGCCAGCTCGGCGTGCCGGTCACGGCCGTGTTCGACACGCTGCAGATCTACCTGGGCAGCCAGTATGTGAACGACTTCAACCGGTTTGGCCGGACCTACTCGGTGCGGGTGCAGGCTGACGCGCCCCACCGCGCGCGTGCCGAAGACATCGGCCTGCTCAAGGTGCGCTCCAGCACCGGCGAGATGGTGCCGCTGTCGGCACTCCTGAAGGTGCAGCCGAGTTTCGGGCCCGAGCGCGCGATGCGCTACAACGGCTTCCTGTCGGCCGACATCAACGGCGGCCCGGCCCCGGGGTATTCGTCGGGCCAGGCGCAGGACGCCATCGAACGCATCGCCGCCGAGACCCTGCCGCCGGGCATCGGTTTCGAGTGGACCGAACTGACCTACCAGGAGATCCTGGCCGGCAACTCGGCGCTGTGGATCTTCCCGCTGGCCATCGGCCTGGTCTTCCTGGTGCTGGCCGCACAGTACGAGAGCCTGACGCTGCCGCTGTCGATCATCATGATCGTGCCGATGGGGCTGCTGGCCGCGATGACCGGTGTCTGGCTGGACGGCGGGGACAACAACGTCTTCACCCAGATCGGGCTGATCGTGCTGGTGGGCCTGAGCGCCAAGAACGCCATCCTCATCGTCGAGTTTGCGCGTGAGCTGGAGTTTGCCGGGCGTACGCCGGTGCAGGCAGCCATCGAGGCCAGCCGGCTGCGCCTGCGGCCCATCCTGATGACCTCGCTCGCCTTCGTGATGGGTGTGCTGCCATTGGTGCTGTCCACCGGTGCCGGCGCCGAGATGCGCCAGGCCATGGGCGTGGCGGTGTTTGCCGGAATGATCGGCGTGACGGCCTTCGGCCTGTTCCTGACGCCGGTGTTCTATGTGCTGCTGCGCCGTCTGGCCGGCAACCGCCCGCTCAAGCTGCACGGGCAGGTGCCTCACGTGGAAGCCTTTGCCACGCCGGTGCACGGCCCTGGCGGCAGCGCCCGTCCGGTGCCGGCCGCACCGCGCGCCGAGCATGAATGAACCCACGCCCCCTGCAGGAGCCCACATGATGAAAGCAACCACCCGACCCCTGCGCAGCCTGCTCGCGCCGCTGCTGGCGGCGCTGGTGATGGCCGGCTGCGCCAGCGTCCCGGCCATCGACCCGGCGGCCATGCCGGCCACGCCCACCCAGTTCCGCCACACCGAAGGCCGCTGGACCATCGCCGAACCGGCCGAGGCCCAGCCCCGCGGCGCCTGGTGGCAGGCCTTTGGCGACGGCACGCTGAACACCCTGGTGCAGCAGGCCGATCAACGCAACACCAGCATCCAGCAGGCGGCCGCCCGGCTGGCCCAGGCGCGTGCCGCGCTGCGCAGCACCGACGCCGATCGCAGCGTGCAGCTCGGCCTGGGTGCCGGTGTGTCGCGCGAGGCCCCGCCCGGTGCGCGTGGTGTGGCCACGAGCCTGGGCCAGGTGGGCGCCAGCCTCAGCTACGAGCTCGACCTGTTCGGCCGGCTGGCGCGCGCCAGCGACGCTGCCGCACTCGATGCCCAGGCGCAGGAAGCCCTGCTGAACAGCGCGCGCCTGCTGGTCCAGGCCGAGGTGGCGCAGGCCTACTTCAGCCTGCGTGCGCTGGACGCCGAACGCGCCCTGGTGCGCGACACCGTTCGGGCCTATCGCGACACCCTGCGCCTGACTGAACGGCGCTTCGAAGCCGGTGACGTGGCCGAGCTGGACGTGGCCCGGGTGCGTGCCGAAGTGGCTGCCACCGAAGCCGAAGGCCTGGCGCTGGACCGCCGCCGCGCCCAGGTCGAGCACGCGCTGGCCGTGCTGGTGGGGGAGGCGGCCTCGGCCTTCCGGCTGCCCGAGGCCGGCTGGTCCTCGGCCTTGCCCGCCATCCCGCCCGGCGTGCCCGCCACGGTGCTGGCCCGCCGCCCCGACGTGTCGGCCGCACAGCGATCGCTGATGGCCGCGCAGGCCCGCGTGGGCGTGGCCCAGGCGGCCTGGTTCCCGAGCGTGACACTGACCGCCGACGGCGGTGTGGCCTCGCCCGAACTGGGCGACATCTTCCGCTGGTCGTCACGGGCCTGGGGGCTTGGCGCCCTGTTGTCGCTGCCGCTCTTCGACGGCGGCCGCCGGGAGGCCGGCGTGCAGTCGGCCACCGCGGCCATGGACGACGCGCTGGCCCGCTACCGCGAGCAGGTGCTGGTTGCCTTCCGCGACGTGGAAGACGAGCTCGCGTCGCTGCAGATCCTGGCCGAACAGGCGCAGGCCCAGGCGCGTGCCGTGGACTCGGCCGCGCGCGCGACGGCACTGTCGGGATCGCGCTATCGCAACGGCCTGGTCAGCCAGCTCGAGCTGCTCGACGCCCAGCGCAGCGAGCTGCGCAATCGTCGCCAGGCACTGCAGGTCAAGGCCGCGCAATACCAGTCCACCGTGGGGCTGGTGCGGGCACTGGGCGGGGCCTGGGGCTGACGTTAATGCAGCGGCGAGCCCCGCTTCGGAGGGATTGACCCCGGCCGCCGCTGCGCCTCCAATGCGCCGACACGCAACCAAGGGGGCACACATGAGCAAGCTCAGCAGCGCAGTCCAAAGCTTCCAGACCGGGGACGTGGTGATCTGCTACTACCCGCAGGTTCCCAAGCAGACCCTGCACCTCACCGTGTTCCTCGAAGCCCGCGACAGCCCCGGGGCGGTCGGCGCGGGCTTTGTGCATGCGTCGCCGACGGGCGTGATCTTCGAGAAGGCGGGCAAGTTCTCGGACTACAAGGTCGGCGGCTTCCTGCATGCGAGGCTGGCGAGTGACGAGGCGAGGCGCCAGAGCACGGCCATGATGGCCCGCACCTGGGCCACCACCGCCAAGCTCACGCCCTATGGGTCCTCGCCCACCTCCAAGGAGGTGGGTTCGACCGTGTCGACACCCAATGCCAACCGCTTCTCGGGCATGCGTGCCACGCAGGCCCTGAGCGAGATCCCGTTCGACTTCACCGCACTCGCGCGGCTGCTGAAGTGGGCCCACCGCGCCAACACCGCCACCACCCTCAGCGAAAAGCGCGGCATCACCTGCGCCGCCTTCGTGGCCGCCTGCCACCAGACCGCAGGCATGCTCACCTACATCCGGCAGGCCGGCGCCGAGTCCCGCCTGCAGGCGGCCGCCCAGGCGGTCGACAAGCTGCTGCTCACCAAGCTGCAGGTGCGCACCAACAAGGGCCTGGAGGTCATCATCGACAAGAACAAGTCGGTGACCGGCAAGCCCGTCTACAAGGGCCAGGCCCTGCGCGAGAACTCCAACCGCACGCTCGACCCCAACAAGGCGACCGACATCAACAGCTTTGTCGCCAACTTCAGCACCGACAACCGCTACGGCTTCGAGGGCACCGGCGCCCCGAGCGACATCGACAAGCAGTGGGCCTATGTGCAGGAAGAGCTGCTGGGCATCTCGATGTATTCCAGCGTGCCGATCAGCAAGGTCGTGCCGGCCGAGTTCCTGTTCGACGTGAAGTACATCAACAGCCCGCTGCTGACCAACCTGATCGAGCAGTCGGGTGACTGGAATCGGACGGTGTATACGGGGTATTGAACAGCGGGGCGCAGGGGGGCAGTGGTGTCCTGGGGTGCACCCCCTCTCCCCAGCCCTCTCCCCCGTGCCGGGGGCGAGGGAGCCTGACCGCCGCGTTGCATCACGCCCTCGCCCCGACACGTGGGCGAGGGGCCTTGGATGTTCCCCCTCGCCCCCGGACACGGGGGAGAGGGCAGGGGAGAGGGGTCGTGCGCGGTGAGCCTGCACGCCATGTCCGCGCAGGCGAGCGCATGCCTCCCGGCCGATGGACCCATACAACGCGCGATCGATCCCAGGCCTGATGCCCCTGGCTGTGGATCGGCGTGCTGCAGCGAAGGACGAGTGCCTCACCCCAGAGGCGCTGCACGGCGTTGCCGATGCTGCCGAAAGCAGTGCGCCCAAAGAAAAAGACGCTGACCCGCATGAGCCAGCGCCTCGATGTTCTGGTCGGCCGTATTGGACTTGAACCAACGACCAAAGGACTAGGGGTCCATCCAAGCAGGCCGCAGTAGTCCGGCATTGAGTCCTACTACCAATGAGCCAGCTCATGCTGGGTCGTATTGAAGCCGCAACTCCCCGCTACTCCGTTGACACTATGTCGTCAACATAACGCCGGCAGCAGGTGATGCACGCATGCTGTTCGTTCCATGACATCAAGCACTGGGTCTGAGCGCCAGATGCATGCATCCGTTTGCGCCAGAATCACCTCCTGCCTGCTGTCTTCTGACGGCTGGTTAAGGCGGCTCCACCGGGGCCATAGGAAGCCATCTGCGATATCGTCTATGCCTGCCAAGAAGATCCCACCAGCTACTGCTACTGCGTCGAAGCCATCAAAAAAGTCACCCACTGCTGCGACCGCGAAGCCGAAAAGCAAGACAGCCACAACGACTACGGCATCGAGCGCCAAGGCCAGCCAAGCGCCCAAGCTCCGCGACATTCTGGAGAAGGCGGGTTTTCAGCACGTGCCTTCAGACGGCCTTCACTTCACGATCGGCGGCCGCACCGGCGAGATCGATCACGTCTTCGTATGGGAGAACGTCGTACTCCTGTGCGAGGAAACGGCTGGCAAGGACGCGGCCAAGCACTGCACCAACAAGATATTCCTGCACGCGAAGATCAAGGAGCACTGGCTCCAGTTCTTTCAACAGTACAGCCAGCAGAATCCAGCGTTGCCGAATGCCCTGGACCCGCAGTACCAGGTACACGATCTCGAGGTCCGCCACATCTACTACTCCGAGGAGATCGACGTGGTGGGCTCTATTGGTGATCCTTCGCCGATGCTGATCCTGACGCGCTCCCAGGCCAGATACTTCAAGTCCCTCGTGGACACCATCGAGCGCTCAGCGAAATTCGAGCTGCTGAAGTACCTCGATATCGCGCTCCACCAGATCGGCCAGGAAAGGATTGCCGGGAACGCGGTTCCACTGCAAAGCTATCCGGCGTTCGCACTCTCCGCCGCGCACACGAGCTATCCGGCCGGTTTTGCCGTCGTGTCCTTCTACGCCGACCCGATGGCCCTCATCCAACGCGCCTACGTCATGCGCCGGGATGGCTGGGAGAGCCCTGACCTGTCCTATCAACGGTTCGTCAAGGCCGACAAGCTCGTGAAGATGCGCGAGTACCTTGCCGGCAATGGCAAGGTATTCATCAACAACATCGTCGTCACGCTGCCTCCCGAGGCGATCCTGACCGACAGCGCGGGCAAAGCGCTGGATGCCGCGACGATGAAACACAAGGTTGAGGCCAAGCTCAACTTGCCGCTCGAGCTGGGCACCGTGGGCATCGTCGACGGGCAGCACCGGATCCTCGCCTACTACGAAGGCGTTGACCCCTTCGATCGGACTATCAGCGGGCTGCGAAAGCGACAGAATCTCTTGGTCACCGGCATCATCTTTCCGGCCAACTACACGGCGGAGATGCGGGTGAAATTCGAGGCTGAAATCTTCTTGGGTATCAACAACAACCAAAGCCCCGTACACACACAGCTTCGGCAGGACCTGGAAACCATCATCAATCCCGAAACGCCCCTGGCGATCGCGCGCACCGTCGTCTCGCGGTTGTCCAAGGAAGGCGCGCTGGCCGGCTTGCTGCAGATGTCGCAGTTCGACCCGTCTGACAAGATTTCATCCGGTTCGTTGGGTCCCTACGTCGTCAAACCGTTGGTACGCAAGAACAGCGCGCTGTACAAGGCCTGGGACGCTACCGGCACACGCGATCTCTCACTTGCAGATGATCGCGCTGAATTCATCGACTATTGCGTGAAGGAACTCAAGCGATTGCTGGCTGGCGCGAGTGGTCACCTCAAGAGCAAGTGGAAGTCGGTCCCCAATGGCGGCGTGCTGTCCACCACAGTCGTTGGTGGCCTTATGTTGCTGCTCGACCGCCTGATCAAAGCAGGCAACACCCCCTCAAGCATCGACTACAAGGCAATGCTGAAGAATATTGATGGCTTCGACTTCAGCGCATACACCGGCAGCAGCTGGGGCAAGCTGTCCCGTGACCTCGAGGCTGCCTTGTAAAGGCGGTTCGATTTGCCGCTCAGTTCACGCCGGGCTGAAGAAGAAACGCTTCCGGCAGTTCAATGCCAGTCGCAAAGCCGGGGGGACGGCGGCCGACGATTGAAGTCGGGCTTGGCTCGGGAATCGCCCGGTCCGCGGGCCGAAAGCGGACCTCACCCTTGATCGTGGCGCGCAGTCGGTCGAGACCTAGTTGGACGTAGCCCGCATCGAGTTCCGCGCCGATGAAGTGACGCTTCTCGTGCAGCGCGGCGACCCCTGCTGAGGCCACACCGCAGAAGGGATCGAGCACCACATCGCTCTCCTTTGTCAGCGCGCGCACCAGCCGCTGCACCAGCCCCACCGGAAACTGGCACGGGTGGTCGGTCTTCTCCAGGTGATTGGCGTTAACGTTCGGGATGTCCCACACGTCGCTCGGATTCTTGCCCGCCGGATTGCCGCTGGGCTGGCCCTTCTTCGGGCCATCGGTGTGTCGCTTGCCCGGGTACTTCTGGGGCACTCGCACGGCGTCGAGATCGAACGTGTAGCCGTCGCCCTTGGTGTACCAAAGCACGGTTTCGTAGCGGCCGCTGAAGCGCGTCTGACAATGCAGGCCATGACCGAAGGTCCACGCGATGCGGTTGCGCAGCTTCATGCCCTCGATCTTGCTCATGATCTCGTGGACTAAGAAGTCAAGCGGCGTGGTCACGCCATCGAGCACATGGAAGCCCACCTGCCAACACAGGCTGCCGCCAGGCTTTAGAACGCGACAAACCTCCGGCAAGATCACCTTGTGGTTGGCGATGAAGTCGTCCAGATTGTCGCGACGATTCTCATAAGCCTTGCCCATGCAATACGGCGGCGACGAAACAACCAGGTCCACAGACGACGCTGTTAGGCCCGTCAATAGCGATTCACATTCACCCTCAAAAATAGCTGCCGACGCATGCGCATGTGGCCTCGCGAGCCACTCTCGGACGCCCCTGGACGACTTGTACGTCGCAACCTCGCCTACCTGTTGTACGTTCACAGAACTCTCCACATCGCAGGGATCATAGATCTGCGTCAAAACCCATGCAACCGTTTCAGGCTGAGAGTCGCACTGTCCCAGCGCGCGTCACCCTGATCGATAGGCATGTGCGGCTTCAGATCGCCCCAAGACAGTTCATGCAACCGCTCGGCATTCACGTCCCAGAAGTGCACAACGTAGGCCTCCTGGTGCCGGCAAGCGGTATCCCATTCGTTGCGCGTGATGATGAGCCGTAAAGGGCGCCCGCGGCAAGACTTCACCTCCACCAATTTCGGCACTGCGCGACCATCGACCACGCGGCTGGAGAGGATGTCGTAGCCGGCCGAATTGTCGTCCAAGGCCACCCACTCCACCGCCGGCGCGCCAGGGATCTCGGCGCAGCGCGCCCGCTCCAGCTCGAAGGACAGCCGCTCGGCATGCCGGCCAGACTCGACCAACGGCAGGTTCGCGCTGGTGCGCGCCAGATTGGCCAAGCGGTCCAGGAAAGCCACCGCCTCGACCGCTGGTTGGTCGTCAAAGGCGCCGGCACGCCGGAAGCATTCCCCAGCGTCAGCCGAGAGGACGTCCCGCAGCGCCCGCCGACCACGCGGTAGCGTTGACAACCATGCCGGCCGCAGCACGGCTTCGTGCTCAATCAGCGCCTGGTACGACGCGACGGCCGACTCCTTCGCCGGACCGACCGACTCCAGGAGGGCTTGGGCCTCCGCATAGTCGAGGCCGGCGGTGGCGTAGCTGACCTTCAAGCGTGCCACCGCCATGGCCACCGATTCGTGCGGCAACGCAGCCAGCTGCCGCGTCACTGCGCGCCAGCCCTCCACCGTGGAAGGCCGCAACCGGCTGGCACCCGTCGGGCTACTCGACGAGCGCATCGAGCTCTGGCGGCACGCGCCTCTCAATTTCCTCCAGCAAGTCCTGGATGTCTCGGATATCGATCGAGTCCTCCAGGTCGCTGCCGGAGGTCTCTTCGTCCAAGGCGAGCTCGTGCAGGTCCACGTCGCCGAGCATCTGTTCCAGTTGCCGGATCTTGACGCCAAGCCGCCGAGCGACAGACAAGTCGATGGAGCCCACATCCGCGGGCAGACGGTTCTGCAGGATGTGCACTCGCGTAATAGCGCCCTCGGGCAGCCCGAGGCGGTGTATGCGGTCGATCGATTGCAGGTAGTGCGTGGCGTTGTAGCTGCGATCGAGGTACACGGCGTCATGACAGACCATGTGCAGGCTCATACCTTCGGACGCGGCGGCCGGATTGGCCACCATCACCATGCAGCGAGGGTCCGTCTTGAACCGCCGGATCTGACCTTGCCGCGTGGTGTCGTCGTCCTCGTCACCGATGCCGGTACTCCCGTCGATCACGGCGGGCTCGAGCTCAGGCATCAAGGTGCGCAGTTGCTCGACCGTTGAGCGGAAGCTTGTCCAGACGAGCGTCTTGCGCCCCTCGGCGGCGAACTGGCGTACCAGCTCGACGGCCTTGAGCACCCGCGCCGAGGGGCCTTCCTCGATCACGGCTTGCAGCAGGGCACTGCGCTCGGCGTCGGCGGCGGCTTCGAAGTCCTGGGCCAATAGCAGAGGATTGACCGACGCCTGCAACAGCCGCATGACCGACCGCCGCGCCCGGATCAGGTTGAAGCCGCGGCGACCCTGCCGAAGCAGGCTCGCGTGGGCATGCACGTCGCTCTTGAGCACGGCATAAAACGCGAGGTGAGCATCGGTGAGCGTCACGGGCACTTCATGGCGCTCACGATCGCCCAGGTTCAGCTGCTGCTTCGTGGTGCGCACGTAGAGATTACCGAGAACCGAGCGTGGCGCTTCGCCGGCGGACACTCGGCCACCCAGGCCGGCGCCGGGCCAGAGGAAGTCGAGCTGCGACTGCATGTCCGCGGGCCGCTGAGGCATCGGCGTGCCGGTGAGGATATCGCGCCGCACGGCCAGATAGCCGAGTTTGAGCAGCACGGTGCCGCGTCGGGAGGCGGTGCCCGCTTTCATGCGGTGCGCTTCGTCGAGCACCAGGTGCACCCTGTGGCGCGACAGCAGATCTTCGATCTGCGACTCCACACGCACCAGTTGGTCGTAGGAGATCAGCATGCGCGGCGGATTTGTGCGCAGCAGCTCTGCAATGCGTGCCTCGCCACCGACCAGCTGGACAAAGGGCCGCCGCACCTGGCCTGGCGCATGTTCAGTCAGGCACTCGTCGATGACTTCTTCCCAGGCCACGAAGGCGTTGCGCGGCGCTACGACGAGCAGCCGGTCCACAACGGCTGGTGCCAGCAGGTGCAGCGCGAAAGTCACCGTTGTCTTGCCCGCGCCCGGCACCGAAAAGTTGGCGCCGTTCTCCAACGACAGCAGGCTGCGCAGATCGCGGGACTGGTAGTCCTTCAGGTCATGCTTCTCGCCGTCCCAGCCGAGTTCCTGCAGGCGGGCACGGACCTGCTCTTCGGTGAGATCCATGCGCACCGCGCCGGCCGCCTGGCGGACGGTCCGGTACTCGCGCATGAACTGCTGGACGCGCTCACGCGATGAGTCGTCGGTCTCGAAGGTGAAGCCGAGCTGACGTTGCAGGCCGGCTGCGGCTCGCAGCACGTGCAGGGCATGCCGCCAGCCGATTTCGATACTCCGGTCGTTGATCCGCGCGGCTGGGTCGGCGTCCTGCGCATAGGCGCGCATCCGCACCCAGGTGCTGTAATTGATGCCCTCGCCACGCTCGAAAACGCCTTGCAGGCCACGCGCTTGATAGCGCAAGAGGATGGTGCCCATGGCGTCACTTCCTTGCCTGGCGAGTGTCGATCTCCTGAATCAGCGCTTCGCACTGCGTCACGCATCCCGCCAGGACCGTGCGCAACTCCGAGAAGGTCGACTCGCTGGCGTAGCGCAGGTTGATCGCGGTGAGCTTCTGCTGGGCGGCCTTCGCAAACTTCAGCGCGGCCAAGTCTTTGCGCTTGCCCTGCTCGCCGACGATGACCGAGACCTCTTCTACCTGCTTGGCCGCATTCTCTCGAACCTGGTCGTCCTCGCCCAGTTCCTCGATGTAGCGCAGCAGTGCCGAGTAGTCTTTCTGGCCGGCCACCGGCGCCGGGTCGTCGAAATCAATCTCGAGGTTACCCGCGGGCTGCTCCGGCGCCTGGTTCAGGTCCACTCCCCAGACACCAGCGATGTGGTCCAGGAACAGCTCGGGATTGCCTTCAATGTTGTTGATCAGTTCATAGGCACGAGACTCGATCTTGTCGCGCTTCTCGACGAGCAGAAAGTCGAATCGGCGCGTAACTTCGCGTAGGACCGGGTTGTCAGTCTTCGCCAGGTTGCGGATCGCAATCTGCTTGAAAGCCTGTTCCGTTTCATTCAGCGCGCTGTAGTCGCGCGGCCGGTTCAGGTGCTCTGCCAGGTAAAGATCGGCGCCCTCGATCATCTTGATCGACCGACGGATATCCTCCGGATCGCGATTCATCATGCCTGCGATGCGGTCGTCCGAGTAGTCGCGAGCCTTCAAGGCACGCGCAGCCAGAGCGACAGAAGTCCAGTCGTACGGTAGCTTGGTGTCGGGCTGCATCTGCAGCTCGATCTCCAGCGCCACGATGTCCTCTTCTGTGGCGGAGGCCGGCAGCACGGCACAGGAGACGTGCCTGAAGCCGGTGAAGGCTTGGTGTTCGGAACTCGCCAGCAGTTCGCGCATGGCGGCCAGCCGGCGGTTGCCGTTCACGACGACACCATCGGCCGAGATGATGAGTTCGTCGGTCTGCTCCTTCACGCGCCGCAGCTCGTCGTAGATCGGGATGATCGATTCGCCGCTGCCGGTCTGGGAGAGCTTGAACAGTATCTCGTGCTGCGCCGCCTGCGCGCTGACGTCTTCCCGATGCGACGGGTCGAACAGGTCGTCCGGCACCTTGCCTGCGGCCACTTGGCTGAACTGGTCGCTCAGCGTGCGGAAGTTCTCCAGCCGATAGAGCAGGTGGTCAATGCTCATCTGGATGATCGCCAGAGGCTCGCGGCCACCGCGGAACTTTGGCTCGGGCTTGACACGGCTGAGCTTGCACGCCTCGGCCGCCCGCTCTTCGATTTGCTGCTTGCGGGTGGTGCTGTCGATCAGATTGAACTTGTACTTGCTGGCGGCCATCGCCTAGGCTCCCTGAAATGGTTGGCACCTTCACCCACCGAGAAGAGGCGGGCGCGTGTTGCTGTGGCGATGAGCAACACCACGGGCTAGCCCGACGACATGGAACAGCACATCGCAACGCGCGTAGATTATCCGAACAACCGGTTACGCAGCATACGCTTGCAGGGAAGGTCCTCCGCCTCAGGCACTTTGCGCTCGCTGCAACAGCACCTGCGCCTTCCGTTTCGGGGTGCCAGATGGAACCATTGACATGCCAGTCCTCCGTCCTGCGGGCAGGGCACACGGCCGCCGCACGCTTACGCATGCAATGCCGCGAGGGTGCCCAACGTATAGAACCTGACGGATGATGTACGCGCTATAAGCAAGAGCTCAGGACCACTTCAGTGTTCAGGACCGTCAAGCCTGCAACCGCAGGCCGCAGCGGAGCGCAGCCGAAGGCGAGCACCGAACGGGCGAGGATTGCACCCGCAGGGCTCAGGCTTGACGGGCACGAACCTCACACGCTCCCGGCGTATGCCGCGCGGCGAGCGCTTCACTTATTCTGTTGGTCAGACAATGACGTGCCGCAAGGTCATCGTTCTGCGCGGGGCCGGCTGGCTTACGCGTCCAACATGGGGAGCGAATATGGAAAAGTGACCAGGCCGCGTATGGCCGAACTGCTAGCAGCGATGACGGCAAAGGAGCGCCAAACGCCGCCACCTGAGGATGAAGCAGATGCTTGGGTGCTCGTGTACCGCGATGTCGACGACGAACATGGGATCACCGTCCGTCGGGGCATCTCGTGCTGGCTCCCGAAAGCGGAGTACGACGAGTGGACAAGCCTGCGATTCCCGATACGGAGCCACCCATGAGCAAACCCGAAGGTTCTGTCGATCCGTTCGGGCACCCGGAAGCCAGCGAGCACGCCGACTCGATCTACTACGCCGACCTGTTTCTCATCAACGGCCGAGCCTGGATGATCACAGGCACCGAAAAGAGCGCCGCAGGGCGATTGGCATCGAACCGAGACCAGGCGAACGACAAAGCGCGAGACTGAAGTGCCCTAAGTGCTTGATTTGATTGGTAGGCCGTGTTGGACTTGAACCAACGACCAAAGGATTATGAGTCCTCTGCTCTAACCAACTGAGCTAACGGCCCCCGGGGAACCGCAGATTGTAGGGCGCGGCTGGGCTACTTCTGGCTCAGCGCGTTGGACACCAGGCGCGAGGTGATGTCGACGATCTGGATCATGCGGTCGTAGGCCATGCGGGTGGGGCCGATGACGCCCAGGGTGCCGACGACCTGGCCGTCGACCTCGTAGGGGGCGGAGACGACCGACAGCTCCTCGTAGGGGACGACCTGGCTTTCGCCGCCGATGTAGATGCGCACGCCTTCGGCCCGGCTGGAGACGTCGAGCAGGCGCATCAGCTGGGTCTTGTGCTCGAAGAGGTCGAACAGCTTGCGCAGCGAGCCGAGGTCGTTCGAGAAGTCCTGCACCGTCAGCAGGTTGCGCTCGCCCGACACCACCAGCTGGTCCTGGCTGTCGGCCATGGCTTCGCTGCCGGCCTGCACCGCGGCCTGCATCAGGGTGGCGATCTCGCCGCGCAGGGCGTCGATCTCGCCCTTCAGGCGGTTGCGCACGTCTTCGATGCTCAGGCCGGCGTAGTGGGTATTGAGGTAGTTGGTGGCCTCGATCAGCTGGGCCTGGGTGTAGTTGTGCTCGGTGAAGATCACCCGGTTCTGCACGTCGCCGTCGGGCGAGACCAAGATCACCAGCACCCGCCGGTCGGACAGACGCAGGAACTCGATGTGATGGAACACCGACGGCTTGCGCGGCGCGGTGATCACGCCGACAAACTGCGACAGGTTGGACAGCAGGTGGGCCGCGTTGGCGATCACGCGCTGGGGCTGGTCGGGCTGGAGCTGGCCGGTGACGTCGGTGCCTGCCTGGGTGAGGTCGAGCGGGCGGGCGGTGAGCATGGTGTCGACGAACACCCGGTAGCCGCGTGCCGTGGGCACCCGCCCGGCCGAGGTGTGGGGGCTGGCGATCAGGCCCAGCTCTTCGAGGTCGGCCATGACGTTGCGGATCGTGGCGGGCGACAGCTCCAGGCCGGAGGCCTTGGACAGGGTGCGCGAACCCACGGGCTGGCCGTCCGCGATATAGCGTTCGACCAGCGCTTTCAGCAGCATCTTGGAGCGATCGTCCAGCATGTAACGATTGTAGGGGCGAGCCGGCGCAGGTGGCTTGTGGCGCAGTGCTCACACCCACTCGATTTCCCTCGGTGGCGCAGGCGCTATCGTCATCGTGACGGCCTGGGGGCTGTGCTCTAATCGCGCCCATGCGGTCCCGCTTCCGTCACGTTGCGCTCATCGGCAAGTACCAGGCCCACGGCATTCGTCGGGTCCTGGACGACATTGCGCAGTTCATGGTGCGCCAGGGCGCCGAGGTCACGATCGAGGAAGCCACCGCCCAGAACACCGGTCTGGCCGGCTACCCGACGCTCGATGTGGCCGGCGTGGGCCGCGACTGCGACCTGGCCGTGGTGGTGGGTGGCGACGGCACGATGCTGCACATTGCCCGCGAGCTGGCGCGCTATAGCATCCCGCTGATCGGCATCAACCAGGGCCGCCTGGGTTTCATCACCGACATCCCGATCAACGACGTCCACGAAGTGCTGGGCCCGATGCTGGCCGGGGACTATGAAGAAGAGCACCGCAGCATGTTCGAGGGCTGCGTGGTGCGGCACGGCGCCGACGGCGACGAGGTCATCTTCGAGGCCCTGGCGATGAACGACGTGGTCGTCAGCCGGGGTGCCACCTCGGGCATGGTCGAGCTGAAGGTCGAGATCCAGGGCCAGTTCGTGGCCAACCAGCGTGCCGACGGCCTGATCATCGCGTCGCCCACCGGGTCCACGGCCTATGCGCTGTCGGCGGGCGGGCCGATCCTGCACCCGGGCATCAAGGGCTGGGTGCTGGTGCCGATCGCACCGCACACGCTGTCCAACCGGCCGATCGTGCTGCCTGACGTGAGCGAGATCACGGTGGAGATCGTCTCGGGCCGCGACGCCAGCGTGAACTTCGACATGCAGTCGCTGGCCTCGCTGCTGCACGGCGACCGCATTCGTGTGCGGCGCTCGGCGCACCAGGTGCGCTTCCTGCATCCGCGCGGGTGGAGCTATTACGCCACCTTGCGCAAGAAACTCCATTGGAACGAAGGGGTGGGGGGCTGATGCTGCGTCGCATCGCTTTGAAGGACTTTGTCATCGTCAGCGAACTGGATGTCGAGCTCGACACCGGGTTTTCAGTGCTCACCGGCGAGACCGGCGCGGGCAAGTCCATCCTGATCGACGCACTGCAGCTCGCCCTGGGCAGCCGCGGTGACGCCGGTGTGGTGCGCGAAGGCGCCACCCGCACCGAGATCACGGCCGTGTTCGACGCGCCGCCCAGCCTGGCGCCCTGGCTCGACGAGGCCGGGTTCGAGCCGGGTGACGAGCTGCTCTTGCGCCGCTCGATCGACACCCAGGGCAAGAGCCGGGCATGGATCAACGGCAGCGCGGCCACCGTGGCGCAGTTGCGCACCGTGGCCGAACATCTGGTGGACATCCACGGCCAGCATGCCTGGCAAAGCCTGACCCGTCAGGATTCGGTGCGGGGCCTGCTTGATGCCTATGCCGGCTGCGACCTCAAGCCCCTGGCCGCCGCCTGGGTCGCCTGGCGCGAGGCGCAGCACACGCTTGACGAAGCCCGCACTCGTCAGGCCGACCTGGCCCGTGAACGCGAGCGCCTGAGCTGGCAGATCGGCGAGCTCGACAAGCTCGCACCGGGGGCCGACGAATGGGACGAGCTCGATGCCGAGCACAAGCGCATGAGCCATGCCCAGGCCCTGATCGACGCGGCCCAGGCGGCGCTCGATGCGGTGTCCGAGGGGGAGGCCAGTGCCGACGAACTGACCGGCCGGGCGATCGAAGGGCTGCAGGAGGTGTGCGAATACGACGCCTCGCTGGCCAACGTGATCGAGGTGCTGCAGGGTGCTCAGGCGCAGCTCCAGGACGCGGCCCATACCCTGCACGGTTACCTGCGCCATGGCGAGCTCGACCCCGACCGCCTGCAGGAGCTCGACGAGCGGCTGTCGGCCTGGATGAGCCTGGCGCGCCGCTACCGCCGCCCGCCGGGCGAGCTGCCGGCCGTGCTGCAGGCCTGGAAGGCCGAGCTGCGCGAGCTCGATGCCGCGGCCGACCTCGACAGCCTGGAGCAGGCCGCCGCGACGGCGCGCAAGGCCTTTGATGCGGCCGCGCGGAGTGTGAGCCAGGCGCGCCGCCAGGCGGCACCGCAACTGGCAGCCACCGTGACGCAGGCGATGCAGTCGCTGGGCATGGGCGGCGGGCGCTTCGAGGTGGCCCTGCAGCCGCTCGATGCACCGCAGAGTTTTGGTGCCGAGACCGTCGAATTCCTGGTCGCCGGGCATGAGGGCAGCACACCGCGTCCGCTGGCCAAGGTGGCCTCCGGCGGCGAGCTGTCGCGCATTGCGCTGGCCATTGCCGTGACGACCAGCCGCCTGGGCGAGGCTGGCACCCTGATCTTCGACGAGGTCGATTCCGGCGTGGGTGGCGCCGTGGCCGACACGGTGGGGCGCCTGATGAAGCAGCTCGGCCGCGACCGCCAGGTGCTGGCCGTGACCCACCTGCCGCAAGTGGCGGCCTGTGCCGACCACCACTTCGTCGTCAGCAAGGCCAGCCGCGACGGCGTCACCACCAGCGCGCTGGCCAGCGTGACCGGCGAACGCCGGGTCGGCGAGATTGCCCGCATGCTCGGCGGGCAGCAGTTGTCCGGCACCAGCCTGGCGCACGCCCAGGAGATGCTGGCCGCCGCCGTGCAGGCCGACGACGCCGAGGCCTGTGCCGCACCGGCCATCGGTACACCGACCACCCCACCCGCCGCGCGCAACCGCAGGCGCAGTTGATGCCGACCATGATCGACCCCGACATCCCTGACCCTCCCGGCCGCATCGACCCCGCCTTGCGCGACGTCGTGCGGGAGGTCGTGCTGATCACCGGCATCTCGGGTTCCGGCAAGTCGGTGGCGCTGCATGCGCTGGAGGACGCGGGCTACTTCTGCGTCGACAACCTGCCGGCCGAGCTGCTGGAAAGCTGCGTGGCGCTGGAGCACTCGCGCTTCACGCCCAAGGTGGCGATTGCCGCTGACGTGCGCACCGCACGGTCACTGCCCCTGCTGCTGCCGGCCATGGCACGCCTGCGCGCCGGCGGGGTGACGATCAAGTCGGTGTTTCTCGACGCCTCGACCGACACGCTCGTGCGGCGGTTCTCCGAGACCCGCCGGCGGCACCCGCTGTCCAGCCAGGTCACCGAAGATGGGGATGCGCAGCATGCCCTGATGGAGGCGATCGAACTGGAGCGTGATCTGTTGTCCGAGCTGCGCCAGGAGTCCGGCGTGATCGACACCAGCGAGTTGCGGCCCACACAGTTGCGCAGCTGGATCAAGAACGTCGTCGAGGCACCACCGTCGTCGCTGACACTGGTGTTCGAGTCGTTTGCCTTCAAGCACGGGGTGCCGCTGGACGCGGATTTCGTCTTCGACGTGCGTGTGCTTCCCAACCCCTACTACATGCGTGAGCTGCGGCCCCAGACCGGGCGCGATGCGGCCGTGGCCGACTACCTGCAGGACCAGCCCGAGGTCACCGAGATGCTCGCGCAGATCGAGACCTTCCTGCGTCGCTGGCTGCCTTCGTTCGAGCAGGACCAGCGCAACTATCTGACGGTGGCGATCGGCTGCACCGGCGGTCAGCACCGGTCGGTGTACTGTGTCGAACAGCTCGCGCGTCGATTCCGACCGCGCGGCACGACCCTGATCCGCCACCGCGAGCTCGATGCGAGGTAAGCTCGCAGGGCGTGTTCTCCCGGGCCGGTCTGCGGCCGGCCCTGTCCATGATCCCTGACCTCGAGCCTTCGTTGCTGCCGCTGTTTCCCCTGCAATCGGTGCTGTTCCCTGACGGCCTGCTGAGCCTGAAGGTGTTCGAAGCCCGCTACCTCGACCTGGTCACCGAATGCCTGCGCCAGCAGCAGCCGTTTGGTGTGGTCTGTCTCAACCGTGGCACCGAGGTGCGGCAGGCGGGCGAGGCGGTCGAATTCGAGCCGGTCGGTTGCATGGCCGAACTGCTGGAGGTCGACAGCCCGCAGTCGGGCATCCTGCAGGTGCGCTGCCGTGGCACCCAACGGTTTGCACTGGGCCACAGCGAACAGCAGCCCAACGGCCTGTGGACCGCTGAGGTCACTCCGCTCGAAGCCGATCCGTCGGTGCTGCCCGAAGAGGCTTACATCGGGACGGCGCGTGCACTGGCCAATGCCATCCAGACCATGAAGCACCGCGGCCAGCACCCCTTCCTGGAGCCCTACCGTTTCGAGGACGCTGGCTGGATCGCCAACCGCTGGTGCGAGATCCTGCCCATCCCGGTGGCAGCGCGCCAGAAGCTGATGGAACTGCCCGACCCCCAGGTGCGCCTGCAACTGGTGGATCAGTTCCTGAAGAGCAAGGGCATCGTCGAGTGAGCGGCGGGCGGGGCGCGCAGCGTGGGCGCCTCAACCCCGGTGCGTACGCAGCAGCTTGACCAGCGCGGCCGGCAGACCCAGTGAGGGCAGATCGCGATAGGCGACCCACTGCCCGGGCAGCACCGGCAGGGTTGCCGGTGGCGGGTCGGTCAACCGCACATGCACCGGGTGCAGCAACCAGTCGAAGTGGGTCAGCACATGGCGCAGGCTGGGCAAGGCCGTGGCCTGCGGCTGCCAGGGGGCAATGGTCGAGTGCAACGCGTCATGCGATTCGAACTCGGGCAGGCTGTACAGCCCGGCCCAGACACCGCTGTCGGGGCGCTGCTGCAGCAGCAGGCGGTCATCATGTTCCAGCCACAACCACCAGTGCTCGCGCTGGGTGCGCTTCAGCTTGCGGGTCTTGACTGGATAGGCCTCGGGTCGCCCCTGGGCATGTGCACTGCACAGCGCCTGCGCCGGGCAGATCAGGCAGCTCGGCGAGCGTGCCAGGCAGACCGTGGCGCCCAGGTCCATCAGGCCCTGGGTGTAGGCTTCGATGCCATGGTCGGGCAGCAGGGCCGTGGCCAGGTCCCACAGGGCGCGTTCGTGGCGCGCCACGGCGAGGTCGTCGCCGAAACCCAGCAGGCGGGTCAGCACGCGTTTGACGTTGCCGTCCAGGATGGCCACCCGCTCACCGTGACAGAACGCCGCAATCGCCGCGGCCGTCGACCGGCCGATGCCGGGCAGGGTCTCGAGTTCGGCCGCGGTCGACGGGAACACACCACCATGCAGCTCGACCACCTGGCGTGCGCAGCGGTGCAGATTGCGCGCCCGGCTGTAGTAGCCCAGGCCAGCCCACGCAGCCAGCACCTCGTCCTGCGAGGCGGCGGCCAGGGCCTGCACATCGGGAAAGCGCTGCAGGAAGTGGGTGTAGTAGTCCAGCACCGTGGCGACCTGCGTCTGCTGCAGCATGATTTCCGACAGCCACACCCGGTAGGCGTCGCGGGTGCCCTGCCAGGGCAGGCGATGGCGGCCGTGCTCACGCTGCCAGGCGATCAGCCGGGGCGCGAAGTGCAGCCGGGTCGACTCGGGCAGGGCTGGCAAGGGTGGGTCAGGCGAGGGCGGGTGCCGCGGCGGAGGCACCGGGTTCGCTTTCGGGCAGGTCCAGCGGGCCCGCGGCACGGGCCTGCAGTTCGGCCACCATGCCTTGCAGCCTGGATTGAAGTCCGCGCAGGCGCTCTTCCTGGGATTCGACTTCGAGCAGGCGCGATTCCAGTTCGTCACTGGCGGTGCGCACGCGTTCCAGCGATTCGCGACGGCGCTTGAAGTTGCGCCGGCGGTCGCGCAGCTGCGAGTCGATCTGGGCCGATGCGGTCTTGTTCCAGAGTTCGAGCTCGCCGCTGGCACCCTCGAACACCACCCGCAGCTTGGACACCAGCATGCGGCGGAACTGTTCCATGAAGCGCTGCTGGGACAGGCGCAGCGCCTGGGTCAGGCCCAGGTACTGCATGTAGTTGCGCTCGATCAGGTCGAGATCGCGGATGAAGCGCGACAGGTCGGGCGCCGGTGGCAGCGCCAGCCCGAAACCGAATTCGGCATTGAGCTTGTTGAACGACGCACCGAGCATGTCGTGGATCTCGTTGCCCTTGACCTGGCCTTCCTCGAGCATCGCGCGCAGCTGGGCGCACATGTCGCTGAAGGCCCGTTTGGCGCCCAGGTTCAGGATGGCCGAGCGCAGCTTGTCCTGCAGCGCTTCGGTGTGCTGACGCACGGCATCGGTCGAGATGCCGAGCAGGGCGTCCTTGAGCATGCGGGTGTGCACCGAGCGCATCGCCTGCACGCGCGAGATGCATTGCTCGAATTCGGCACTTTCGGCCTCGACCCGCTTGAGCATCATGCCGACGATGGCGCTGTTCTTGCCGCGCAGGCCGCGCAGTTCGAGCAACTGTTCGGCCAGCTGGCGGCGGCGATCGCCGAGGCGGCGACCCACCTGGGTCTGCAACTGGGCGGCGCCGTCGACGGCGGTGCGGGTCAGCACCTCCTTGCGATGCGGCAGCAGGCGCTGGCCCAGCGCGTCTTCCAGGTCGAGGATGCGGCTGGCACGCAGTTCGTCGGCATCGCCGGTCACACGGCCGGCCAGGGCCTGCTTGGCCGAGATCGGGAAGACCTGGTCTTCGGGGATCTCCAGCGTGTGGGCCGTCTGCACGCGCTGGCGGGCGATGTGGGCCTCGACCTCGGCCGGCGGGCTCAGCGGGTCGATCAGGGTGTCGATCTTGTTCAGCGCCACGTAGCGCGCCAGCGGCTGGCTGCTGAGGTGGTCGCGCCACATGGCCAGGTCCGACTTGGTGACACCGGTGTCGGCCGCCAGGATGAACACCGTGGCATGGGCCGACGGCAGCAGGCTCACCGTCAGTTCGGGTTCGGCACCGATCGCATTCAGGCCCGGGGTGTCCAGCACCACCAGGCCGCGCTTGAGCAGCGGGTGGGGGTAGTTGATGATCGCGTGCCGCCACGCGGGCACCTCGACCAGGCCGGTGTCGTCCAGCGGCGGGTTGTCCTGCGGGTGGTCGTCGCTCCAGAAGCCGAGGTTGCGGGCATCGTCGACCGACACCTGCCGGGTCTGCATCACCTGGGTGAGGGCCTCGGCCAGCAGGTCGGGCCGGCGCACGTTCAGCGGGGTGTGGCGCCAGGCGGTGGGTTGCTCGCGCAGCTCGCCGAGCGACTGGCCCTGCAGCCGGGTGTCGATGTCGAGCAGGCGCAGCGAGGGCGGCTCGTCGGGGTCGTAGCTCAACTCGACCGGGCACATCGTCGTGCGCCCCGGTGTGGCCGGCAGGATGCGCCGGCCGGTATCTGCAAAAAAGATCGCGTTGATCAGCTCGGACTTGCCGCGCGAGAACTCGGCCACGAAGGCCACCACCAGCTTGTCGCCCGCCAGGCGCTGGCGCAGCGAATCGAGCAGCTCGGAAGCGGGTTCGTCCAGCAGGTCATGGTCGAACAGGAAGCGGGCGAGCTCCTGGAACTGCAGCTCCAGGCCGGCACGCCAGGCTCCCAGGGCATCGAGCTTGTGGGCAAAGGACTGGGCCATGGACTGCAGCAGGAGGTGGGCGAGGGGGTCGTCGTCGGTGCGTTGGGGCGGGAGTTTGTAACCACTTGTGCGCGAGTGGGCCGATCCGGCCGCACGAGCGTGCACGATTGCACGAACAGACCGCCCGTCTGGTGACCGGATGGTAGCGCATGGTGGTTCCCCTGGCCGCCGGTGCTGGCCGCAGGTGGCGCCGGATTTCACGGTTTTGTCATTGCACCGGCATGAACGGTGCCATGCGGCGGATCAACGTTTCTGGCAGCCGCTGCAGAAAAACGTCGACCGCTGGCCCTGCACGATGCGCCGCACCGGTGCGGCGCAGCGCGGGCAGGGCTGCCCGGCGCGGTCATAGACCTGGGCCGTGAGCTGGAATTCGCCGTTGTGGCCGTTGGCGTCGCGAAAGTCGCGCAGCGTGGAGCCGCCCACCGCGACCGCGCGCGCCAGGGTGTTGCGTACCGCCTCGGCCAGCCGGTCGCAGCGCGCGCGGCTGATGCGCCCGGCCGGCGTGCGCGGGTCGATGGCCGCGGCAAACAGCGCCTCCGACGCATAGATGTTGCCCACACCGACCACCACGTCACCGGCCAGCAGCGCCTGCTTGACGGCCACCCGCCGGCCCCTGAAGCGCTCGTGCAGCAGCGCCCCGGTGAAACCGGCCTCCAGCGGCTCGACCCCCAGCCCGGCCAGCAGCTTGCGCGCCGGGTCGGCCGCCGGTGAGGCCGACCACACCACCGCACCGAAACGACGCGGGTCGTGCAGGCGCAGCACACCGCGATCGGTGTGGAGGTCGAAATGATCGTGCGGGCCGGGCGGCGGGGCCAGCGGCGCAAAGCTGAGCGAGCCGGACATGCCCAGGTGCAGCAGCAGGCCCTGGTCGTCGAGCGGCAGCCACAGGTACTTGCCGCGGCGCGACACGGCGCCGACCTGGGCGCCACGCAGGCTGGCCGGGTCACAGCCCAGCGGCCAGCGCAGCGGCTTGCCCAGGCGCACGTCGAGCACGCGGGCCCCCTCGATGCGGTGGGCAAGACTCAGGCGGGTGACCTCGACCTCGGGCAGTTCAGGCATGAAGGGAATTATGGGCGCTGCGTAGAATCAGACGCAGTCAAGGAGTCATTCATGCCCGTTGCCGCCCCGTTTCGCCGTCTGCTTGCCTTGACCGCCATGCTGGCCGGTACCGGGCTGGCCCCACAGGTCCATGCAGCGGTCGAGCCGGGCGTGACCAGCGGCGCTGTCGAGAACTCCGACCTCGACGCGTCGATGTTCTATCAGCTGCTGATCGGCGAGATGGAACTGCGCTCGGGCAATGCCGGCGCGGCCTATGAAATCCTGCTCGACGGTGCGCGCAAGACCCGTGACGAGCGGCTGTTCCGCCGCGCCACCGAGATCGCCCTGCAGGCGCGTGCCGGCGAGCAGGCCCTGGCCGCGGCGCAGGCCTGGCGCACGGCGCTCCCGGTGTCGGCCGAGGCGCATCGCTTCACCGCGCAGTTGCTGGTCGGGCTCAATCGCACCGCCGAGGCGCTGGAGCCGCTGCGTGCGCTGGTCGCCAGCACACCGGCCGATGAGCGGGCCGGCATGATCGCCACGCTGCCGCGGTTTTTTGCGCGCGCCGCCGATCGCAAGACCCTCGCCGGTGTGATCGAACAGGCCTTGCTGCCTTACACCACCCAGGCCGACACGCGCGTGGCGGCGCTGGTGACCACCGGCCGGATGCGGCTGTCGGCCCAGGAGCCCGAACGCGCGCTGGCGCTGGCCCAGCAGGCCCAGCGTGCCGATGCGGCCGCCGAAGGCCCGGCCTTGCTCGCGCTCGAGCTGATGTCCTTGCTGCCGGCTGCTGAAGACACGGTGCGCAACTACCTGCAGGCCAATCCCAAGGGCAACGCCATCCGCCTCACCTATGTGCGCACGCTGGTGTCCAGCCAGCGCTATGGTGACGCTGCGACGCAGCTCGAAACCGCCACCCGGCTCGAGCCGGAAGTGGCTCAGCCCTGGCTCAGCCTCGGGGCACTGCGCATCGAGCTGAAGCAGCCGCGCGCCGCCCAGGAGGCGCTGCAGCGCTACCTCGACCTGGCCCAGGCCCAGCCCCAGCCTGACACCCGCCCCGCCGGTGCAGGTGAGGAGGCCGGCGGCATGAACCGCGCCGAAGGCCTGACCCAGGCCTACCTGCTGATGGCCCAGGCGGCCGAGGACCAGCGCGATTTCGTGCGGGCCGAGGAGTGGCTTTCGCGCATCGACAATGCCGACAGCGCGTTGAGCGTGCAGCTGCGCCGTGCTTCGCTGCTGGCCAAGCAGGGGCGACTCGACGCGGGCCGCGAGCTGTTGCGCAAGGTGCCCGAGCGCGAGCCCCAGGATGCACGTGCCAAGCTGCTGGCCGAGTCCAGCCTGCTGCGTGACGTCAAGCAGTGGGACGAGGCCTATCGCGTGCTTGGCCAGGCCAACGAGCGCTTTGCCGACGACGTCGACCTGCTGTACGAGCAGGCGATGATGGCCGAGAAGATCAACCGCATCGACGAGATGGAGCGCCTGCTGCGCCGCGTGATGGCGCTCAAGCCGGATCACTACCATGCGTACAACGCGCTGGGCTACACGCTGGCCGACCGGGGCCAGCGGCTCGACGAGGCGCGCGACCTCGTGCAGAAGGCGCTGACGCTGGCGCCGAACGAGCCTTTCATCATCGACAGCCTGGGCTGGATCGAATTCCGGCTGGGCATGCCGGAGTCGGCCTTGCGCCACCTTCAGCGGGCCTACCAGGCCCGGCCCGATGCCGAGATCGGCGCACACCTGGGTGAAGTGCTGTGGGTGCTCGGGCGGCGCGACGAGGCACGCAAGGTCTGGCGCGAGGCCCGCGATCGCGACGCTGCGAATGAAGTGCTGAAGGAAACCCTGGCCCGGCTCAAGGTGGATCTGTGATGACCCTGCGCGCCTGGTGTCGCCGCCTGGTGCTGGTCGGGGCCTGCATGCTCGCTGCGGGCTGCGCCTCGCGGCTGCCCGAGGCTTCGGCGCCGCTGTCTTCGGCCATGTCGGGGCGTCTGGCGGTGCGCATCGATCCGGTCCAGCCAGGCGAGCCGGTTCGATCTTCGTCAGCGGTGTTCGAGTTGCTGGGCGAACCCGCAAGCGGTGAGCTGCGCCTGTCGTCACCTCTGGGCACGCTGATGGCTGTGGCACGGTGGCAGCCTGGGTCGGCGTGGCTGCAGGCCGACGGTCAGGTGCGCGAGTACACCGACCTCGATGCGCTCACCTACGAGATGATCGGCGAGACCCTGCCGGTGGCGGCCCTGTTCGACTGGCTGCGGGCCCGACCCTGGCCGGGTGCACCCAGCGAGGCGCTGGCGGGCGAAAGCCCGGGTTTTGTCCAGTTGGGCTGGCAGGTCGACGTGGCCCAGGCGGCCGATGGATTGATCGTCGCCACGCGCCGTACGCCCCCCGTCGTGACGGTGCGCGCCAAGGTCGATCCGTCGTGAAGGCCCTGTATGACGTGCCGGCGCCGGCCAAGCTGAATCTGTTCCTGCACATCCTGGGCCGGCGAGCCGATGGCTATCACGACCTTCAGTCGGTGTTCGTGCCGATCGACTGGTGCGACACGCTGCATTTCGAACGCCGCGACGACGGCCTGCTGCGTCGCCACGACCTCGGGCCGAGCCTGCCTGAAGACGACCTGTGCCTGCGCGCGGCCCGGCTGCTGCAGCACACCAGCGGCTGCAACCTGGGCGTGGACCTGAGCATCGACAAGCAGGTGCCCTGGGGTGCCGGCATGGGCGGCGGCAGCTCCGACGCGGCGACCACGCTGCTGGCGCTCAATCGCCTGTGGCAGCTTGACTGGCCGCTGGCCCGCCTGCAGCCCCTGGCGCGCCAACTCGGCGCGGACGTGCCGTTTTTCCTGGGCGAGAAGGCGGCCTGGGTCGAGGGCATCGGAGACCGGCTCACGCCGATCGACCTGCCGCCGATGCGGTTTGCCGTGCTCAAGCCCGGGGCGAGTCTGCCCACGGCGTCGATTTTTCAAAGCCCCCTCTTGGTACGCGACACAAAAGCTGCTACACTCGCGGTCTTTCTTGCAGAGACTGCAGCGCTTGATCAAAACGATCAGCAAACTGGTCGAAGCAACCGGTGTGAAGCCTTCGGGCGCAACGACATGCAAGCTGCCGCACAGGCACTTTGCAGCGATGTGTCAGAGGCCGCGCAGTGGTTGCAAGCCCGCTACGGCAACAGCCGCATGACGGGTTCGGGCAGCGCGGTGTTTGCAAGAATCGGCACAGACGACCCGTTGCCCGAAGCGCTTGATGCGCTCCCTGCCGAATGGCGGGTTCAAGGGTGGCAAGGTCGCATGTGTCGCAGTCTGCAGCGTCTGCCCTTGTGGGGTTGGGCTGCAAGCTGATGCGACGTTTATAGGCTGACGCGCAAGCGGTGGCCTGTGTAGGGGAGTCGCCAAGTCGGTTAAGGCATCGGATTTTGATTCCGACATTCGAGGGTTCGAATCCTTCCTCCCCTGCCAAAATCTCTCAGGAACCTCTGGATCGGCATTCCGCCACGAATGACGATCCAGAGGTTCCCTGGTTTTAGGCGCAGCACGCGCGTTTGCACTTGGTAGTTCTCGACGGAGAGGAAGATGTTGTCCGACACCGTACTGTTCACCGGTAACGCCAACCCAGCCCTCTCCCAGGAGATCGCCAACCATCTCGGCGTGGGTCTGGGTCAGGCATCGGTAGGTCGCTTTTCCGATGGCGAAGTGGCCATCGAGATCCAGCAGAACGTCCGCGCCCGCGACGTCTTCATCGTCCAGCCCACCTGCGCACCGACCAATGAGCACCTGATGGAGCTCTTCATCATGGTCGATGCCCTCAAGCGTGCTTCGGCTCGGCGCATCACCGCGGTGATTCCGTATTTCGGCTATGCCCGCCAGGACCGCCGTCCGCGTTCCACCCGGGTGCCCATCTCGGCCAAGGTCGTGGCCAACATGCTCGAAGCCGTCGGTGTGAACCGGCTGCTCACGATGGACCTGCATGCCGACCAGATCCAGGGCTTCTTCGACATCCCGGTCGACAACATCTATGCCTCGCCGGTCCTGCTGTCGGACCTGAAGAGCAAGAACTACGAAGACCTCGTGGTGGTGTCGCCCGACGTCGGTGGTGTCGTGCGGGCCCGAGCGCTTGCCAAGCAGCTGGGTTGCGACCTGGCCATCATCGACAAGCGCCGGCCCAAGGCCAATGTGTCCGAGGTGATGCATGTCATCGGCGAGATCGAGAACCGCAACTGCGTGATCATGGACGACATGATCGACACCGCGGGCACGCTGGTGAAGGCGGCCGAAGTCCTGAAGGAGCGCGGTGCGAAGTCGGTGTATGCGTATTGCACGCATCCGGTGTTCTCGGGCCCGGCGCTTGAGCGCATCCGCAATTCCGAACTCGACGAAGTCGTGATCACCAACACGATTCCGCTGTCCAGCGAGGCTCAGCCGATCAAGAAGATCCGCCAGCTGTCGGTGGCTTTCCTGTTTGCAGAAACCATTCGCCGCATCTCTGACGGTGAGTCGGTGACGTCCCTGTTCTCGGAGCAGAACAACAACTTCTGATCCGGATCCGGCAGTGCTTCAGCGCTGCCCCTTGCGGGCCCGTCCGGGCCCATGTTGCGTCTGGTCGCGGACGCCAATCTAGATGGAGAGATGAATGAAATTCGTCGCATTCGAGCGTACGTTGCAGGGGACCGGAGCGAGCCGCCGCCTGCGCCGCGCCGACAAGGTGCCTGGCATTGTCTACGGGGCCGGTGAGCCCAAGATGATCGAACTGGATCACAACGCGCTGTTCCACGCGCTCAAGAAGGAAGCCTTCCACTCGTCGCTGCTCGACATGGAAGTCGCCGGCAAGAGCGAAAAGGTCATCCTGCGTGACTACCAGATGCACCCGTACAAGCAGCAGGTCCTGCACATCGACTTCCAGCGCGTGGACAACACCACCCGCATCGTGAAGCGCGTGCCGCTGCACTTCAAGAACGAAGAAAACTCCCCGGCCGTCAAGCTGGACAAGTGCCTGGTGAGCCATGTGGTCAACGAGCTGCGCATCGAATGCCTGGCCGCAGCCCTGCCCGAGTTCCTCGAAGTCGACCTGGGCAACCTGACCAAGGGCCAGTCGCTGCACGTCAATGACCTGACGCTGCCGGCCGGCGTGAAGGTTGTGACCCACGGCAAGCCGAACCCGGTCGTGGCAACCGTGGTCGAGCCGGTCGAAGAAGTCATTGCACCGGTGGCTGCTCCGGCACCTGCCCCGGCCAAGGGCAAAGGCAAGAAGTGAACCTCGCGCGACGCTGACCTTCCGGGTTGGCGTGACGCGGTTCTGCAAGGCCCCGCAATGCGGGGCCTTGCTGTTTGTGCATCCCACCTGCGTGCCCCGGCGACCCGAGCCGGCCGCCAGCGGTCTGCGCCGCGTGGACGGGCCGCACACCCCGCATGCCCCGATAATTCCGCACCATGATTCGTCTCCTTGTCGGCCTGGGCAACCCGGGCACGGAATATGAAGCGACCCGCCACAACGCCGGGTTCTGGTGGATCGACGCCGTGGCGCGCCAGCTCGGGGCGAGCCTGGTCCCTGATCGCGCGTATCACGGGCTCGTGGCCCGCGTGAACCGGCCCGTGCCCGGGGTCGACACGCCGGTGTGGCTGCTTCAGCCCCAGACCTACATGAACCTCTCGGGGAAGTCGGTGGCGCCACTGGCCCGGTTCTTCAAGATCGAACCGTCGGAGATCCTGGTCGTCCATGACGAACTCGACCTGCCGCCGGGGCAGATCAAGATGAAGCAGGGCGGGGGGCATGCCGGACACAACGGCCTGAAGGACATCGCTGCCCAGCTGGGCAGTCCGGACTTCTGGCGCCTGCGGCTGGGCATCGGGCATCCGGGCGTGCGCACCGAGGTGGCTGGTTATGTGCTGCGCAAGCCGCCGGCCGCCGAACTGGGGTTGCTGCACGCCGGTATCGAGCGTTCGCTGCCGGCCCTGGAGGCCCTGCTGCGCGGTGACATGACGTCGGCAATGCGCAAGGTGCACGCAAAGCCGCCGGCGCCACGAACCGACGCACCGGCCCCGCCGGCGGGCTCAGCGGCCTGAGCCGGTCTCGCCCGATGGTGCGGCATCGGGTGTGGCGGGCTGGGTGGCCTGCCCCTGGCCGGCCTGCAGGCGCTGGTACTTCGCCATCAGCTCCTCGCGGCTTTCGCGGAAGGCCGGATTGATCGGGATGCAGCTGACCGGGCAGACCTGCACGCATTGCGGCTCATCGAAGTGGCCCACACACTCGGTGCACTTGTGGGGGTCGATTTCATAGATCTCGACGCCCAGCGAGATGGCCTGGTTGGGGCATTCGGGTTCGCAGACGTCGCAATTGATGCATTCGTCGGTGATGAGCAGGGCCATGGGAACTTCCGGTTCGGCGCGTCAGGGCAGTGGACGGGCGGGGGCAAGGGGGGCAGGCTTCAGGACTCCTGCCGCACGCGATCCTGCAGCCGCGCCAGGACCGAGGGTGCCACGAACTTGGAAACATCACCGCCGAGCATGGCAATCTCGCGCACGAAGGTGCCGGAGACGAACTGATACTGGTCCGAGGGTGTGAGAAACACGGTTTCCACCTCAGGCATGAGCTGGCGGTTCATGCCGGCCATCTGGAATTCGTATTCGAAATCGCTGACGGCCCGCAGCCCGCGCACGACCACCCGGCCGCCGTGTGCCACGACAAAGTCGCGCAGCAGGCCGCGAAACGGCATGACCTCGACGTTGGGATACGGGCGGGCCTCTTCGCGGGCGATCTCCAGGCGCTCATCGAGCGAGAACATCGTGCGCTTGTGATGCCCGGCGGCCACGGCCACGATCAGGCGGTCGAACAGCGCGCAGGCACGGCGCATCAGGTCTTCGTGCCCCAGGGTCATCGGGTCGAATGTGCCGGGGTAGACGGCAACGATGCTGCGGGTCGGAGTCATGGTGCAGTGCGGGATGGCAATGGGGGCAGTTTAGCGGCGTTGCAGCAGCCGGAAGTGCACCGCCCCGGCGCGGGCCTCGCGCAAGGGCTCCAGGCCCAGTGCCTGCAGCGACGCGGTGTCCAGCAGCCGATCCGATTCGACATACACCAGACCCCCTTCGCCCACGAGGCAGGCGGCCCGCCGCACGGCGGCGTCGAACAGGTCGGCGTCGAAGGGCGGGTCGAGAAACACCAGGTCGAAGGGCGGCACCGACCGGGCCTCGGCCCGATCCATCCACACGAGCGCATCGGCCCGCTCGACGTGCACCATCGAAGCCGACAGACGCTCAGCCGTGGCCTGAAGCTGGCGCACCAGCGCCGGGTCCCGCTCGAGCAGCACCACGTCCTGTGCGCCGCGCGAGGCGGCTTCGAACCCGAGCGCTCCCGTGCCGGCAAAGGCATCCAGGCAGCGCCAGCCGGTGAGGTCCTGGCCCAGCCAGTTGAACAGGGTTTCTCGCACCCGGTCGAGCGTGGGGCGCAGGCCTTCGCGATCGGCCACGGGCAGGCGCGTGCGCTTCCATTGGCCACCGATGATGCGCACCTCGTGGGGGGCACGGCGAGGCGCTGAAGCGGTCGAAGAGGGGGCTTTGGGAGGTCGCACGGCCCGGATTCTAGAATCGCAGCTTGCAACGGATCCTCCATGTTCAGTTTCTTCAAGAAAAAGCCCGCCCCCCCGGCGCCTGTGCCAGCGCCCGAGCCAGCAGCTGTCGAGGCACCCGCCGCAGTCATTCCGTCGGCGCCCGCCGAGCCGCCAGCCAACGCGTCCGTCCCCGTGGGTACGCCCGGGACGGCGCCGGTGGTGGCCGCTCCACCGCCGGTGCCGACCGCGGGCGTGGCACCGGCCTCAAGGCCCGCCGCGGCCCCTGCCGTGAGCGAAGCCTTGCGCTCCGACCCGGCTGTCGCACCCCCACCGCCCGAAGCTGCCCCCCCGGAGCGGCGCTCATGGCTGGACCGCCTGAAGCAGGGGCTTCGCAAGACCGGCAGCAGCATCGCGCAGGTCTTCACCGGCACCCAGATCGACGAGGCCTTGTACGAAGAGCTGGAGGCGGCCCTGCTGATGGCCGATACCGGGGTCAAGGCCACCGAACAGTTGCTCGACGACCTGCGCCGGCGGGTCAAGGAAAGCAAGGCCACCGACCCGGCCTCGGTGAAGGGCCTGCTGGCCGATGCCCTGACCGAGCTGCTCAAGCCGCTGGAGCGGCCGCTGGCCATCGGCCGGCATCAACCGACGGTGATGATGGTCGTGGGCGTGAACGGGGCGGGCAAGACCACCAGCATCGGCAAGCTCACACGCCACCTGGCCGATGCCGATCAGAAGGTGCTGCTGGCCGCGGCCGATACCTTCCGTGCGGCTGCCCGTGAGCAACTGACGGTCTGGGCTGACCGCAACCGCGTCGAGATCGTGAGCCAGGAGGGAGGCGACCCGGCCGCAGTGACCTTCGATGCCGTCACCGCCGGCGCGGCGCGCGGCTGCGATGTCGTGATTGCCGACACCGCCGGGCGGCTGCCCACGCAGCTCCATCTGATGGAAGAGCTGCGCAAGATCAAGCGGGTGATCAGCAAGGCCCAGCCCGATGCACCGCACGAGGTGCTGCTGGTCGTGGACGGCAACACCGGGCAGAACGCCCTGTCACAGGTGAAGGCCTTCGACGACGCGCTGCAGCTCACCGGGCTCATCGTCACCAAGCTCGACGGCACGGCCAAGGGCGGGGTGCTGGCAGCGATCGCGCGCGAACGCCCGGTGCCGGTCTATTTCATCGGCGTGGGCGAAAAGCTGGAAGACCTGCAGACCTTCAACGCTCGCGAGTTCGCCCAGGCGCTGCTGTCGTAGAGCGAGACGGATCGAGCGGGACCTGCCCGGAGTCGAGGTCGTCGAACCAGGTCGAGGGCGGAGGATCCTGTTCCTGCGGCCAGTCCTCGTCGGCCTCGGTGGGTTCAAACGCCTGGCCAGGCGCTGCACCCGGGCGCGCCGGCATGTCGGCGGCGCGGCCTTCGGGGGTCTGGCGGCCGGCGCCGGCGGCAGTCGATAGGCCCGCGACAGGGGCGAACGACTCGCGCACTGCCATCGGGGATGGCAGTTCACCTTCGGTCCAGATCTGCAGCGGGATGCCTGCGGTCTGCAGCACGCGGTCCATGCGCGCATGCCGGCGTTGCGACTTTTCGCTTTCCTGGCCCTTGGGTGCACGCACCTCGACGATGCCCAGCACCTGGGAGTCGGCGTCACACACGACCAGATCGGCGCACAGCTGGCCCACTCGGCGCAGCCACTCGGCGTACGAGTGGCGAGTGGGCACCTTGATGAACCGGGCCAGCGGCACCTGCGCCAGGATCACGTGATCAGGCAGGGCGCTGCGCAGCAGGCGAAAGGCCTGGCGCTCGTGCGCCGTCATGATGCGTGTGGATTGCGGGTGCCAGGCCATCAGGGTGTCCAGCCCCTCCGAGCCACGCTTGCCCGAGCGGGCGGGGACCACCGGCGGCTTGCGGCGCAGGAACCAGCCGACACCGACAAGTGCAATTGCAGCAACAGCCAGCAGTGGCCAGAGTTCTTCCATGGGCGGTGTGTCGCAGGTAAGTGAAGGACAACTACAAACCTTACCCTGCGCCTTGCGACGGGTCAACCTGCGTTGCGCAGTGCGGCCCGCAATCAGCGACCCATGCCGGGCAGGCCCTTCATGCCACCCATGCGCTTCATCATCTTCATCAGGCCGCCGCCCTTCATCTTTTTCATCATGCCCTGCATCTGCTCGAACTGATTGAGCAGGCGATTGACCTCCTGCACCTGGACGCCTGCGCCGGCGGCAATGCGGCGCTTGCGGCTGGCCTTGATCAGCTCCGGCTTGCGGCGCTCCAGGGCGGTCATCGAATTGATGATGCCTTCCATGCGACGCACCTCACGTTCGGCGCGGTCCATGTCGGCCTGGCCGGCCTTGGCGGCGATCTGGCTGGGCAGCTTGTCCATCAGTCCGGCCAGCCCGCCCATCTTTTTCATCTGGGAGATCTGGCCCAGAAAGTCGTTGAGGTCGAAGCCCTCGCCAGACTTGACCTTGTCGGCGAGCTTCTGCGCTGCCTGCAGGTCCACGCCCTTCTGCACTTCCTCGACCAGGGCCACGATGTCGCCCATGCCGAGCACCCGCCCGGCGTGGCGTTCGGCGTCGAAGACCTCCAGGCCGTCGATCTTCTCGGACACCCCTGCAAACTTGATCGGCGCGCCGGTGACCTGCCGCACGGACAGCGCGGCACCACCGCGGGAATCGCCGTCCAGCTTGGTCAGCACCACCCCGGTGAGCGGCAGGGCTTCCTTGAAGGCCTTGGCCGTGTTGATGGCGTCCTGACCCTGCATGGCGTCCACGACAAACAGCGTCTCGACCGGGTTCAGCACGGCATGCAGCTCGCGGATCTCGGCCATCAGCGCTTCATCGATGGCCAGACGGCCTGCGGTGTCCACCAGCAGCACATCAAAGTAGTGGCGGCGTGCATGGTCGATCGCGGCGCGGGCGATGTCCACCGGCTTGTCCGACGGCTGGGACGGGAACCACTCGGCCCCGGCAGCGCGCGTGACGGTCTTGAGCTGCTCGATGGCCGCCGGTCGATAGACGTCGGCCGAGACGGTCAACACCTTCTTCTTGCGCTTTTCGATCAGGTGCTTGGCCAGCTTGGCCGTGGTGGTGGTCTTGCCGGCGCCCTGCAGGCCGGCCATCAGGATCACGGCCGGCGGCTGCGCCGCAAGGTTGATGTCGCTCACCCCCGCACCCATCGTGGCGGTGAGTTCCTTGTGGACCAGGCCCACCAGTGCCTGGCCGGGCGAGAGCGAACCCACGACCTCCTGGCCCAGCGCCTTGTCCTTGACCCGTGTGATGAAGTCGCGCACCACGGGCAGGGCCACGTCGGCTTCGAGCAGGGCCATGCGCACCTCGCGCAGCATGTCCTGGACGTTGCTTTCGGTGATGCGGGCCTGGCCGCGCATCTGTTTGACCAGGCGCGACAGGCGATCGGAGAGAGTGGAGGCCATGAATGGGGAGCGCCGGGGAAGCGGCGGCCTTGCGAAAGTACACTGTGCGGATGATTCTATCTTCCGGGTCTGCAAGGCCATGATGGCCTCGGTGATGGCACAACCTGTCCTGATCGTCGCGGCCAGCCTGGCGGCGCTGGCGGCGTATGCGGCGGCGCTCGTGCGCAACGAGCGCGCGGCGCACGCGCTGCACTGGGCCCTGCTGGTCGGCTGGCTGGCGCATGGACTGGCGATCGCGGTGGAAACCTCGGGCGTCGGCACCACCGGCCAGGGGGCCCGCTTCGGTTTCGCACCGGCCTTGTCGATGACCCTGTGGCTCGTGCTGGCCGTCTATGCCGTCGAGAGCCGCTTCGTGCCCCTGCCCGGCGTGAGGCGCACGCTGGCCCTGCTGGGCATCAGTGCGGTGGGGCTGGCGCTGGTCTTCCCCGGTGAGGTGCGGACCCAGCTGCCGTCGGCCTGGATGCCGCTGCACTGGATCCTGGGCATTGCGTCGTACGGCCTGTTCGGCGCCGCCGTGCTGCATGCCGCGCTGCTGTCCAATGCCGAACGCCAGATGCGCAGCCAGCGCGGCCGTGTGGCGCCCACGCCGCTGGGGTTGCCGCTGCTGCGCCTGGAAAAGCTCACCTTCCGCTTCGTGGCGGCTGGCTTTGTGGTGCTGACCGCGGCGCTGGTGCTGGGCTGGTGGTTCGCCACGCCCTGGCGCTGGGACCACAAGACCATCTTCTCGGTGCTGGCCTGGATCGTCTTTGCCGGGCTGCTGGCGGGGCGCCGCAGCTTCGGCTGGCGCGGCCGCATGGCCACCCGCTGGATCTACACCGGCGCCACCTTGCTGCTGCTGGCCTATGTGGGCTCACGCTTCGTGCTCGAGGTCGTGCTGCAGCGGGTGGGTGCATGACACCGACGCCCACTCCCGTTCTTTCCTGACTCCTCACATCCATGGCGAAATATCTGGTGCTGGTGCTGGTCGTGGTGCTGGTGGTGTGGTTCATCCGCCGAGGACGCGGGCCACAGGCGCGGCCCACCCGGCCGCAGCCGCCCTCGGGCAAGGCCCGCGTGCCCCAGCAGATGCTGGCGTGTGCCCATTGCGGCATGCACCTGCCCGCACCCGAGGCGCTGTTCGACTCCCAGGAGCGTCCCTACTGCAGCGAGGCGCACCGCGCCGCGGGCCCTCGCTGAAGGGTCGGGCAGCATGGCAGACGCACGGGTCGAACGACGCAAGGGCGGTGATCGCCGTGGCGGGCGCCGCGCGTCGGACCGGCGCACCGGTGCGTCCGCAGCACCCCCTTCGACTCCGGAAGCGGCGTCCCCGGAGTCATGGTTTGCCGCTCTGGGCGTGGCGCAGGACACCCAGGTCGACGACGAGACCGAAGAATCCGGCTACGCAAACTGGGGCCAGCCCACGTCGAACGACTCGCGCTTCCTGACGCGCCAGGCGCGCAAGCTGCTCGGCTCGCCTCAGGCGTCCTTCGAGCGCATCTACCGCGCCTTCCTCGGGGCGCGCCTGGCGGTCGGCATCGTGCTGATGGGGGCGCATCTGACGGCCTATGTGCTCGGCAACCCCGGTGTGCTGCCGGCTCTGGCTGGCTGCGTGATCTATGCCGTGCTCACGGCGCTGGTCTGGGGTCGTGCACGTTGGGCCCGGCCGGCAGAGTCGGCTGTCCCGACCGTGCGGCTGCGCCGCCGCGACTGGCTGATGACCATTGCGATCGACGTGGCGATGTTCGGTGCGCTGCATCTGCTGGCGCCAAGCACGGGGCTGAGCTATGCCCCGTTGATGGCGGTGCCGGTGCTGATGGCCGGCGTGCTGACCCGCCGTGTCGCGGCATTGGGCGTGGCAGCGCTGGTCGCGCTGCTGCTGCTGGGCAGCGCCTGGTTCGGCGCCACGCAGGGCGGCGACCTCGGCAGCCTGATGACGCAGGCGGGACTGATCGGCAGCGGGTACTTTGTCGTGGCCTTCCTCGCCGGCGAAATGGCCGGGCGCCTCGCGCGCCAGGAGGTCGCGGCGCAGGGCGGCCTCGAACTCGCGCGCCAGCAGGCTCAGCTCAACCGGCTCGTGATCGAGGAACTCCAGGAAGGCGTGCTGGTGGTCGATCGGCGCCAGCGGGTGCGTGCTTTCAACCCGGCGGCCCGGCGCCTGCTGGCCGATGACGATGGCACGGTCGTTCCGCTGCGGTATCTGCAGATCCATCCGGCCTGGGCGCCGCTGGCCGCGGCTGTCGGTCAGGCGTTCGAGCGTGGCGAATGGCCCACGGCCGGCAAGGAGATCGTGCTGCCGTTTGCCGGCGGCGAACCCCGGGCGCTGCGCGTGCGCATGCGTTTCACGCGGCGACGCGACACCCAGCACGCCGAAGACCTGTGCGTGCTGTTCCTCGAAGACCTGCGTGACGTGCAGGCCCGCATCCGCCAGGAGAAGCTGGCGGCGATGGGTCGCATCTCGGCGGGCATTGCCCACGAGATCCGCAACCCGCTGGCGGCCATCTCGCAGGCCAATGCGCTGATGGCCGAAGATGCGCAGTCCGCCACGCAGCAGCGGCTCACGCAGATGGTGTCCGACAACGTCGAGCGGCTGAAGCGCATCGTGGACGACGTGATGGAGGTGGCCCCCGGCGGCCCGCCCATCCATGCCGAACTGATCGACGTGACAGCCCTGGTGGGCGCAAGCTGCAGCGAGTGGGCCCGCACCGCGCGGCTGCCGCTGGACGAGCGCAGCCCGCTGCGGGTGGATCTGCCCAGCCAGGCGCTGGGCGTGCGTTTTGATGCCGAGCACCTGCGTCGTGTGCTCGTCAACCTGCTCGACAACGCCTATCGACACGCCTCGGGCCAGCCGGGCAGCGTGGAGCTGCGCCTGGTCGCCGATGGCGACGCGCTCGTGCTGCTCAGCGTGGCCAGTGACGGCGCACCCATCCCGCCCGAAGTCGAGCGTTACCTCTTCGAACCATTCTTCTCGACGCGCAGCCGGGGCACGGGCCTGGGCTTGTATATTTGCAAGGAACTGTGCGAGCGCTATGGCGCAACGATCGACTATCGCCTGCGCGGGGAGGCCCACGCGGCGCGCAACGAGTTCTTCGTGATGATGCACCGCGAGCCGCTCGAGACCCCCGAAGCAAGCCTGAACCTGGCCCGATGACTTCCGCATCCCACTACAGCCTGCTTGTCGTCGACGACGAGCCCGATCTGCGTACCCTGTATGAGCTCACGCTGCTGCGCGAGGGATACGACGTCGAGACCGCGGGCACCGTCGAGGACGCCTGGGCGCGTCTGCGTGATCGCACCTACAGCGCGGTCATCACCGACATGCGCCTGCCCGATGGCAACGGACTGGACCTGCTGCGCCGCCTCGAGCAGGCCGGCCGGCGCGAGAAGACCATCATGATCACCGCCTTCGGCTCACCCGAAAACGCGGTCGAGGCCCTGAAGGCCGGCGCCTACGACTACCTCACGAAGCCCGTCGACCTGAAGCAGTTCCGTGCGGTCATTGCGTCGGCGCTGGGCCGGCCGGCCGCTGCCGCACCGCCGGCAGCACCCGCACCTGTGGGAGCGGTGGCACCCAGCAGCCCGGCCGCCACCCGGGGCAGCGTGCGGGCGGCCGCTCCGGCGGTGATGGTCACCGGTGCAGCCGGCTCCCTCGATCGCATGGCGGGGCGTTCGACCGCGCTGCAGCAGGTGCGCGAGCTGATCGAAAAGGTGGCACGCAGCATGGCGCCCGTGCTGGTGCAGGGCGAGTCCGGCACCGGCAAGGAGCTGGTTGCACGCTCCATCCATGAAAGCAGTGCGCGTCGTGCCCAGCCTTTCATTGCCGTCAACTGCGGGGCCATCCCCGAGCAACTGCTTGAAGCCGAATTTTTCGGCTACCGCAAGGGAGCCTTCACCGGCGCCAATGAAGACCGTGAAGGCTTCTTCCAGGCGGCGCGGGGCGGCACGCTGTTCCTCGACGAGATCGGTGACCTGCCGTTGTCGATGCAGTCCAAGCTGCTGCGCGTGATCCAGGAGCGCGCCGTGCGGCCGGTGGGTGCGGTCAGCGAAACGCCGGTGGACGTGCGCATCGTCAGCGCCACCCACAAGGACCTGGCCGCCGAGGTGCAGGGCGGGCGGTTCCGGCAGGACCTGTACTACCGTCTGAACGTGATCCAGATCCGCGTGCCGGCCCTGCGCGAACGGGCCGAAGACCTGCCGCTGATCTGCGAGCGTGTGCTCGAACGTATTGCCCAGGACGCCGGCGTGTGGCCTCCACCCAAGCTCGGCGCCGAAGCGCTCGACCACCTGATGCGCTATCCCTTCCCGGGCAACGTGCGTGAGCTCGAGAACCTGTTGCACCGTGCCGTCGCCTTGTCCGGCGGCGACTGGATCGAGCGGGCCGACCTCGGCCTGCCGGACCTGGCCTTCAGTGACTCGGCTGGCCAGGACCTCGACGCGCATGACGCTGCACGCATCCCGGGCGGTGCAGGGCAGGGCGGCGCATCGTCACGCGCCGGCGCGCAGGCGGCCGCTCCGGGCAACGCTCCAGCGCCATTGCCCACCGACCTCGTGGCCTATCTCGATGCAGTTGAGCGCGACATCCTCGTGCGTGCCCTCGAGAAGCACCGTTTCAATCGCACGGCCGCGGGCGCAAGTCTGGGGCTGTCATTGCGCCAGATGCGCTACCGCATGGCGCGGCTGGGTGTGCTGGTGGCCGAGCACGGCGTGGCGGTCGAGCCCGAGGGCACCGGCGAGCACGATGACGCCTGAGCCGGCCGGCGGGCCGGGCTGGACACACGACGGCTGGTGGGGTGCTGCGCGCGCCGTGCCGTCGCCGAACTTCGGTGAGCGCCCTGCCGATGCGCGCATCGATCTCGTGGTGGTGCATTCGATCAGCCTGCCGCCGGGCCACCATGGCGGGACGCACATCGAGTCGCTGTTCACCAATCGCCTCGACTGGGACGCCCATCCTTACTTCGAGCAGATCCGGGGCATCGAGGTCTCGGCGCATTTCGTGATCCTGCGCAACGGCGAATTGCTGCAGTTCGTCTCGTGCGACCGGCGTGCCTGGCACGCCGGGAGATCCTCGTTCGAAGGGCGCGACAACTGCAATGACTACAGCATCGGCGTCGAGCTGGAGGGCCTGGAGGGGCACGCGTTCGCGCCGGTCCAGTACCACCGGCTGTGTGATCTGCTGAAGGCGCTGCGCGAGCGGTATCCCATCCAGCACGTACGGGGGCATGAGCATGTGGCCCCCGGGCGCAAGCAGGATCCTGGGGCGGCCTTCGACTGGGCTGCCGTGCGGCTTGCGCTCGGTTGGCCGGATCGGTGTTTTCCCTCTTCACGCGCAGCCACTTGAGCGCATCACCCGTGCGTGTTGCCGCCGGAGGTGGCGCGGCACGCTCGCGTACTGAATTCGCACAGCACCGATTGACGCGGGTTTCAGGACGGCTTCGCCTGCAAATCCAGCACTGGTGCGACTTCCCGCAAGCACAGCGCGAAATGGCGCGGCCTGCCGCGCAGCTGTGCCGGACATGACACATCCGGATACCGGAGGCCGTTGCGCATGCATCGTCATCGCCTTTGGCAAGGACACTAGCGATAGCGCTTGAACAGGTGCGGCACGCTAGATATAGTGTTTTGCCGTGGTATCCTCGCGCCCTCGCAAAAAAGGCCGGTGCCATGTGGAGCCCGGCCGCGGTGGCCCGGCAGGCAGTCGCTCCTGAGCGAGCGCGACCTGCACGCATCCACCACGCGGGCAGATCCGATCCAGGCGGGAGGCGGCACAGCGCCGGCTCCAGTCAGCAGGCTACGAGCCTGATCCACAGCGTCATTCGCAGTACGAACACAGAAGGGGAATTCATGCAGACCATCGCCACACGCACCGAATCGCAGGCAGCAGGCAGCCTGGGCGCCGCAGAGAGCCGACCGGTCACGGCCGCAGCCTCGGCCTACGCCGCCTATCAGATCATCCGTCGCAACGGTGCGGTGGTGTCCTTCGAGCCCAACAAGATCGCGGTGGCGCTGATGAAGGCCTTCCTGGCGGTGCATGGCACCCAGGGTGCCGCATCCGCCAGCGTGCGCGAGACGGTGGACGGACTGACCGAAGGTGTGGTGCGTGCGCTGCTGCGTTCGCGCCCGAGCGGCGGCACCTTCCACATCGAGGACGTGCAGGATCACGTCGAGCTGGCGCTGATGCGCAGCGGCCATCACGAAGTGGCCCGGGCCTATGTGCTGTACCGCGAGCGGCGCGCCCAGGAGCGTTCGCGCCAGACCGAGCAGCAGCAGGCCCCGGTGGGCGAACATGTGCTGACGGTCACCGACCGCGGCCACCGTGTGCCGCTGGACATGGGCCACCTGCAGTCGCTGATCGCATCGGCCTGCGCCGGCCTGGGCGCCGACGTCAAGCCCGAGCCCATCCTCGCCGAGACCAAGCGCAACCTGTACGACGGCGTGCCGATCGACGAAGTGTTCAAGGCCGCCATCCTGGCAGCGCGCACCCTGATCGAAAAGGATCCGGGCTATACGCGTGTCACGGCCCGGCTGCTGCTGCACACCATCCGCAAGGAGATCCTCGGCGAGGAGGTCGTGCACGAGCAGATGGGCGAGCGGTACGCCGAGTACTTCCCGACCTTCATCAAGCGCGGCGTCGATGCCGAACTGCTCGACGAGAAGCTGCTGCAGTTCGACCTGCGCCGTCTGGGCGAGGCACTGAAGGCCGATCGCGACCTGCAGTTCGACTACCTGGGCCTGCAGACGCTCTACGACCGCTATTTCCTGCACGTCAATGAACAGCGCATCGAGCTGCCGCAGGCGTTTTTCATGCGTGTGGCCATGGGCCTGGCGCTGAACGAGATCGACCGCGAGGCCCGCGCCATCGAGTTCTATGAAGTGCTGTCCAGCTTCGACTTCATGTCGAGCACGCCCACGCTGTTCAATGCGGGCACGCGCCGCTCGCAGCTGTCGAGCTGCTACCTGACGACCGTGCCGGACGACCTGGACGGCATCTACGAGGCCATCAAGGAAAACGCGCTGCTGTCCAAGTTTGCCGGCGGCCTGGGCAACGACTGGACCCGCGTGCGTGCGCTGGGCTCGCACATCAAGGGCACGAACGGCAAGAGTCAGGGGGTGGTGCCTTTCCTGAAGGTCGTCAACGACACGGCCGTGGCGGTCAACCAGGGCGGCAAGCGCAAGGGCGCGGTCTGCGCCTACCTGGAAAGCTGGCACCTGGACGTGGAGGAGTTCCTCGAGCTGCGCAAGAACACCGGCGACGACCGCCGCCGCACGCACGACATGAACACCGCCAACTGGATCCCCGACCTGTTCATGCGCCGGGTGATGGAAAACGGCGAATGGACGCTGTTCTCGCCGGCCACCTGCCCCGACCTGCACGACAAGTTCGGCCACGAGTTCGAGGAGGCCTACACCCGCTACGAAGAGAAGGTGGCCCGCGGCGAGATCAAGCTGTACAAGAAGCTGCGTGCCGTGGACCTGTGGCGCAAGATGCTCTCGATGCTGTTCGAGACCGGCCATCCCTGGATCACCTTCAAGGACGCCTGCAACGTGCGCTCGCCCCAGCAGCATGTCGGTGTCGTGCACTCGTCCAACCTGTGCACCGAGATCACGCTCAACACCAATGACGGCGAGATCGCGGTGTGCAACCTGGGTTCGGTCAACCTGGCCCAGCACATCGTGGACGGGGGCATCGACCATGCCAAGCTGAAGAAGACCGTGTCGACGGCCATGCGCATGCTCGACAACGTCATCGACATCAACTACTACGCGGTGAAGAAGGCGCGCGACTCCAACCTGCGTCACCGTCCGGTCGGCCTGGGCATCATGGCCTTCCAGGACAGCCTGTACCAGCTGCGCCTGCCCTACGCCAGCGACGCGGCCGTGGAGTTCGCCGACCGTTCGATGGAAGCCGTGTGCTACTACGCCTACTGGGCCTCCACCGAACTGGCCGCCGAGCGCGGGCGCTATTCCAGCTACAAGGGCTCGCTGTGGGACCGTGGCATCCTGCCGATCGACTCGCTGGACCTGCTGGCCGAGCAGCGCGGCGGGTATGTCGAAGTCGACCGCAGCCGCACGCTCGACTGGGATGCGCTGCGTCAGCGCATCGCGCAGCACGGCATGCGCAACTCCAACTGCGTGGCGATCGCGCCGACGGCCACGATCTCCAACATCATCGGTGTCGATGCCTCGATCGAGCCGTGTTTCGGCAACCTGTCGGTCAAGTCCAACCTGTCCGGCGAGTTCACCGTGGTCAACGAGTACCTGGTGCGTGACCTGAAGAAGCTCGGGCTGTGGGACGACGTCATGGTCATGGACCTCAAGCACTTCGACGGTTCGCTGCGCCGAATCGACCGTGTGCCCGAAGAGCTCAAGCACCTGTACGCCACGGCCTTCGAGGTCGAGACGCAGTGGCTGGTCGAAGCCGCCGCGCGCCGCCAGAAGTGGATCGACCAGGCCCAGTCGCTCAACATCTACATGGCGGGTGCCTCGGGCAAGAAGCTCGACGAGACCTACAAGCTCGCCTGGCTGCGTGGCCTGAAGACCACCTACTACCTGCGCACCGTGGGCGCCACGCATGCCGAGAAGTCCACCGTGAAGACCGGCCAGCTCAATGCCGTGCCGATGCAAGGTGGCGGTGGCGGCGTGTCGGCACTCGATGCCGCAGCGGCAGCGGCGCAGGCGCAGATGACAGCGGCTTCCACGCCAGCCACCGACGTGAAGTTCTGCGCGATCGACGACCCGACCTGCGAAGCCTGTCAGTGATGCCGCGGACGCGAACCGGGCCGATGCCGGACCTGTTCGCGGCCTTCATCACGACACGATCACCGGGCACTTCACGCAGCGATCGCGAGCCTGCATTGCGTGTGTCGACAGCGCGTCCGACATGCGCATGCGAATGCACCTGCGAGTGCACACGCAAGTGCACACGCAAGTGAGCGATCAGACGATGCACAACGGCAACAGGTTCACGGCGCCGATGTCAAGAAGTGCTTGGTGTTTGAACACAACACTCTCATAATTCATATCCACAGGAAGTCCACCATGTTGGTTTGGGAAGAAGAAGCCAGTCCCTCTGCATCACACACGACGAGCATCGCGCCGAACCTCTCCAGTGAAGCGCGGGCCATGCCCCTGTCGCCCCAACATTCGGTGTCCTCGGCCGCTCACGTGCAGCCCCAGCTCCAGTCAGTCCACACCTCGACGCCTCCTGCCGGCGTCGCTTCGCACAGCAGCGCGCAGGCCTCGACCGCGCGTCGCGTGAACGTTGCGGACAAGCGCATCATCAACGGCCAGACCGACGTCAATCAGCTCGTGCCGTTCAAGTACAAGTGGGCCTGGGAGAAGTACCTCGCCACCTGTGCCAATCACTGGATGCCGCAAGAGGTCAACATGTCGCGCGACATCGCGACCTGGAAGGACCCCAACGGCCTGACCGAAGACGAGCGCCGCATCATCAAGCGCAACCTCGGCTTCTTCGTCACCGCCGATTCGCTGGCCGCCAACAACATCGTGCTCGGCACCTACCGGCACATCACCGCCCCGGAGGCCCGCCAGTTCCTGCTGCGCCAGGCCTTCGAAGAAGCGATCCACACCCACGCCTACCAGTACATCGTGGAGTCGCTGGGCCTCGATGAAGGCGAGATCTTCAACGCCTACAACGAAGTCCCCTCCATCCGCGACAAGGACGAGTTCCTGATCCCGTTCATCGACGCGATCATGGACCCCAACTTCGTCACCGGCACGCTCGAAGCCGACCAGACGCTGCTGCGCTCCATCATCGTCTTCGCGTGCCTGATGGAAGGCCTGTTCTTCTACGTCGGCTTCACGCAGATCCTGGCGCTGGGCCGCCAGAACAAGATGACCGGTGCGGCCGAGCAGTACCAGTACATCCTGCGCGACGAGTCGATGCACTGCAACTTCGGCATCGACCTCATCAACCAGATCAAGCTCGAGAATCCGCACCTGTGGACGGCGCAGTTCAAGCAGGAAATCAAGGCGCTGTTCCTGAAGGCGGTCGAACTCGAGTACCGCTATGCCGAAGACACCATGCCGCGTGGCGTGCTGGGTCTGAACGCATCGATGTTCAAGGGCTATCTGCGCTACATCGCGAATCGGCGCGCGACGCAGATCGGCCTGGAAGAGCTCTTCCCGAACGAGGAAAACCCGTTCCCCTGGATGAGCGAGATGATCGACCTGAAGAAAGAACGCAATTTCTTCGAGACCCGCGTGCTGGAGTACCAATCCGGCGGCGCGTTGTCCTGGGATTGAAGCGTCGGGGCCATTGCGCTTCGCAGGTCATGAAGAAAGGATCAAGCAGATTCACAGGTCTCGAACGAACAGACTGCTCGCCAGGCACCTGCCTGACGAGCGCCAGAAGCCGTCGTCGAGGCGTGTACCCCGATTCACCGAACCAGGCGTCTCTCCAAGATAGTCCATGGGCGGTGGATGACTGCGTTGTATCGAGCGACGCAGTGGTCTTTGCAACTTGATCAAGGAGAAACGTAATGGCAACTGCAAAGAAACCGGCCGCGAAGAAGGCCGCTCCCGCGAAGAAGGCTGCACCGGCGAAGAAGGCCGCACCGGCCAAGAAGGCAGCACCGGCGAAGAAGGCCGCACCGGCCAAGAAGGCCGCACCGGCCAAGAAGGCTGCACCGGCGAAGAAGGCCGCACCGGCCAAGAAGGCCGCACCGGCGAAGAAGGCCGCACCGGCGAAGAAGGCCGCACCGGCGAAGAAGGCTGCACCGGCCA
>CAMLSD010000010.1 GCA_946482595.1 uncultured Comamonadaceae bacterium
CGCTGTCGCCCAGCGGGTCATGCGGCAGGACCCGCTGGCGCAGCACCCCTTGCGCCAGCTGCATGCGGCGGGCCTGGCTGAGCCGGCCGGCCTCCCAGGCCATCGCGCAGGCGGACGTCACGTGATAGAGCGCCGACGCTGCCTGGCGGGCACCGTGTTCGCCCGACGGCCCGGCCTCGGCAACGGCCGCGGCGCGTTCGCACGTTCGGTGCACGGTGCGCTCGAACACCGCGCGCGCCTGCGGGTGGACCGGGGTGTCGGCCAGCTGACCCAGCAGATGGGCCTGCAGCGCCGGCAGTGACGCCTCGCGGCGGATCGCACGCATCACGTCCAGTGCCACGATGTTGCTGGTGCCCTCCCAGATCGAGCCGAGGTGGGCGTCACGCAGCAGCCGGGGATCGCTCCATTCCTCGATGTAGCCGCAGCCGCCGCGCACTTCCATCGCGTCGGCGGTGACCTTGCGGGCATCGCGACAGGCGCGGAACTTCAGCAGCGGGGTGAGGATGCGTGTCAGCGCGTGCGCCTGCGTGTTGCCAGCATCGCTGCGGCGCAGGGCGTCGGCGGTCTGGAACACCATCGTGCGGGCCTGCTCGGTAGGCAGCAGCAGCTTGAGCAGTTGCCGCTGCATCAGCGGCAGCTCGATCAGGCGGCGACCGAAGGCCCGTCGGTGCGCTGCCACGAACAGGGCCTCGCCACACGCGCGGCGCATCAGGCCGGCCGCCCGCATGCCGTTGGACAGCCGCGAGTTGTTGACCATGTCGGCCATCTGCTGGAAGCCGCGTCCGGCCTCACCGACCAGCCAGGCCTGCGCGCCCTCGAGGCGGATCTCGCCGCTGGCCATCGAGCGGGTGCCGAGCTTGTCCTTCAGGCGGATGATGCGATAGGCGTTGGCGCTGCCGTCGTCGCAGGTGCGCGGCAGCAGGAACAGCGACACACCCTTCAGCCCGGCGGGTGCGCCGTCGATGCGGGCCAGCACCATGGCCAGTGCGGCATCGGGGTTGGAGCAGAACCACTTGTCGCCGTGCAGGCGGTAGCGGCCGTCGCCGGTGGGTGTGGCGCGCACGGTGGTGGCGGCGATGTCCGAGCCGGCGCCCTGCTCGGTCATGAACATCGCGCCCTGGAAGTGGCTGTCGAAGTCCTGCGTGGTCAGCATCGGCAGGAAGCGCTCGACCAGCGCCGGGTCGCCGTAGCGGCGCAGCGTGCGGGTGAGCGAGTCCGTCATCGACAGCGGGCAGCACAGTCCGAACTCGGCCTGCACGAACAGGTAGCTCAGCGCGTACTTCGCCGCTGGCGGCAGTGGGTCCGGCCAGCCCAGCACACCACCGCGGTGGCTCATGGCCGCCAGGCCGAATCGGCTGAAGGCCAGCCGCTCCATCTCGACATAGGCCGGGTGCTTGACGATGCGCTGCACGTCGCGCCCGTCACGGCTGCGGTGCTCCAGCGTGGGGGGGTGGCGATCGGCCAACGAGGCCAGGTCGTCCAGCGTGGTGCCGGCCAGCTCGCCCAGCTCGACCAGGTGCGGGCGCAGGTGCTGGTGCAGCGTGTCGCCGATGTACAGCGGCAGCAGCCGGTCCAGGTCGGGGTCCGTGGTGTACAGGTTCTCGCCGCGGCGGTCGGGCACCGGATGGTCGGTGGCGGGTGTCTGCAGGCGGGGTGAGATCGACATGGCGGGCCTCCAAGGGATGGACCCAGTATCGAAGTCACAACGATTTGCGTCCAATTCAGTTTCTGGCTGCGTCGATATGTGCCATGTATCGTCACTGGCCGTGCGGGCAGCGACATGGAGCGACCATGAGACTGGAGTTTCGCCATCTGCGCTACTTCTGCGTGCTGGCCGAGGAGCTGCACTACGGCCGGGCGGCCCGGCGTCTTGCGATCACGCAGCCGCCGCTGTCGCTGAGCATCCAGCAGCTCGAGGTCATCGTCGGCGCGCGCCTGTTCGATCGCGACAGCAAGGGCGTGCGGCTCACTCACGCGGGGGGCGCCTTTCTCGATCAGGCGCGTGTGCTGCTCACGCGGGCTGACGAGGCCTGCCTGCTCGCCCGTGAGGTCGAGGCGGGGGTGGTCGGACGCTTGCGGGTGGGCTTCGTGGGTTCGGCCCTGTACCGTGGCCTGCCGCGCTGGCTCGAGTCCTTCCAGCAGCGGCAGCCGCGCATCGAGGTGGTGCTGAGCGAGCTGAACACGCAGGAGCAGGTCGAGGCGCTGATGCACGACCAGCTCGATCTGGGCTTCATCCACACCCGCCGCGTACCGCCGGCGCTGACGACACGCTTCGTGCAGAGCGAGCCCTTTCTGTGCTGCCTGCCGGCCAGCCATGCGCTGGCGCGCCGACGCAAGGTGGCGCTGGCCGCGCTGCGCGACGAAGGCTTCGTGCTGTTTTCGCGCCAGGCCTCGCCCGACTACCACCAGCGCATCGTCGAGATGTGCGAGGCCCAGGGCTACTACCCGCGCATCCGCCACGAGGTGCGGCACTGGCTGTCGGTGGTGTCGCTGGTGTCGCAGGGCATGGGGGTGTCGGTGGTGCCCGCGCCCCTGCGGCGCGCAGGCATGGCCGGTGTCGCCTACCGGCCGTTCGATCAACCCACACCGCCGTCCGAACTGCATGCCGTGTGGCAGGCGGACGGGCCCTTGCCGGCACGCGACCACTTTCTGCAGGGGGTGCCACGCCCGCCGGCGTGAGGCCTGCCCGCCCTGCCGCGTGTTCTTGTATTTGAGAATCATTCGCAATAGAATCCGGCTCCGATCAACCAGCCCGCCTGGCGCGTCAGACTGACGCTGCGCCACCGGGCCGGAGCTTCGCGCCAGCCACAGCCAGCCTGCGAGCCCAGATCGCCTGCCCGGAGACCCGGTGCGGTGTGCGGGGTGGCGTGTCGAGCATCGACCGCAGCGAGGCGGCCTGCCAGGTAGGCCGCCTCCCGCATGCGCGGCCGTGTCTCCCGGGCTTTGCCTCTGCCCCGCACCCTGGAGATGCCGTGAAGAAGTTCCAACACCGCGCCGTGGCGGCTGCCTGCCATCGGCCTGCGCGCACGCCTGCCCTGAACTTGAGCCTGTGCCTTGGCGTCTGCCTTGGCCTGACCGCGCCACCGCTGCTTGCACAGGACACCCCTGCAAGCGACAGCAACACTGAACAAGGCACGCTGCAGAAGGTGGTCGTCACCGGGGCCCGCCAGAGCACCGCGACCAGGCTGCCGATGACGCGCAGGGAGACACCCCAGTCGGTCAGTGTGGTCGATCGCCAGCGCATCGACCAGGAGACGATGCTCAGCATCAATGACGTGATGTCCGGCATCACCGGCGTGAACGTCACCTTCTACGATTCGCAGCGCCCGCTGTACTTCGCCCGCGGCTTCCAGATCACCGACTTCCGCGTCGACGGCATGCTCACCTACAGCGGCAGCACGAACCAGGAGTACGACATGGCGCTGTACGAGCGCGTGTCGGTCGTGCGCGGCGCCAATGGGGTGCTGACCGGCACTGGCGTGCCCTCGGCCGTGGTCGATCTTCAACGCAAGCGGCCCGGGCGCAAGCTCGCGGCATCGGCTGCCGTGACGACCGGATCCTGGGACTACCTCCGCGGTGAAGCGGACCTGAACCTGCCCCTCACGCAGGACGGGCGATGGCGCAGCCGCATGGTGGTCGCGGCCCAGGACCGCAAGAGCTTCCGCGACCGTTACCGCGAGGACAAGCTCGCGTGGCTGGCGGCGCTGGAGGCCGACCTTACGCCTGACACCACCGTCACGCTCGGCTACCAGAGCCAGGACAACAACCCCCAGGGCGCGATCTGGGGCACGATCCCGCGCTTTGCCTCGGACGGCACCCTGGCCGGGCTGCCTCGCTCGACCAGCTTCTCGCCGCGCTGGACGCGCTGGGATCGCGAGTCCGGCACGGCCTACCTGCAGCTCGAGCAGGCCGTGGGCGAGACGTGGATGCTCAAGGCGCAGCTCAATCGAACCCAGGGCGACCTCATCAGCGAACGTGTCTACGGCAGCGGCTTTCCGGACCCGGTCAACGGCGGCGGCATGAAGCTCCTGGCCGCCGTGGGGCAGACGGAAGAAACGCTGGATGCCGTCGACGTGCATGCTGCCGGGCCGTTCGAGCTGTTCGGCCGCCGCCACGACCTGGTGGTGGGCGCCGATGCCTCGAAACTGCGGTCGTTTTCTCCCACACTGTCATCGGTGTCAAGCTGGAGCTACGTCATTCCCGACCTGACGGCCTGGGACGGTGACATCCCGGGCCTGAGCTACCGGCGCACCGGCGCGTCGCGTGTGGCGCGCACCGAGCAGCAGGGGGTCTATGCCAATGCACGCTGGCGCGTGAGCGATCCGCTGGCCCTGATCACGGGCGTGCGCATCAGTTCCTGGAAGACAGGCACCGACAACTTCAACGCCTCTGGCGCCAACACCGGCACCACCGGGGCCTACAAGGTCGACAACGAGGTCACCCCTTTTCTTGGCCTGAGCTACCAGATCTCGCCGGCCTGGTCGGTGTACGGCAGCTATGCCAGTGTGTTCAAGCCGCAGAACAACAAGGACAAGGACAACAACCTGCTCGCTCCGGTGGAGGGCAGCAACCTCGAGGCCGGCATCAAGGGCGCCCTGCTCGGTGGTCGCATCGAAGCCTCGGCGGCGATCTTCCAGACGCGCCAGGACAACTTCGCGGTGCGTGACAGCACCCAGCCCGACAACTCCCTGCCGGACGGCAGCTCGGCCTTCATCGGTGTCGATGGCACGCGCAGCCGCGGCATCGAGTTCGACCTGAGTGGCCAGGTGCGGCCCGGCTGGTTCGTGCAGGGCGGCTTCACCCATGTGTCGGTGAAGCGTCATGCGAACGACCTGATCTACGCCAACCTGCCGCAGAACTACCTGCAGCTGTCGACGAGCGTGCAACTCCCCGGTGCGCTCAGCCGCTTCACCCTGGGTGGTGGCGTGAACTGGCAGAGCAAGGTGCTGGGCTTCAACATTCCTCACCCCACGCTGGGCCGCGTGACGGTCAAGCAGGGGTCCTATGCGCTGGTGAACCTGCATCTCAACTACCGCATCAGCGACCACGTCCAGGCCACGCTGAGCGTGCGCAATGCGCTGGACAAGGCCTACTGGGCCAACCTCGATTACCCGAACTACGGCGAGCCGCGCAACGTCACGCTGGCGCTCAAGTGGCGCCTGTGAGGCCAGCGCCGCGCTTGCCACGGACCCCGATCACACCCCATCCATTCCACAGGAGAAGCAAGATGTTCCGACCCGTCATTCACCGCCTGCTGGTGCTGGCCACCGCGATGGCGCCACTTGCCGCGCAGGCCCACCATGTGTGGCTGGAGCAGGACAACCGAGGCGCGCGCCTGTACTTCGGAGAGTTCGGCGACAACCTGCGCGAAAGCTCGCCCGGCCTGCTCGACAAGTTCACGAAACCGCAGGCCCGGCTGATCGATCCGCGCGGCGAGTCGCGTGAACTGGCGGCCACGCGCGAGGCCAACGGCATCGCGATCGCCGGGCGAGCCGGGCCCGGCGAGGCACTGGTGGCACAGGAGTCGGGCTACCCGGCCTTCGACCGCAAGGAAGGCGACAAGGTCGCAGGACGCGGGATCTGGGTGCCGGCTGCACGCTGGATCAACGGTTTCGAGGCCCAGCCGGCCCGGCTCACGCTCGACGTGGTGCCCACCGGCCAGCCCGGCGAATTTGCGGTGATCTGGAAGGGCCAGCCCCTGGCCGAGGCCAAGGTCGAGGTGGTGGCCGAATCGGGCTGGTCGCGCGGCGTGACGGCCGACAAGGACGGCCGCTTCACGATCGCGCTGCCGTGGCAGGGCCTGTATGCGGTCGAGGTCAAGCACACCGACCGCAGCGGTGCCGAGCGTGACGGGCAGCGCTACGACCTCGCGTCCTATGTCACGACGCTGAGCTTCCGGCTGGAGCAGGGCCTGCCGTCACCCCGTCGGCCTTGAACATCGCCTTGATGCCGCGCACCGCCTGGCGGATGCGCGACTCGTTCTCGATCAGTGCAAAACGCACGTGGTCGTCGCCGTGGTCACCAAAACCGATGCCCGGCGAAACCGACACCTTGGCCCGCTCGAGCAGCAGCTTGGCGAACTCGAGCGAACCGAGGTGCCGGTAGGTGTCAGGGATGCGGGCCCAGATGTACATCGAGGCTTTCGGTCGCTCGACCGGCCAGCCTGCCTCGTGCAGGCCCTTGACCAGCACGTCGCGCCGGCTCTGGTAGGTGGCGGCGATGTCCTTCACGCACTGCTGGTCGCCTTCAAGGGCCGCGATCGCGGCCACCTGCAGCGGCGTGAAGGTGCCGTAGTCGTGATAGCTCTTGATGCGGGCCAGTGCCGCCACGAGGTCGGCATTGCCCACCATGAAGCCCACGCGCCAGCCGGCCATGTTGTAGCTCTTGGACAGCGTGAAGAACTCGACGGCAACCTCCTTCGCACCGGGCACCTGCATGATCGACGGCGCCTTCCAGCCATCGAACACGATGTCCGCATAGGCCAGGTCGTGCACCACCAGGATGTCGTGCTTGCGCGCCAGCGCGATCACGCGCTCGAAGAAGTCCATCTCGACGCACTGCGCGGTGGGGTTGGACGGAAAGCCCAGCACGATCATCTTCGGCTTGGGGTAGCTGCCGCGGATCGCGCGCTCCAGCTCGGCGAAGAAGTCCACGCCCGGCACGAGCGGAACGGACCGGATGTCGGCCCCGGCAATCACTGCACCGTAGATGTGGATGGGGTAGCTCGGGTCCGGCACCAGCACCGTGTCGCCCCGGTCCAGCGTGGCCAGCATCAGGTGCGAGAGGCCTTCCTTGGAGCCGATGGTGACGATGGCTTCGGTGTCGGGGTCGATGTCAACCTGATAGCGGTCGCGGTACCAGTGGCTGATGGCGCGCCGCAGCCGCGGGATGCCCTTGGAGGCCGAATAGCCGTGGGTATCGGGCCGCTGGGCCACCTCGGCCAGCTTGGCGACGATGTGCGCAGGCGTGGCCCCATCGGGGTTGCCCATGCTCATGTCGATGATGTCCTCGCCACGGCGGCGGGCGGCAAGCTTCAGCTCGGCCGTGATGTTGAAGACGTAGGGGGGCAGGCGATCGATGCGCGCAAAGCGGCGCTTGCCTGAAGAGGCAGTCATGAGGTTCCTTCACGTCAGCGCCCGGAACCGTCCGAGCGACGCGCGCCGCATCGTCATGACACGGCTGGCGCATGATAGCCGAGCTCGCCCAGGTGGAGCCAGGGGGCGGGGCCTCCACCCCGCGCGGTGGATGCGCGCGGCGCGGGGGCTGCGCAGAATCCGCGGCATCGTTTCGACGGAGCCGTACTGCGATGATCACGCTCGATGCCCGGCGGCAGCAGTCCGCCCTTCAGCGCCTGCGCCAGGCTGAGGACTTGGTCGTGGGCGATGCGGCGCAACTGCCGGTGGCCCCCGCCACGCTGCAGGCCTTGACGCCGACCTCGCCCGGCGTGGAGCAGGTGTGCGCAGGCGGCCTCACGGCTGTCGTCTACAAGCTGCGCACGGCAGCCGGCGTGCTGGCCGTCAAGCAGGCGCGGCCCGAATGCCTGGTGCGCAACCTCGACGGACAGACCTCGTTCGTCAACGAGCTCTTGTGCCACGCCGAGATCGCGGCCTGCCGCGCGCGCGGTGCCGACCTGCCCGGCCTCATTGCGCCGTGGTATGGCTCCTTGCACCAGGGCTTGATCGTCTCGCCGTGGATCGACGGGCAGCGGCCCGAGCATTTCGACGAACGCTCATTGCGCCAGCTGTACGGCCACGGCCGCACGCTGTGCGAGCGGGGCCTGTTCGAGTGGGACTTCAGCCCCGGCAACATCCTCGACGACGGCCGGCAGCTGTGGCTGTTCGACTTCGGCTACATGTACCGCTACGACCCGCTGACCCAGTTCAACACGGCCGGGCAAGGTGATGACGTGCCGGCCTTTCACTATGCCGAGCGCATCGAGACCCGCAACCTGTTCGGCTGGCTGCTGCGCCTGGAGCAGCACGACGGCATCGATGCGGCGCTTGATGCCTTCCGCCTGATGAAGACCGTGGCCCATGACTCCTTCACCGAATTCAGGGCACACCTGGCCGCGCGCGGCGCGGCGCCGACCGTGCTGTGCTGGCTCGACAGTATCCTGGCCGACTGGGCCGACGCCTTGCGCAGTGACCCGCAGGCCCTGTACCTCAAGGAGGGCTGGCGCTCCCACCAGGCCGATCTCGACGACGACCTGAGCGGCCAGACCTGCACCCCCGCCACGCTGGCACGGGCCGACTGGCTGATCGACCAGGCGGCTCATCACGCAGCACGTCTGCGCTCATGGGGCCTGCTGCACGGTGACGCGGCCCGGCTCGATGCGCCTGCGCTGGTTGCGCAATTGCGCGGCTTGCGCCAGCGGGCTGAGCAGTTTCAAATCGGGGCCTCGACTGCCTGAGCGCCCCATGCCTTGCGCCACTCCCCTCGACGTCGACGTGTCCTGGCACGCCGCACCGGCCGGCCTGCAGCCCCTGGTGCTGGGCGTGGTGGTGTGGCGGTTCCGCTCGCCGGGCCCGCACTGGGTGCCGGTGCCCGCGCATGCGCTGGCCACACTGACGGTGGTGGCCGAGGGCAGCCTGCATGCCGACATCGGCGACATCGGCGACATCGGCGACACCCGCGACGCGGGGGCGCTGCCTGCCGTGCTCGGCGGCGGGCCGCTGACCCAGGCTCAGGGCCTGTGGGCCCATGGCCCGGGCCGGGTGGCCACGGTGCTGTGCCGCGCCAGCGTGCTGCCGATGTGGACGGGTGAGGCAGCGTCGGTCTTTCGTGACGGGGCCGTGCCGCTGGCGGTCTGGGGCGTCGACGACGATCCCGGGCGATGGCAAGCCGGGCCAACCCGGCAGGCACCGTCCGCGCCGGCGCTGGCTGCCGCGCTGATGGCCCATGTGGCCAGGCGGCTCGATCGTTCGACACAGCGCGCCACGGCCCGGCGCTTCACCGGCGCGCTGGCGCAGTGGCGGCATGAGCTGGATGCGGCTGTTCAGGCGGGCCGGCGCATGCCACTGCAACCGGGCGGCTGGAGTGAGCGCCAATGGCAGCGGGCCTGCCAGGCGGAGCTGGGCGTCGGCCCGAAGCTGCTGCACCGGCTGATGCGCCTGCACGGCAGCACCTGCACCATCGACGCCGCGGCCGCTGGCGAGGCGGCTCATGGCGCCGTGCTGGCCCATGTGGCCGCGCAGGCAGGCTACGCCGATCAGGCGCACATGTCCCGGGAGTACCGCGACCTCGCGGGCTGCGCACCCGGCACCCTGCGCGGCGGATCACCGCGTGGGGCGGACACACCAGCAAGACCCGGGGCGGCCACCCTGTCAGCCACTCTGTCGGCCCGCCTGGTGGCGCCCGCGTTTTTCGGCAGCTGATGCACAGGCCGGGCGGCCGATTCACGCGCGCCGGCCCCTGCTGTGTCGGATTTCTTCAAGACGCTCAGAGGGACCATCAGGCATGCTGCGCTGCATGCCGACAATCGAATGCTCCATCCGTATTGACGCACCTGCCGCTCAGGTGTTCGAGGTCTATGGCGACGTGGCCGGCTGGCCGCGCTGGGATCCGGACACGCGTGAGGCGCATCTGGGCCAGGGCTTGGCCCTGGGCAGCCGGGGCCGCCTCCGGCCGCGCCGCGGGCTGCCGGTGCGCATGGTGGTGACCGAGCTGACACCGGGGCGCAGCTTCACGGTCACCTGCCCGGTGCTCGGGTCGCGCATGCATTTCGACCATGTGATCGAGGCGGCCGGCACCGCGGCGGACGTGACCCACCGCGTGCGTTTCGAGGGCTGGCTGGCCCGCTGGCTGGACCGCACGGTCGGGGCTGACGTGCGTGCGGGGTTGCCGGTGACGCTGGCCTCGCTCAAGCGGCATGTCGAAGCAGCGCGGCCCGGTGATGCCTGAGCCGCGTTGCGGGGCGGGCCGGCGCTGCCGGGCCTACGCACCGCTTGCACCGCATGCTGCGCTTGCGCCGTTCGATCAGGGCTTCACCGCGATCGCGCCGATCTCCACTGCCACGTCGCGCGGCAGCCTGGCCACCTGGACCGTGGCGCGTGCAGGCGGCACGTTGGTGAAGTAGGTGCCGTAGACCTCGTTCATCTTGCCGAAGTCGTTCAGGTCCTTCATGTAGACGGTGGTCGAGACGATGTTGGCCATCGTCATGCCGTCGGCGGCCAGCACGGCCTTCAGGTTGTCGAGCACCAGCCGCGTCTGCACCTCGATCGGCGCGTCCTTCAGCAGGTTGCCGGTCTTGGGGTCGATCGGGATCTGGCCGGCAAGGTAAAGCACATTGCCGGCGCGCACGGCCTGCGAGTACGGGCCGATGGCCTTCGGTGCGTCCGGGGACGACACGGCGCGGATCGCGCTGTCTTGCGCCAGCACGGGCAGGGTGGCTGCAGCAACGGCCAGGGCAGCGAGCAGGGAGGCAGGTTTGTGGATCATGGGCGGGTTCCGTGAGGGTGAGGTGAAGGCGGGGGCCGGTGGCGCTCAGGCCATCGCGTTGGACAGCTGCCACATCGACTCGACCAGGCGGTCGATGTCCTGTGCGTCGTGCCAGAGGTGGGTCGAGATGCGCACGCCGTAGTGCTGCGCGGTGGCGCCGATCACCTCGAAGTTGGAGTTGCGGATCACGAAGCCCGGGGTGTAGTCCGACAGCATGCGGGCCACGAACTGGTTGGACTTCTGCTGGTTCATCACGTCGGACGCGTTCTTGAACGGGTTGAAGCAGGTCAGCGCCGACAGCAGCTTGGGATCGTCCTTCGGCGAGTACAGCGAGCCCACGCCCCAGCGCTCGACGATCTTTTCCTTGAGATAGGACGACAGCGTGATGTCGTAGGTCTCGATCTTCTGGCGGCCCACCGTGTCCCACATCTCGCAGGCGCGCGCCAGGGCGCGGAACATCGGCACATGCAGGCTGCCGCAGCTGGTCACGCTGGCGGCGATGTCGAAGGTGGCGGTGCCGTTGGTGGTGCGTGCCAGCGTGGAGTACGAACTGCTGTGCACCGGATACCACTTGGGCAGCGGCAGCGGGTTCGAGGCGCGGATCTTGTTGCGGATCACCAGGATGCCGGTGGAGCCCGGGCCGCATTGCCACTTGTGGCCGGCACCCGACATGAAGTCCACCCCCAGCGCACCGTAGTCGTAGGCCATCATGCCGGGCAGGTGGGCACCGTCGACGATGCTGATCAGCTCATGCGCCTTGACCACACCCATCAGGTCGGCGATGGGCAGCATGGTGCCGGTCTTGTAGGTCGGCGACGACCACATCATCGCGCGCACCCGCTTGCCCTGCGCCTTGAGGGCGCGGATGCGTTCGTCGAACAGGTTCACATAGGTGGCTGCCGTCTGGTTGTTGCCCACCGGCATGGCGATGCGCGACACCTCGATGCCGTAGCGGTCGACCGCGATCGCCAGCGGCGTGTTGCCGCCGCCGTGCTCGTGATTGGTGGTGACGACCACGTCACCGGGCTGCCAGTCCAGGCCGAGGATGGCGTGGCACATGCCCGACGAGGTGTTGGCCGAAAACGCCAGCTCGTCACCGTCGACGCCGAAGCCCGGAGCCACCTTGGCCCGCAGGTCGGCCAGGTTGCCGTAGCCGCTGCTGGAATCGGCAGCCTTGGCGAAGTTCTCCTGCTGGAAGACGTCGAGCACCACCTGGGGCATCGAGCCGCCGGTGCCGATGTTCATGTAGGTCTTTTCGGGCTTGAGCACGAACATGTTCTGCACGTTCGTCCAGAAGGCCTCGTCCTGCACCAGTTGCGCCCGCAGGCTTTCGGCGGCCGTCTGGCCATTGGCGCCTCCGCAGGCGGCCATCAGCGGCGCAAACGTGGCCGCTCCGGCGCCGTAGCCGAGGATGCGCAGGAAGTCGCGCCGCTTGGCGCTCCAGTGGGCCGTGCCGTCGCGCTGCAGGGCGGCCTCGGCGGAAGGGGGCGTTGTGCGGTCGTGCAGTGAATCCATGCTGACTCCAGGTTCGGGGTTGATGCACCTCGGGCCGGTTCGATGTTTCGGACCGGGCCCGGCTTGGAGTCCAGTTTATGGATTCACGACAAACTTTCCATGTTTTCTTTCCCCTACGCAGTACTACGCAAATGGGGCGCACGGGTGAATGCGCAGCTTGGCCTGATTATTGCTGACGGGTTGGTGCTGGACACGCCTGCAATGGACGGAAGGAGTTGTGAACGCATGGCCCGATGGGTGGACCTAGGTTTTACACCAATATGGTGCGCGGTGGCGGCCACAGTGGCGGAATTTGGTGCGAAACTTCGCATCGGCCAAGTCACCCACCGTCCTGTCCGAGGGCCAGCCATGAAACTGAAACTGGTGTTGATGTCCACCGCCCTGGTGCTGGCCGCGCTGGGAACGGTGGCGGTCATGGTGCGGCATCAGACGCTCAAGCTGGCCAGCCAGGAGCGTCAGCGGGTGCTCTCGCTCTACGAAAGCAGCAAGGAGGGCGAGCTCCGGCACTACGTCGAGCTGGCGCGTTCCGCGGTGCTGCGCCTGGCGCAGGCCACTGGCGACGTGGGGGTCCTGCAGAAAGAAGCCCTGGCCGTGCTGTCCCGGATGCATTTTGGCAAGGATGGTTACTTTTTTGTTTATGACCAGCAGGGCAACATATTGCTGGATCCGGCCCAGATGGGCATGCAGGGAATCGATTTCTGCGACCCGAATCAACCCGAAGGACAGCTCCAGGCGAATATGCTGCTGACCGCCGCACGCAAAGGCGGAGGGGTGGTGACCTATGATTGGCAAAAACCATCGTCACAGACTTATTCACGCAAGATGTCGTATGTGGTGCCGGTCGGTCCCTGGAACTGGGTATTGGGTACGGGTATTTACATGGACGAGGTCTATGAAACCCTCGACCAGATCGATCAGCTTGCCCAGAAGAATATCGAAGACACCTTGCACAGCATCTTCTGGATTGCCGGCATCTCGATCGTGCTGATCGGCTCGGCGGGGCTGATGATGAACCTCAGTCACCACCGGATCGCCAGCGAAAAGCTGCGTCACCTGGCGCGGCGGGTGGTCCGTTCGCAGGAGGACGAAAGAGTCCGCGTGGCGCGCGAACTGCATGACGGTGTGGTGCAGGTGATGGTGTCCTCGAAGTATTTTCTCGAGACGGCACAGATTCAGCAGGCCCAGCCTGTTGCGGGGCGGGCGCGGCATACGCCGCAGTACCTGCTGGAGCAGGGGCTGTTGCGGCTCAACGATGCACTGTCGGAGATTCGGCGTGTGTCGCACGGTCTTCGGCCGGCCTTGCTCGATGACCTGGGCCTGGTGCCGGCGCTGCGCCTGCTGGTCGAGCAGTTGCGAGCATCGAGCGGTCTGGAAGTGCATCTGGTCGAATGCGGCACGCCGGTTGAACTGCCCACGGTCCACGGTACCGCCTTGTTCCGTGTGGTGCAGGAAGCCACCAACAACATCCAGGCGCATGCCCAGGCCTCGCGGGTGGACATCATGCTGGCCTTCAGCGAGCGCCGCGTGACGCTGTCGATCCGGGACAACGGGCGCGGCTTCGACCTCAAGCGTGTCCAGACCGATTCGGCCGGCGGCATCGGGCTGCGCAACATGCGTGAGCGCATTGAAAGCCTGCAGGGTGAATTCACCATGTCGTCCAGTGCCGCCGGCACCGTGATCGAGGCGCACCTGACCATCGAACCTGGCAGCACGGACCTGCCGAGTGAGGAGACCTGATGCATCCCGAAGACAACACCCCCCTTCGTGTCGTGCTGGTCGATGACCATCCCCTGGTTCGTGACGGCATCCGCATGCGGCTGGACGCCACCTCCGACGTGATGGTCGTGGGTGAGGCGTCATGTGTCGACGAGGCCGTGGCCCTCACCGAAGCCCTGACGCCCGACGTGCTGATCACCGACATCCGCATGCCCGAGGTCAGCGGCATCCAGCTCATCGCCCTGTTTGCGCAGCGCCACCCTGCCGTGCAGGTGCTGGTGCTGTCGATGCTCAAGGACCCCGCCTATGTGCAGCGCGCGATGGCGCTGGGCGCGCGTGGTTACGTGCTCAAGGACGACCCGGCGCAGCACCTGGTCGAAGCGATCCGGACCGTGGCCCATGCTGGCGTCTACCTGAGCCCGGCGCTGTCGGACCTGCTGGGCAGCGGCGTGCCGGCGGTGCGCTCCCACCGCCCGCTGACGCCCAAGGAGTCGGCCGTGTTGAGTCTGCTGGCGCAGGGGCATTCCAACAAGGAGATCGCCGAGATGCTGGGCGCGTCGATCCGCACGGTGGAGAGCCATCGGCTGCATCTGCGCCGCAAGCTGCGCGTTGAGGGTCGCGCGGCCTTGGTCAAGTACGCCGTCGACCACTACGACCTCGATCTCGGCAAGCCTGGGCGCGAGCCGCCGGCCGACGGTTCTGGCGACCGACCCTGAGCGTCAGCCGCGCAGACTTGCACGCAGTGCCGCGAGCCCCTCACCGAGTTCGGCTTGCAGCATCGGGACAAACACCTCGGGATAGTCGTTCGGGATGCAGAGCGCCTCGAAGCGTGACACACCCTGGTTGAGCCGGTAGTGCAGCTTGGCCTGGCGGCCCTGTTCCTGCTGTGCCATCACGTCCTCGACCGAGGCGCGTGTGAGCGCAGCCACGCCGGGTGAACCGGCGCACTGCCATTCAACACGCGCCTGATGCAGGCTGATGGCGTCTTCCAGCGGCAGTGTCGGTTCGATGAACAGGGTGTCGACCTGCGGGCCGCCGGTCAGGAAGTTGCTGCCTCTGGACAGCGAGGTCACGAGATGGCGTCCATCGCTCAGCATGGTCTCGATGTCCACCAGCACCGTGCCACGGGCCGGCGACAACAGCACGACACCGCCCGATGCCGGATCACGCCAGGCCCACGAGACCGACTGGTGCCGCAGCAACTGGCGGAACGACGGCCACTCGATCCAGCCCACGGGCTGCCAGCCCAGCGTGAGCAGCGTCGACGCCGGCCGCTGCAGCGCGTCCTGCCAGTCGTGCTCGAATTCATCGGGCGTGATGCGGCGCATGTCCAGCGGCTCCAGCGGCAGGCTGGCCAGGATGCGCCCGGCGGTGCTGCCGGCCAGGTGCTGCAGTTCGGCGCGCTGCTCATCATCGGGCGTGTTGCGCACGCCGGCCTGTTGCTCACGCAGCAGCTCCAGCTCGGCGCTCAGGCGGCTCATGCGCTCCTGCGATGACACCTGCCAGGTGCGCAGCCATTCCTTCATGTCGTCGCTGGCATCGTCGGGCAAGACCATGGGCTGCTGCAGCTTGGGCATCGCCTGGTCGATTGCATCGAAACTGGCCTGTGTCAATGCGGTGCGCCCGCCACGGCATTGCTCGGCCAGGGCCTGCGGTTCGGCGCGCGGGTCGTCCTCGTCAGGCGTGCCGGCGTGAGGCTCAAGCGCAAGTGCCGCTGCGTCATACAGCCGGGCCGCCGTCGAGTAGTCAGAGATGGCCTGGTGCAGTCGCGCACAACGGGTGAGCAGGTCGCTGTCGCGCGGCTGCCGTGCCAGCGCTTGTTCATGACAGAACAGGGCGCGCTCGATCAGCAGCGGGTCCCACAGCGCGCCGAACACGTCGACGGCAAATCCCACCGGCAGCGGGCCTTCGCTGTCCATCCGGGCCGGTGCCTCGCTGGCCAGCGACTCCCAGGCGTCACCAAGCTGGCGGGCCAGGCGGGCATCTTCAGGGTGGGCCGCGCAGGCCGTCAGCAGCAGCGTGAGCCGGAGCCATGGGGCATGCAGCCCGGCCTCCGACCAGCGTGTCAGCAACGACACGCAGAAGTCGGCATCGTGCCGCTGGGCCCGCACCAGCGCCAGCAGCCAGCCGCAGGCCTCACGTTCGAGCTGTTCCTGCGGTGACGGGGCGTCCAAGCCCGCGTTGTTGTTGTCGTCGATGTCCTCGGCGCCGTCGTGCTCGTCGGCTTCGTCATCGTCATCGTTATCGTCGCCATCGTCGACCATCAGGAAGGCCCAGCGGCATTGCAGCAGCGCCAGATCGAGCCGGGCCTCGCGGTCGTCGGGGTCCAGTGCGCACAGCACGGCCAGGTCGGCGATGCGGGTGGTGTGCGCATGGGCCAGCTCGGCCAGGCGGATGCGCAGGCGGCGCAGCCGGGTGTCGGCCGACCAGGCTTCGATGGCGGCGTTCAGGCGGGTCCAGAGCGCCTGCGTGTCGTCCGACGCGGACGCGCCGTCGTCGGTGTCGTGCGCGCTGGCTTGCGTCACGGCCTGGTCGACCTGTGCGGTCAGTGCGTTCAGTTCCTGGTCATTCATCATGGGGTCTCGTGTGGGGCCTCGGCCCAGGTGTGCCGGGCGACGACGGCCGCGTCGATGTGATCGGCGTGGACGGCGGCCGTTGCATGGTCGTGGCCGGGCATGAAGGTTTCGTGAGCAGGGCGTGACGGACGGTGCGCATCGGGGTGCCAGAGCGGCATCACCTGGTCGGCAACCAGCGCCGCCCATTCACGGTACTGCTGCCGGCCGGGGTGGTAGCGGTCTGCGGCCATGTCCTGGGGCTGTGCCCACTGCAGCGACAGGTGCCTCAGGGACGGATCGGCCGCGCACCACTGTTGCAGGGCCAAATCGAGCTGGCGGGCGCACGCGCCGAGGTACCAGCGCAGGGGTTGCGGTGCGGCCGGGAGCCTGTGCATCGGCGGCAGACCGGACAGCACCGCAGCGCTGGCGCCGGTGCGCTGGCGCAGCAGCGTGATCAGGGCACGGTAATCGTCGATGAACTGCGCGGGTGTGCGCTGAGTGGCCACGTCATTGACGCCCAGCGCGCAGACGATCGCGTCGGCCGGCTGCAGTGTGGCCGCTTCGACCAGGGCGAGGCTTTCGGCGGTGTTCACGCCCGAGCGTGCCACCAGCTGCCATGCCACCGGCGCGCGGATCCGTTCCGAGAGCTGTGCCGCGACCTGAGGCGCCAGTGCGTCTTGTTGGTGGGCCACGCCAACACCGGCAGCCGAGGAGTCGCCCACCACCAGCACGCGCATGGCAGGTGCCGATGCGACGGCGAGCGATGCGCCTGCGTGCGATGCGGGGGCCATGCCCTGGCGTTCACCCTCGGGTTCGGGCAGGCGAATGGCGGTGTGCCGCAGCCAGCGCGCCTGCGCCAGCAGCAGCGGCCCGAGCGTGTACTTGGCAACCAGCAGCATGGGCCGGATTGTGGCCGACCCCGGGGCGGCTTGATGGTAGAAAGACGGCCATGACGTTTCAGGATTTGACAGACCCGGAGGTGCGCACCGTCGATGTCGGCGGCGCGCTGGTCGACTGTCGCATCGTCGGGCGTGGCGAGACGGTCGTGCTGGTGCACGGTGCCCTGTCGGACCGGCGCACCTGGCGGCGCCAGCAGGACCGGCTGGCGCAGATGCACCGTGTCGTGTCCTACAGCCAGCGCTACTTCGGCCTGGCGCCATGGCATGAAGGCTGGCCGCCACTCGGCCCGGCCACTCACGCTGCCGATCTGAGCGAGCTGATCACGCAGCTCGGCGCGGGCCCGGTGCACCTCGTGGCCTGGTCGTATGGCGGACATGTCGCACTGGCGGTCGCGGTGCGTCATCCGGAGCAGGTGCGCAGCCTGTTCATCTACGAGCCCGGGGTGCCGACCTATGTCACCGACCCGGCCGATCTGGCCGCCTTCGGCGCTGACGCCCAGTCGATGTTCGGCCCGGTCTTCGAGGCGGCCCACCGGGGTGACCACGCGCTGGCAGCGCGCCGCCTGATCGATGGCTCGGGTGAGCAAGCGGGCTACTTCGAGCGGCAGCCGCACGAGCAGCAGGGCATCGAGCTGGACAACGCACGCACCCTCCCGCTGCTGTTGTCCCAGCCGGCGCCGCCGGACATTCGCCCCGCCGACCTGGCCGCTTTGCCCATGCCGGTGGCGATCACCTGGGGCGAGCTGTCGCGCCCGGTGTTTGGCGTTGTTGCGCGTGCCGCGGCCAGGCATGCGCCCGGTCGGTGGCACCACGCCATCCCCGGGGCGCGCCACATGTGGCCGGACGAATCTCCCGATGCCTTTGTTGCAGCCGTGCGTGCCTGGCTGGATGCACAGGGCAGGCCTGCGGACCCGGCACCGTCCTGATCCCACCGCTGGAGGCATTGCACCATGGCCTTGCGCATCGTTCGACTGGGTTCACCCCGCCTGCCTGACGAAGGCACCCGCATCGGCACGGTGCGCCGTCCGCCGCGCGGTGTGCCGCGCAGCGAGTTCGCCAGCGGGAACTGGTACGACGTGTGGTTCCCGACCTTGTCACCGAGCGTCGAGACGATGAAGCTCGGGCAGACGGCCGACACACCCCAGCAATGGCGTGCCTTCGAGCGCAAGTACCGCGCAGAGATGGCCGCACCCGAGGCTGCCCACGCCATCGCGCTGCTGGCCACGTTGTCGCACCAGGCCAACCTGTCGGTGGGCTGCTATTGCGAGCAGGAGGAACGTTGCCATCGCTCCATCCTGCGCGCGCTGCTGCAGGATCAGGGCGCCGACTTCGCCTGAGCCAGCCTGCCCAGCACCCGGGCGGCGCGACGGATCGAGTCGCGCAGCCGGCCGCCGGCCGGGCGCTCCACCGGGTCGCGCTGCGCAAACGACGGCCGATGCACCGTGCTGCCTTCGCGGATCTTGCGCTGCAGTTGCAGCACGCCGTAGAGCAGGGCCTCGGGCGTGGGGGGGCAGCCAGGCACATAGACGTCGACCGGCAGGATGCGATCCACCCCCCGCACGACGGCATAGCCGTGGTGGTAGTAGCCGCCTCCGTTGGCACATGACCCCATCGAGATCACGTACCGCGGCTCGGCCATCTGGTCGTAGACCTTGCGGATGGCGGGCGCCATCTTGTTCGTCAGCGTGCCGGCGACGATCATCAGGTCGGCCTGTCGCGGACTGGCCCGCGGGATCATGCCGAAACGGTCGAAGTCATAGCGCGAGGCCGAGGTGTGGATCATCTCCACCGCGCAGCAGGCCAGGCCGAAGGTCAGGTACCACAGGCTGCCGCTGGTTGCGGCGCGCACCAGATCGTCGGTGCGCGCCAGCATGTAGCCGTGTTCGGCCAGTGCATTCGCGGAGGAGGGAAGGAAGTCGTGTGCATCAGCGGACATGCCCGTCAGCGTAGGCTGCGGTCGCCGCGGTGTCTTGAACGAATCGGACATGTGCCGGCCGGAAGGCCCAGTAGCCGGCCTGCTTGTCGACCAGGCAACGACGAAGCTGCGCAGGACCGTGGGCCGTGGCCTCGCGGAACTCCCGCGCCATGTGTGCCTGATCCGAGAAGCCGCCGCCATGGGCCAGTTCGGCGATGGGCCGGTCCGAGGCGGCTTGTGCCGTCCCGGCCAGTGCCTGCATGGCGGTTTCGACACGCTTGATGCGCTGCCATGTCTTGGGCGGCAGGCCAAGGACCTCATTGAAGCGACGCTGGAACTGGCGGCAACTCAGCGCGGACTTCGCTGCGACGGCTTGCACCGCATGGCCCTCCAGCAGTGCCGCCGTCCAGCCGGTGGCTGCGGCTGGCGCACGTGCCGCAGGCAGCTCGGTCGCCGCGAGTGCGCCAGCGGCATCGGCCGAGCGAAGCTGGCGCGCCAGGCGCGTGAGCAGCGTTTCGCAGGCTGCCACGCCTGTCAGGTCGTGCAGGCCGTCCCGCAGCGAGGGTGCCGACAGGCCGCACCACGCCGGCAGGGCCCAGGGCTGCAGCACGATGCAGGCCGAGTGCAGTCGCCCCTGCGTGCGGGTGGCCAGGGCGGCCGTGAACGGACCGGTGGCAAAGGCGCCGGGCAAGGGCTCGGCGGCAGGGGTGTCGAGGTGGACCTGGCCCTCGAGGATCAGGTTGATGCTGGCATAGACATTGGCCGGCACCCAGGCGTCGAGCGCAGGCGCGCCATCGGGCCGGCGACGGACCACCACACACACGACGCCGCACCGCTGCGCGCCCGGCCAGGTGATGACCTCGACCGATTCGTCGCAGGGAGCCTGGCCGGCCATCAGCCCAGCACCAGCGGGCCTCCCTTGGCCAGGGCCCGCTGATAGGCGGGCCGGGCGTGGATGCGCGCAAGGAAGTCGGTGAGCTTCGGGTAGCTGGCGTCCAGCCCGCCGCGTGCGGCCGAGGCTTCGAGCGGGAAGCTCATCTGGATGTCGGCCACGCTGAACTCGGGGCCGGCAAACCAGGGTCGTGTGGCCAGTTCAGCTTCCATGTACTGCAGGTGGCGCTTGATGTTGGGCGTGACGATCATCGCCTTGGCCTTGCCGGCGATGGCCGCGGCAATCGGGCGCACCAGCAGCGGCGCCTTGCGCTCGATGGTGTCGAACACCAGCTTCATCAGCAGCGGCGGCATCGCGCTGCCTTCGGCAAAGTGCATCCAGTAGGTGTAACGCAGCCACTCGGGGCTGCCGCTGGCCGGCTTGAGGCGGCCCTGGCCGTGGCGTTCGACCAGGTACTCCAGGATCGCCCCCGACTCGGCCAGCACCAGCTCACCCTCGACAATCACCGGCGACTTGCCCAGCGGATGCACCTTCTGCAGCGACGGGGGCGCGAGCATGGTCTGCGGGTCGCGCTGGTGGTGTTCGATCCGGTAGGGCAGGCCCAGCTCTTCCAGGAGCCACAGCACACGCTGCGAACGGGAGTTGTTCAGGTGGTGCAGAACGATCATCGACGGGCCCGGCGCAGGTTGAAAAGCGCCAAGCATGCCATGAGATCAACTGCCGGGGGTGTCCGAGGGGGATGGGTCGGCGCTGGCCGGGTCGGCCGCGTCCGTGGGGTCGGCCGCCTCGGTGGCCGCGGTCTCGGCGGCCGGTGCCGGCACGGGCGGCTTGAGCATGTCGATGTGCAGGATGCCGTCTTCGTCGTAGGGGTCACCGGCCGGTGAAAAGCCGAAACCGGCATAAAAGCCCTGCAGATGGGCCTGTGCCGAAATGCGGATGCCCGAGCGGGGGTACAGCACCTCGGCGCGTTCGACGGCCTCCTTGACGATGCGCCGGCCCAGGCCGGTGCCGCGATGGGCCGCGCTGGTCATGATGCGCCCGATCGACACCTCGGTGAACTTGGTGCCCGGGTCCAGCACCCGCAGGCTGGCGGCGAGGCTGCGCTTGCCGTCCACCGTGTCCCACACCACCAGGTGCCAGGCCACCTTGTCCAGGCCGTCCGCCTCCTGGTAGGCACAGCGCTGCTCGACCACGAACACCGCTTCCCGTGCGGCGATCAGGTCGTAGAGGTCTTCGGCCTTCAGGCCGGGAAATCGAACCCATTGAGAAGTAAGCATGGGCGTATTGTGAGGGTTGTGCCGGTGCGGCGTGGTGCATCCTGCTCCGGTAGAGTGTCGCCTTTGCCCAACGCCGCGGCGCGGCATGGCGCACCGGCGTCTGGGGCATTCCCGGAAGTTCCCCCCATGTCAGACGACTACCAGATCGAGATCCCGGCGTCCTTCCAGGCGCTGTACGTGGACACCCGCGGGCGCCTGAGCGTGCCGCTGGCCGACTACCGGGCGCGCTACGAACTGTGTGAAGACCTGGCCCAGCACCTGGTCGATGTGGCGCGTGACATCCACTGGCGCATGGACCTGCCCGAAACCGAGGTGCTGACCCGCTGCCAGCAGGGGCTGCTGGCCGACTCCGGCCAGGTCAACGAGGCCGAGGCCCGCTGGGTGGTGCGTCGCCTGGCCGAACTGCTGGGCTGGGATGCGGCCTGGGGGCGGCCGGACTGAGCCCGTTGGCCGCAGGCGGCGCGCCATCGCGCCAGTCGGCCCAGTCCTCGCCGAACAGTTCGACCGGATGGGGGGTGCGTTCCGAGCCATTGCCGCAGGCCAGCGAACCGGCCGGGCAATACAGGTCGCAGCCCCAGCAGTTGCGTTCGGGGTGTGCGGGACGGATCGGGAACTTCCTGGCCATGGTGTAGCGGGTGCGGCATAGTGTGCTGCCGGGAGTACGCATGCGTCTTGGCCGGGATCAAACCATCGGCACGGCGATGCGGCGTGTCGTCTGAATGGGCATGGCGGAGCTGGTGAGACCCGGAATGGACGGAATGAAGATCGCGATCTTTGGTGCAGGTGCGGTGGGCTGCTACTACGGTGGCATGCTGGCGCGGGCCGGGCAGGAGGTGGTGCTGGTCGGGCGCGCGCAGCATGTCGATGCGGTGCAGCGCGACGGGCTGCTGCTCGAGACCCAGGCCTTCACCGAGCGGGTGCGGCTGTCGGCCAGCACCGAGGCGGCGGCGGTGGCCGGTGCCGGTCTGGTGCTGGTGTGCGTGAAGTCGACCGCCACCGACGACGCTGCCAACCAGTTGCGGGCCCACCTCGCGCCGTCGACCCGTGTGCTGAGTCTGCAGAACGGGGTCGACAATGCGCCGCGGCTGTCGGCGGCGCTGGGCCGCGAGGTCTTGCCTGCGGTGGTGTACGTGGCTGCGGCCATGTCCGGAGCGGGCCATGTGAAGCACAACGGCCGTGGCGAGCTGGTCATCGGTGAGGCCGAAGACGCTCAGGCGCTTGTGCAGCTGTTCGGCCAGGCCGGCGTGAGCGTGCAGGTATCTGCCAACGCCGTCGGGGCCCTGTGGTTCAAGCTGATCCTGAACTGCGCATGGAATGCGCTGTCGGCGATCACCCAGCGGCCCTATGGCGAACTGGCTCCGGCCAGTGGCGTGCAGGCCGTGATGCGCGATGTGGTCGATGAATGCCTGGCGGTGGCCCGGGCCAGCGCGGTGGACGTTCCCGGCGATGTGTGGGCGGCGGTGCAGGGAATCGCCCGCACCATGCCGATGCAGCGCTCATCGACGGCGCAGGATCTGGCGGCCGGCAAGCCCAGCGAGATCGATCACCTCAATGGATACATCGTGCACCAGGGCCAGTTGCTGGGCGTGCCCACGCCGGTCAACCGCACGCTGCACAGCCTGGTGCGCCTGCTGGAGTCGGCGCCCCGGCCCGCGTGAACCTTCCCTTCGACAGGAGCCCCGTTGCCATGCACCCCGCCGACATCCTGACCCATCACGACCAGGCCACGCTGTGGCCCCAGCCCGCCTCGCGCCAGCCGGACTTCGATCTTGCCGCCGCCTACCGCGTGGCGCTGGCGGTGCGACAACAGCGCATCGATCGCGGTGAAACGCCGGTGGGCTTCAAGGTCGGTTTCACCAACCGGGGCATCTGGGCGCGCTATGACGTTTTCGCTCCGATCTGGGGCACGGTGTGGAACACCGGCATGCAGCTGGTCGATGACCACGGCGAACTGTCGTTGCAGGGCTGCTGCCAGCCCCGCCTCGAACCCGAGGCCGTGTTCGGCCTGCGTGCCACACCGCCTCAGGGCGCCACGCTGGCCGAGCTGTTCGACTGCCTGGACTGGGTGGCCCCGGGTTTCGAGATCGTGCAGTCGCACCTGGCCGACTGGAAGTTCAAGGCGCCCGACACGGTGGCCGATGGTGGCCTGCATGCGCGGCTGGTCGTGGGCACACGCGTCGCGGTGGCGCAGGTGGCCACCACGCCCGAAGCCTTTGACGCCCTCCTGGCCCAGGCCGGTGTCGTGCTGACCTGCGACACGCGCGAAGTCGAGCGTGGGCACGGGGCGAACGTGCTGGGCTCGCCCCAGCAGGCGCTGCATCACTTCCTGCTCGAGCTCCAGCGCTGCCCCGGTGCACCCGAACTGCTGCCGGGCGATGTGGTCACCACCGGCACCTGGACCGACGCCTGGCCCATCGCGGCCGGCCAGACCTGGGCGGCGGCGTTCGATGCGCCGCTTGCGCCGCTGTCGGTGCGCTTCACTGCGTGAGGTCCTCGCGGGCCTGGGCGAGGATCCACTGCGTGAAGGCCTCCACGGCCGGGTCATCGTCGCGTGCACGGTGCGAGCACACGTAGTAGCCGCGACCGGTGGACACGCACAGCGCAAAGGGTTGCACCAGCTCACCACGCGCCAGCTCGGCTTCGACCAGACAGGGCTGCAGGATGGCCGCGCCCATGCCGTCGCATGCAGCCACGATCATATTGTTGCTGAGGTCGAACCCGCTGCCCAGCCGCAGCCGCGGCGCGTCGACCCGTGCGGCCGCAAGCCACAGCCGCCAGTTGTCGGGAAAGTTGGTGTGGTGCAGCAGCACCTGCTTCACCAGGTCGCCGGGCGTGGTCAGCCGTGAGGCGATCTCGGGGGTGCAGACCGGTGTGATCTCGCGGCCGAGCAGGTAGCGGGCCGACACGTTGCGCGGCCAACGCCTGTCGGGGCGCTTCAGCTCGATCCAGACGTCCACATCGTCGCGCTGGAAGTCTTCGTTGTGCCGGTACTGCCGCAGCTCGACGTCGATGCCCGGGTGCGCGGCATGGAAACGCTTGAGTCGCGGCATCAACCAGCGTGTGCCCAGCGTGGGCACCACACTCACCCGCAGCGCATGGCGCTGCAGCGGTGCACGCTGCAGCTCGATGAAGGCCTGTTCGAGCTGCAGCACGCCGGGTTCGATGCGCGCCCGCAGCGCCTGAGCCTGCGCATTGGGCACCACGCCCTGTGCGCCGCGCTCGAACAGTGAACAACCCAGGCGCTTCTCGAGCCGCAGCACGGCCCGGCTCACCGCGGCCTGGGTGACGCACAGCTCCTCGGCCGCCTGGCGCATCGTGCCCCGCCTGCACACGGCCAGGAAGGCATGCAACTCCACGAGCGAGGCGGATCGGTATTTCATGGTGATGACATTATGGCAACACCATGAACGGATTTGTCGATTCCGCCAGCGGCATCGGGCTCGTACGCTGAAGGCCTTGTTCATCGCATCGACGTGCTCACCGTGGAATCGAATCCTTTTGTCAGCCTGGTCCCGCCCCGCACCGCGCCCATCGCGCTGGTGTGCGATTCACCGCACAGCGGGATCTGGTACCCCGACGACTTCGGACACAGCGTGGCCTTGTCCGACCTGCGCAAATGCGAAGACACCTTGGTGGAGGCCTTGTGGTCGCAGGTGCCCGACGTCGGCGGCACCTTGATCCACGCGCGCTTCCCGCGCAGCTACATCGACGTCAACCGGGCCGACACCGATGTGGAAGTCGACATGCTGAGCGAGCCCTGGCCCGCCGAAGCACGCCCCTCCGAGCGTTGCCTGACGCTGGGCAACGGGCTGGTGTTCAGCAAGACGACCACGCTGGCGCGCATCTACGATCGCAAGCTCAGCGTGCGGGAGGTGCAGCAACGCATCGATGCCTGCTGGGTGCCCTACCGCGCCGCGCTGCGCAACACCCTGCGAGCCACACGCACCGTCTTCGGACGGGCGTGGCACCTGAACCTGCACTCGATGCCCAGCAATGCCTACGAGCGCCTGGGGCGCACGTCCGCGGTGCCGCTGGCCGATGTCGTGCTCGGTGACCTGCACGGCCGCTCGTGCTCATCGGGCTTTGCGCAGTGCGTCAGCGAGGCCTTCCGTGCCCTGGGCTACCGGGTCGCACTGAACGATCCGTATGCCGGCCAGGACATCGTGCGCGAGCACGGGCAACCTGCCACAGGCGTCGAAAGCCTGCAGATCGAGATCAATCGCAAGCTGTACCTGAACGAAGAGACCCGCCTGCCCAATGCGGGCTACATGCGCACGCACGAGGACATTGGCCGTGTGCTTCGGGAGGTCGCCGACTACATCCAGGCCGAAATGGGCCGCCTGCCAACCGCTCAACCCACGGAGACCACACCATGAGCACCCACTTCACACGACGCCACGTCCTGGGGTCCACCGCCGGCCTGTTCGGCAGCGCGCTGCTGCCGGCCTGGGCACAGGCGCCACGCTATCCGCAGCGGCCCATCACGCTGGTGGTGCCGTTCGCGCCGGGTGGTTCGGTGGACATCTCCGGCCGCGCGATCGCCGATCGCCTGGGCAAGGTGCTCGGCCAGACCATCGTCATCGACAACCGGGGAGGAGCGGGCGGGGCCATCGGCAGCTCGCATGTCGCCAAGGCGGCGCCCGATGGCTACACGCTCATCGTCACGTCGCAGACGACCCATGCCGTCAACCCGGCGGTGTCAGCCAGTCTGCCGTACAACGCCGAGACCGACTTTGCGCCGGTCACGCTGATCGACCGCCTGGCGAACGTGCTGCTGATCAATGCCGCGCTGCCGGTCAGGACCTTCGAGGAGTTCGTCGCCTACACGCGGGCCAACCCGGACAAGTGGAACTACGCCAGCTCGGGCAACGGCTCGGTGGCGCACCTGAGCATGGAGCTGCTCAAGGCCAAGCTGGGGCTGGGACTCACGCACGTCCCCTACAAGGGGGCCGGCGTGGCGCTGAACGACCTGCTGGCCGGGCTCGTCCAGGTGACCTGGAACAACCTGACGTCCAACCTTTCGAACATCGCCAACGGCAAGCTCAGGGCGCTGGCGGTGGCCGCCCCCCAGCGCGTGGCGCAACTGCCCTCGGTGCCGACCTTTGCCGAACTGAAGCTGCCTGAGCTGAACCACACATCGTGGACTGGCCTGGCGGCGCCCGCCGGCACCCCGGACGCTGTCATCACGCGGTTGTTCGACGGCATGCGCACGGTGCTGAGCGACCCCGGGGCCAAGCCGGCCTGGGAGGCACGCGGCGCGATCCTGCCCGAAGTCATGACCCCGGCCCAGTACAGGCAGGAGATCGCCGAGCGCATCCAGTTCTACCGAAACGTCATCAAGACGAACCGGATTGCGTTGACCTGATGCTCAGGGCCGCCCGGCGCCGGGCCGGGCGGCATGAGGGCCTTGTCATGGGGGTCGCGCGGGTTGTGCGGGACGGGCTTCGGCACCGTCCTGCATCGCCGCGCCATGCGCACCAAGGGGCGGTGGAGATGTCTTTCAATCGTCGCAATCTGATCTGTGCGGTCTCGGGCCTGCTGCTGGCGCCGTTGTCGGGGCGGGCCGCCACGCGCCAGCCGCCCTTGACGCTGCTGGATGCCTTCACGGCCGGCAGCAACTCCGACTACTTCTCCCGGGCCTTGGCCGTCGACCTGGCCCGGGCCATGGCGCGACCGGTGCTCGTCGAGAACCATGCGGGCGGTGGAGGGGCGGTGGGCGCCGAGCTGCTGGCGCGGTCGCCGGCCGACGGCAACGTGGTCGGCATGGCCTCGGTCAGCACCCTGGTGTCCAACCCGGCCGTCAACCGCAAGCTGCGTTACGACCCGCTGAATGACTTCACGCTGCTGACCACACTCGTCACCGTGCCAAGCGCCACCGTGGTGCCAGCGGACTCGCCGCTGCGCAGCCTGGAGGACACGATCGAGGCGGCCCGGTTGCGGCCCCGGGCGCTGACCTTCGGCAGCCCGGGCGTCGGGTCCGCCGGGCATGTGCAGCTGGCGTACTTCTCGCACCTGGCGGGAGTGGCCTTCAACCATGTGCCCTATCGGGGCGGCGGCCCGATGCTGATCGACCTGCTCGCCGGGCGGATCGACGTGGCCAGCGGCAACATGCCCTTGCTGATGCCGCATGTCCGCCAGGGGCGGCTGCGTGTGCTGGCAGTGCGCAGCCTGGAGCGCCTGCCCTCGCTGGCGCACGCGCCCACCTTCAAGGAGCTGGGCTTCGAGGCGGTGAGCCATCCGCTGTGGTTCGGCCTGGTGGGGCCGGCCGGCATGCCGCAGCCCGTGGCAGACGCCCTGAGCGACGCCACCCGGCAGGCGGTGCAGTCCGACGCCTTCCGGCACAAGGCGATCTCGGTCGCAGCCACGGTGGAAACCAGCACGCCGCTGGCCTTTCGCGAGCGGGTGGATCGCTGGCTCCGCACCTACCGGGAGATGGTGCGTGTGGCCCGTGTGCAGCCCGAGCAGTCCACGCGCACCCGAGCCGTCGGGCCGATGAACGCCGGCCGGGGTGTGCCCCGGCAGGGAGCCTGAATCATGAAACACCTGATCCTGGGATTCGTGCTGGCCGCCAGCCTGTTGGCCGCCGCATTTTCACCGCTGCATGCAGCCGTGCCGGCCGTGCCGGGTGTCACGGGCGATCGTGTGCTGCTGGGGCAGTCGGCAAAGCTCAGTGGCAGTGCCGGCACGTTTGCCGGGCGCCAGTACCGCGACGGCCTGTTGCTGGCCTTCGAGGCGGCCAACCGTGCCGGCGGCGTGCATGGCCGGCGCATCGAACTGCTGACCCTGGACGACATGAACATCGCGGACAAGGCGCTGGCCAACACCCGCGAGCTGATCGACGACCGACGCGTGTTTGCGCTGGTCGGCTACACCTTCACCGACCCGGTGCGGGCTGCACTGCCTGCGATCCATGCCGCACGCGTGCCGCTGGTGGGGGCCTATACCGGCGTGCCCGAGCTGTATGACGGCAGCCTGCCGATGGTGTATTCGCTGCGTGCCAGCTTCGACGACGAGCTGGCCGCAATCGTGCGCCACATCGAGACCGTCGGGTATGACCGGCTGGCGATGATCCACTACGCGACCTCGGTCGGAGGGCGCCTGCGCGACGACATCCAGGCGCGCCTGGCCGCCACAGGCCGAACCCTGTCGGCCGTTGGCGCGATGCCGATCAACGCCAGCGACTATCTCGCCGCGGCACGCCAGGCCGTGCAGGCGCTGAACGCACGGTGCCCGAAGCTCGTGATCCTGGGTGTGTCCGGCCGCGACGCGGCGGCCATCGTGCAGGCCATGGCCCAGGGGGCCTGCCCGCCAGCGCAGTTCATCGCGCGCAACATCGTGGACATCGGCCTGCTGCAGACTGCACTGGGTGACGCGGCGCGCGGCATCATCGTGACCCAGGTCGTGCCCAATCCGACCCGTGGCCAGCATCCGCTGGTGGTCGGCTATCGCTCGCTGCTGAAGGAGCGCGATGCCGCAGGGCGCCCCGATTTCACCGAGTTCGAGGGCTACATCGCCGGCCGGGTGGTCGTGACGGCGCTGCAGCGTGCCGGGCGCACGCTGGACCGCGCAGCCTTCATGCGGGCGCTCGAAGCCACCACGCTGGAGGGCCCCGGCCACTATCGCATCCGTTTCGGCGCCGGCGTGCGTGCCGGCAGCCGCTACACCAACATCGTGATGGTGTCGGACGCCGAGCGCATCACGGACTGAGGGCCGCGCCCCCTGATCACGGCGTGGCCGTCTGGTAGCCGACCTTGCCGAGGTTGTCGAAGCGGCCGGCGGCATCCAGGCCCACGCGGTACTTGAAGGTGCCGATGGTCTGGTCGCCATGCGCGCCGGCCAGGCGGGTCATCGGGCCGGTGTCCTGGCCGCCCGAGGTGGCGAAGTCCAGCAGCATCACCGCATTGCCGGCATCGTCGCGCACGAAGACCTCGGCATTGGGGAAGTTGTCGCCGCGCACCGCACCGCTGAACTCGATGGCATTGCCCCGGAACACCGCCTCGAAGTCGACGAAGGTGTCGATCTCGGGTGCACCGGGCACCATCGGGTTGGCGCCGGCGGTCTGGGCGGTGAAGCGCACCTTGTCGAGCGTGCGGGTGGCCACGGCCACTGACGAGGTGACCTTCGAATAATGCCGGCCCAGCGCTTCGGCCACCGCGGCACCAGCGCCCAGGTAGGCCGTACCCGAGCTGCAGGCCTTGACGTTGCCCACCGACTCGGGGGCGAATTCCACCGCACCGATGGTGCGCGCGGTGGCCTTCAGGCTGGTCGAGGCACCCGAGCGGTTGTCGCCTTCGAAGCCACCACCGAACGTGGCAAACGGGGCATAGCGGCGGAAGATCAGGGTGTAGGGCATGAGGTTCTCCGTGGTTGGGGTGTGCCGTCATGCTCGCGGGCCGTGGTTTCAGGTGCGCTTCACGCCGGCACCGGCCGTGTTGCATTTGTTTCGGCGCGGCATGCGCTGGCACCGATGAAACAATCGAAACACCCTGGCGATCCCGGCGAAGCAGACCTGAAACCACGGCCCGCGAGACTTCCGGCACTGAATCAACACCTTGACCGGGAGCCTGCCGTGATCGTTTTCATGATGACCTTGATGGGGGTGATGCTGTCTGCGATGACCTCCGGATTTGCCGTGGTGCTGTCCTTGCGTGTCGGCTTGCTGCCGCCGCTGGCCGAGCTGGCCGTGTCCGGTGGCGACTCGCCGCTGCTGTGGGCCTGGGGCCTGGCCTTCCTGCTGGTGTCGGGGCCGGTGATGGCGCTGATGTGGCGCTGGGCGCGTGAAATGCACAACGATCTGAGCCAGGTGACGCCGCGCTGCCACGTCAATCTGGGATAGTCTGGCGCAACGCCATTGCTCGGCACGCAGGTGCCGCTCCCCGACCATGCCGTTGCCGTCTTCCGCCCGCATGTTGCGGGCCCGTCGCCTGGGCCTGGCCCTGATCCTTGCCGGCCAGTGCGTGTGGGCGGCCGCCTTCGACCTGCAGGGCCACCGCGGTGCCCGCGGGCTGGCACCCGAGAACACGTTGGCCGGGTTCGAGCGCGCCCTCGAGGTGGGTGTGAGCACGCTGGAGCTGGACGTGGCCATCACCGCCGATGGTGTGCCGGTGATCACCCATGACCCCGCGCTGAACCCTGACCTCACCCGCGATGCCTCCGGCCAGTGGCTGCCCGCGCGCGGGCCGCTGGTGCACCGTCTCACGCGGGAGCAGTTGCGCGCTTTTGATGTGGGCCGCATCCGGCCGCAGTCCACCTATGCGCGCGACTTTGCACAGCAGCAGCCGCGTGACGGCGAACGCATTCCGGCACTGGCCGAGCTCTTCGAGTGGCTCAAGTCGCGCGGTGCCAATGCGGTGCGGCTGAACATCGAGTTCAAGATCAACCCGACACGCCCCGACGACACGGCCGACCCGGCCGCCTTCGTGAAGGCCGTGCTGGCGCAGGTGGACGCCTACGGGCTGCGTCCGCGCGTGACCTTCCAGAGCTTCGACTGGCGCCCACTGCAGGTCGCGCAGGAGCTCGCCCCCGACGTGGCCACGGCCTACCTGAGTGCACAGCGGCCGCGCTTCGACACCATCAGCGACGGTGCCTGGACGGCCAGCTACCTGCTGGTGCGCCATGGCAGCGTGCCGGCCATGGTGAAGGCGGCGGGTGGCCGGCTGTGGTCGCCGAACTTCAATGACCTGACGGCCGCGCTCGCCAAGGAGGCGCAGCAACACGGCCTGAAGGTCATCCCCTGGACGGTCAACGAGCCGCGCGACATGGAGCGGCTGATCGGCTGGGGGGTCGACGGCCTCATCACCGACTACCCCGATCGGCTGCGCGAGGTGATGGCGCGCAGTGGCCTGGCCTTGCCGGCCCCGCTCACGCGCTGAGCGGGTCGGCGCCGCCCGTGACCGGCTGCTCGCGGCGCGGCACGTCGATGATCAGACCGGGACGAAACCCGTCCTGCTCGCCCTTGCTGGCATAGCCCAGCGGGTTGGCCACCACCCGGCAGCGATAGCGGCGGCCCTGGTGCACACCTTCGGCCAGGTAGTCGATCGGGCAGTGCAGATGGCCGTGCAGCCACAGGTCGGCGTGGGGCAGCAGGTGGTCCAGTGCATTGCAGAAACCCGCCGTGCCGGGTGTCAGGCCATAGCGTGGGTCGGCACTGCGCAAGCTGGGTGCAAAGTGCGTGACCACCACGGTGGGCCCGTCAAACGCCTGTGCCAGCGCATCGCGCAGCCAGGCCTGGCAGGCCAGGCCCAGCTCCCGCACGCCGTCGGCCAGCGTGACCTGGCCGTCACGCAGGAAGGAGTACTTCTGCAGGTAGAAGTTGGCCGCGCGGTAGGCGCGGTGCCGGTGGGGCGGCAGGGCACCGCGGGGGGCGGGGCCGTCCAGCGGCGAGGCCAGCGCATCGAAGTCGCTCCACAGCGTGGTGCCGATGAAGCGCACGCCGTCGATCACCTGCACCTCACGCTCCAGCCAGGTGATGCCCAGGTGTTCGCAGACCTCGCGCAGGCGGGCATGGGTCGCGTCGAATTCGCGGGCGTCGTACTCGTGGTTGCCGGGCACATACAGCACCCGGCGCCATGCGCTGTGGTGGGGCGAGAACCGCGTCAGGCCGAAGTCGTCGTCGAGCAGGCGCGAGCCCGCCTGGTACGAGCCGATGTCGCCGGCCAGCACCAGCAGGTCGGCGTCGGGCAGCGGGGTGGGCTGGTGGTCCGGGCAGGTCTCGAGGTGCAGGTCGGACAGGAGCTGGAGCTTCACGTCGGCGGCACTCCCTGGCCCTGCGGACCCCGCACGGGCGGCGGCGCGACCTCCACCCGGTTGCGGCCGGCACGCTTGGCGGCATACAGCGCCCGGTCGGCCCGGTCGATCAGTGCGTCCGGGCTGGCGCAGGCCTGGGCGGGCGGGGCCGTGGCGGCCACACCGATGCTCACCGTCACCGGGGAGCGGGGCCAGGCTGCGGCCTCGATCGCGCTGCGGATGCGTTCGGCGGCCTGCTGCAGGCCGGCCAGATCGGCATGCGGCAGGATGATCGCGAACTCCTCGCCGCCGTAGCGGGCCAGGAAGTCGATGCTGCGCAGCGTGCTGCGCGCCAGCCGCACCACCTCGACCAGGGTCTCGTCGCCGGCCGCATGTCCGTGCTGGTCGTTGAAGCGCTTGAAGTGGTCGACGTCGAGCATCATCAAACCGAGGGGCTTCTCGCCACGTTCATGGCGTTGCCATTCCTCCTGCAGGCGCTGGTCGAAGGCGCGGCGGTTCCATGCGCTGGTCAGGCCGTCGGTGAGGCTCGCATGGGCGAGGCGGGCCACCGCATCACGCAGCCTGAACTGCGCCACCACCTGGCGTGCCAGGGCGGCCAGCGCGGCTCGCTGGCGATCGTCGAGCTGTCGGGGTTGGTCATCGAGCACACACAGCGTGCCCAAGGCATGGCCCTCGTCCGTCACCAGCGGCGCGCCCGCATAAAAGCGCACGCCCAGTTCGCAGGTGACCAGCGGGTTGTGCACGAAGCGGCGGTCCTGGTGGGTGTCGGGCACTTCCAGCAGTTCATGCGGACGGTTGATCGCGTGCGCGCAGAACGCCACGTCGCGCGGGGTCTCGGTGGCATCCAGGCCCACGCGCGACTTGAACCACTGACGCCTGTCGTCGACCAGCGTGATCAGGGCGATCGGCGTGCCGCAGATGATGGACGCCAGCATCGTGAGGTCGTCGTAGGCCGGTTCCGCTTCGGTGTCCAGGAGCTTGAAGGCCTGCAGCGCCGCCAGTCGCGCCGGTTCATCGGGCGGTATCGGCGGCCGGCCGGCGGGATTGTCGGAGGCAGCGACCGGTGAGGAGGTCATGCGCGCGCCTTGAGGGTTTCGGCCAGCAGAAAGGCCAGCTCCAGGCTCTGCGACCCGTTCAGGCGGGGGTCGCAGGCACTGCGATAGCGTTCGCCCAGGCCGGCGTCGGTCAGGCCCTGGGCCCCGCCGGTGCATTCGGTCACGTCCTGGCCGGTCATCTCGAAGTGCACGCCACCGGCGTGGCTGCCCAGCCGGGCATGCACGTCGAAAAAGCCGCGCACCTCGGCCAGGATGTTCTGGAAGTCGCGCGTCTTGTAGCCGCTGGAGGCCGTGACCGTGTTGCCGTGCATCGGGTCGCAGCACCACACCGGCAGGCGCCCGGCCGACTGCACCGCCTGCACCAGGGCCGGCAGGCGCTCGCCGACCTGCGTGGCGCCCATGCGGCTGATCAGCACCATGCGCCCGGGCGTGTTGTCGGGGTCGAGCACGTCGAGCAGGCGCAGCAGCTCGTCGGGCGTCGTGCGCGGGCCGAGCTTCATGCCGATCGGGTTGTCGATGCCGCGCAGGTATTCGACATGGGCGCTGCCCAGCGTGCGGGTGCGCTCGCCCAGCCACAGCATGTGGGCCGAGCCGCCATACCAGCCTCGGCCGTGGTCGTGACTGCTGTTGCCGTTGCTGTTGCCGTTGCTGTGGCGCCGCGTCAGCGCCTCTTCGTAGTTCAGGTGCAGGGCTTCGTGCGAGGTGTAGAACTCCACCTCGTGCAGTTGCGGCGCACGCTGCGCATCGAATCCGCAGGCCTCCATGAAGGCCAGCGCCTCGGTGATGCGGTCGGCCACCGCGGCATATCGCTCACCCTGGGGGCTGGTGCGCACGAAGTCGGTCGTCCAGCGGTGCACCTCGTGCAGGTCGGCAAAACCTCCCTGTGCCATCGCCCGCAGCAGGTTCAGCGTGGTGGCCGAGTGCGAATAGGCCCGCAGCAGCCGCGTGGGGTCGGGCGTGCGGGCCTGCGCCGTGAACTCGGTGCCGTTGATGATGTCGCCGCGGTAGGAGGGCAGTGTGGTGCCGCCCTGGGTCTCCTGGTCGGACGAGCGCGGCTTGGCGAACTGCCCGGCAATGCGGCCGACCTTCACCACCGGGCAGGCCGCGGCGAAGGTGAGCACGACGGCCATCTGCAGGATCACGCGGAAGGTGTCGCGCACCGTGTGTTCGCTCAGCTCGCTGAAGCTTTCGGCGCAGTCACCGCCTTGCAGCAGGAAGGCCCGTCCCTGGGCCACCTGCGCCAGTCGCTGGCGCAGGGCGGCGGCTTCGCCCGGGAAGATCAGCGGAGGGCAGGCGGCCAGTTCGGCCTCGGCCCGGGCCAGCGCGGCGGCATCGGGGTAGGCCGGCATCTGTGCGGCCGGCAGGGCCCGCCAGGCGGCCGGGGTCCATGCGTCAGTCATCGGGTGTCCTCGGGATGTTGCGACAATCGGCAGCATCATGGATGCCTTGCTCGAGCCGCTGTCGGCTGGCGGAATCGTTCACTCCGCCTTTTACCAGTTTATCGACCTGCCCGACCCGCCCGCCGTGGCGCAGGTGGTGCGGGCGCTGGCGGCATGCCTGACGGGCAGTGTGGTCGTGGCCGGCGAAGGCATCAACGGCGCCGTGGCCGGCCCGCCCGACGCCGTGGCGGCCTTCGAGCGGGCCCTGGTCGACCACACCGCGCTGCAAGGCGCCTTTGCCGGCATCGTGTTCAAGCGCAGCGGCTGCCGCACGCCGCCGTACCGGCGGCTCAAGGTGGCCGTGCGCCGCGAGATCGTGGCGCTCGGATTGCCCGGTGTGTCCGGCCCGGTGCGGCGTGCACCGGCCGTGTCGGGTGCCGACGGCCTGCTGAGCCCCGCGCAGTGGCGCGAGATGCTCGACGCCGGCGACACCGTGGTGCTGGACAACCGCAACAGCTTCGAGTTTCGCCTCGGCCGGTTTCGCGGTGCGATCGACCCCGGCGTGGGCAACTTCCGCGACTTCCCGTCGTATGTGGCGGCCCATGCCGACGACTGGCGTGCGCAAGGCCGGCGTGTGGCGATGTACTGCACCGGCGGCATCCGATGCGAAAAGACGGCGGCCTGGATGCAGCAGTCGTTCGGCCTGGCGCCGCTGCAGCTCGACGGCGGCATCCTGAACTACTTCCGGCAGATGCCCGATGCGCAGCGTGACTGGCAGGGCGAGTGTTTTGTGTTCGACAACCGCATCGCGCTGGACACCACCCTGCAGGAGACGGCCACGACGGCGGCCGACGTCTATGCCGACACACCCGACGAGGCCTGGCGCCGCGAGCGGGCACTGCGGCTGGACGGCGACGCGGGGTAGGGCGCGGTGAAGCGCCCGCCCCGCAGCCATCGCCCGCCGCTGCCGGCGCGCGACGGCGTCAGTCCCAGTTGCGTGGCCCTGCCCGGCAAGGGCTGGGACCGTGTGCTCGACTTCCTCGCGCACCGGCTGCCGGCGGTGAGCCGGGTCGACTGGGCCGCGCGCATGGCGAGCGGTGAGGTGCTGGACGCCCGAGGCGTGGCGGTGGGCCCGGACGCGCCCTTCCGACCCAACGAGAAGCTGTACTACTACCGCAGCCTGAGCAGCGAACCGGCGCTGCCCTTCGAGGAGCGGGTGGTGTTCCAGGACGAGCTGCTGGTGGTGGCCGACAAGCCGCACTTCATGCCGGTCACGCCCTCAGGGCCCTATCTGCAGCACACGTTGCTGGTGCGGCTCAAGCGGCGCCTGGGGATCGACACGCTGGTGCCCATCCACCGCATCGACCGTGACACCGCCGGGCTGGTGGTGTTCAGCGTGCGCCCGGCCACCCGCGATGCCTACCAGCGCCTGTTTCGCGAACGTTCGGTCAACAAGCGCTACGAGGCGATCGCCCCGTGGCGGGCCGAGCTGAGCCTGCCGCAGGTGTACCGCAGCCGGCTGGAAGAAAGCCCGGCCTTCATGCAGATGCACGAGGTGCCGGGCGAGCCGAACGCCGAAACCGCCGTGGCCGTGGTCGAACGGCGCGGCGACTGGGCACGCTACGCGCTGCAGCCGGCCACCGGACAGAAGCACCAGCTGCGCGCCCACATGGCGGCCCTGGGCGTGCCGATCCGCCATGACCGCATCTATCCGGTGCTCGATCCGCATCCGTCCGACCCGCTGCGGCATGCGCCGCTGCAACTGCTCGCCCAGGCCCTGGCCTTCACCGACCCCGTGACCGGCCAGCCGCGCTGCTTCGAGGTGGGGCGTTCGCTGTCGTTCGACACCTGAGCGTGGCGCCGGCCCGGCGCTCAGTCTTCGTCCGGCGGGAAGGCGGCCCCGAAGGCCTCGGCAAAGGCGGATGAAGCCGCCAGCGTGAGCGTCACCGCATGCCAGCCACCGGGCTCGATGCTGACCTGCAGGTCGTGGTCCCAGTCCATGCCGTCCTCGACCGGGCCATGGGTCGACCCGAAGTGCTGCCAGGCCCAGTCGAGCACCTGCTGTACCTCGGCCAGCACCGCAGGGTGGGCCGCGGCATCGGTCGAGGCCAGGGCCTCGATCGTGGTCACGCCCTGGGCATCGTCGCTGAGGTCGAAGCTGAGGTAGTGCATCGCCGCCGGCCTCAGCCTGTGCCGCCCGTGTGGCCATCAAGCAGGCCATCCAGCAGACCGCTCGCGCGCTGCACGCGTCGGGTGATGGCGCGTTCGAGCACCCGTGCGTCGGGGGCGGCCTCGGCCAGCGTGAACCAGCGCCGGGCGCGGGTGATGCCGGTGTAGACCAGCTCGCGCGTGAGCACCGGGTTCAGCTCCTCGGGCAGGATCAGCGCCGCATGCGCGAACTCCGAGCCCTGGGACTTGTGCACCGTCATCGCATAGACCGTTTCCACCGCCTGCAGGCGGCTGGGCAGCACCCACTTGATGGCCTGGCTGCCGTCGCCCGCGGCAAACGCGACACGCAGCGCGATGCGCGCGCCACCGTCGGCCTTGCTGCCGGCGACCGGCCGCGCCAGCGTGATGCCGACGTCGCCGTTCATCAGGCCCAGCCCGTAGTCGTTGCGCGTCACCAGCACCGGCCGTCCGGGGTACCAGCCCTGGGTGGCCGGGATCAGGCCGTCGCGGCGCAGCAGCCGGGCGATACGATCGTTCAGGCCTTCCACGCCCCAGGGGCCGTTGCGCACGGCACACAGCACCTGGAACTGGCCAAAGGCCTGCAGCACGTCGCGGGCCCATTGGTCCCAGACCGTGTCGTCGCCGGGGTCGCTGTCCGCGTCGGCCGCAGGCTGCAGCCGCGCCAGGCATTCGAGGTAGTGCCGATAGCCCGACGGGCCCTCGGTGCCGCCCGTGCCGCCGGCACCGTCCACCACGAGGCTGTGCCAGGGGGAGGCGCTCGCCGCAGGGTCTGACCCGTTGGCCGATCCGTTCTCCGACAGGTCCAGACGGGCGATGTCGCTATGGCCGGCCTGCCATACCGCCCGCAATGCCGCGACCTGCCCGCTGTTGACGGCCTCGGCCAGTTGACCGATGCCGCTGTGCGCGCCGAAGCGGTGGCTGTGGCGCAGCATCGTGACCACCTGGTCCAGTGCCTGGCCGTGGGGGTCGACGAGTTCGGGAGGTGGCACCTCGCCTGCGGCCTGCGCCAGCCACTCGCCGGTGGCGGGCGTGTAGTGGCCGGCCCGCGCGCGGGCGCACAGCTCGCCGAGCACCGCACCGGCCTCGACCGAGGCCAGCTGGTCGCGATCGCCCAGCAGCACCAGGCGTGCCGAGCGGGGCAGGGCCGCCAGCACGCTGGCCATCATCTCGAGGTCGATCATCGAGGCTTCGTCGATCACCAGCACGTCCAGCGCCAGCGGATGCCAGGCGTCATGGCGGAAGCGGCGGCTGTCCGGGCGGCTGCCGAGCAGGCGGTGCAGGGTCGTGACCTCGGTGGGAATGTGCTCGCGCAGACCCTGAGATTGCGGCAGTGCGTCCAGCGGCAGGGCACGCACCGCGCCGGCAATCGACTCGTTGAGCCGGGCGGCGGCCTTGCCGGTGGGGGCCGCCAGCCGGATGCGCAGGGCGCGGCCGGTGCTGCCTGCATCGGGGTGCAGCGCAAGGTGCTGCAGCAGCGCCAGTAGCCGCACCACGGTGGTGGTCTTGCCGGTGCCCGGCCCGCCGGTGATGATCGAGAACGCACTGCGCGCTGCCAGGGCGCAGGCCAGCTTCTGCCAGTTCGGTGTGACCTGGCCGGTGGCGTCGGGCGTCGGGAACAGCACGTCCAGCGCCTCTCGCAGGGCCTGTGCCGGGGGCACGGGCACGGCGGCAAGGGCCGGGTCGATGCGCTGCTGAAGCGCGTTGCGCACCTCGCACTCGTACTGCCAGTAGCGCCGCAGGTAGACGCGCGGGCCCTGGCACACCAGCGGGGTGTCGCCTGCCCCGCTGCCCACCAGGTCCGGGTCGTCCAGGGCGGCCCGCCAGCGGTGCAGGTCGAGGTCGCGCAGGTCCACGTCCAGCGGCAGGGGGGTGCGGGTCGGTCCGGGGCCGGTGTCGTGCGCCAGCGCGAGCACGCGGCCGAGGTCGATGCAGGCGTGCCCCTGGCCGAGCTCATGGCTGGCCAGCACCGCCGCCAGCAGCGCCAGCGGCTGGGCGCCCGGCGCCTCGGCCGCCAGGAAGTGCAGCAGCGCCCGGTCCAGCTCGCGCAGGCGGGCGGTGGCCACCGCCAGGTCGACCTCCTTCATCAGTTCGTCGCGGGTCAGCGACAGGGCGCGCGCACTCATGGAGCAGCCCCCGGTGGTGTGGCACGGAACAGCGCGTCGACCGCATCGATCAGCGCGCGTGGTGGCCGCTCGGCATGCACGCCGCAGGCCGGGCCGCGGGTGCCGCGCAGGAACAGGTAGAGGGCTCCGCCGACGTGACGGTCGTAGTCGTAGTCGGGCAGGCGGGCGCGCAGCAGGCGCTGCAGCGCAACCAGGTAGAGCACGTACTGCAGGTCGTAGCGATGGTGCAGCACCGCCTCGCGCATGGCCTGAGGGGTGTAGCTGGCATCGTCAGTGCCGAGCCAGTTGGACTTGTAGTCGGCCACGTAGTAGCGGCCCTCATGCTCCAGCACCAGGTCGATGAAGCCCTTGAGCATGCCGTTGAGCCGCCCCGGCAGCAGCGCCGGCCGCGCGGCGCCGTCGAGCGTGCCTTGTGTCACCAGCGTGTCGAGGCGCAGGGTGTCGACCCGGTGTGCCGCAAACCAGAACTCCAGCTCGACCTGGAACGACACCAGTGCGGCCAGCCGCAACGGCCCGGCACCGGGCACCGGCAGCGCGGTGTCGAGCAGTGCGTGCAGCCAGTCGTGCAGCGGCGCGATCCAGGCCGACCAGCCACGCACCTGGCAACGCCGCGCGATCAGGTCGCGCAGCCCGGCCGGCTCGGCCCACACGCGCGCAAAACCTTCCAGCCCGGCCCACTCCATCAGCGTGTGCAGGAAGCTGCCCGCATGGGCACCCCGCGGGAAGTCATGCACGCTGCCTGTTGTGGGGGCCGGCGCATCGGGCGGCAGCGCGCCGGGGGCCTCGCGGGCTCCAGCCAGCATGGCCTGGACGGCATCGGCCCGCTCGGCGAACACCTTGCCCGCGGCACTGTCGGCCAGCGGACCCGGCTGGCCCGGGTCGTCGGGCAAGTCCGGGGCGGCTGCATCGGGCAGCAGCAGCGTTGGCGGCGCCACGCGCAATGCCGAGTAGCTGGCGACCCACCAGGCTTCACGCGGCACGATCTGCAGCGGCCGCGGCCGGCTCGGCAAGGCCGTCTCGGCGGCCGGTTCGTGGCGTGTGGCCGATGCGGCCGGGGCGGGCTGGCACACGATGGCCGGGCAATCCGTGGCCCAGGCCTGCAGGCGTCCCGCCAGGTCACCACCAGCGCCGTCCACACCCTCGCCCAGCAGGTAACCGATGGCGCTGTCGCGCAGATCGGGGGTGGCGGCCACGCCCATCCAGGTGGCGTGGCGCGCGCGGGTGAGGGCGACATAGAGCTTGCGCAGGTCCTCGCCCAGGCGTTCGCGGTCGGCCCGGGCCAGGACGGTGTCGTCGGCCAGCAGCGACATCTGCGTGACGCCGCGGTCGTCATGCCAGGTGAGCGGCACATCGTCCGCCTTGACCCGGCGGGCGGCATGGGCAAAGGGCAGGAAGACCAGCGGGTACTCCAGCCCCTTCGACTTGTGGACGGTGACGACCTGCACCAGGTCGGCATCGCTCTCCAGCCGCTGCCGGCGGGCGTCCTGCGCCTGCGCGGCCTCGGCGCGCTGGTCGGCCAGATGGCGGATCAGCGCATGTTCACCATCGAGCAGGGCGCTGGCCTGTTGGAGCAGCTCGGCCAGATGCAGCAGGTCGGTGAGCTGGCGCTCGTCACCCTGGCTCAGCAGTCGGGCGGGCACGCCGAAGTCATTGAGCAGGCGGCGCAGCATGGGCAGCACACCCCGGCGCTGCCAGGCCTCGCGGTAGCCGCGGAACTGCAGCACGCGGGCCTCCCAGGCCAGCTCGTCGCGATTGAGCCGGTCGAGCGCAGCCCAGTCCTGCCCCAGCGTGGCCGTGGCCAGCGCGGCCCGAAGGCGACGGCCGTCGTCGGGCTCGGCGCAGGCCTCGAGCCAGCGCTGAAGTTCACCCGCGGCCGTGCTGCGATAGACCGATTCGCTGTCGGACAGGTAGACGCTGCGCACGCCACGCGCGGCCAGTGCTGCACGCACCGCGCGGGCCTCGGTGCCGGTGTTGACCAGCACGGCCATGTCGGCCGGGCGCAGCACCTGCAGGCTGGCCTGCGCGGCGGCGGCATCGGCAAAACCGGCCCGGCGTTCGGCTGCGAGCTGCAACAGGCGCACGATCTCGCTGGCGGTGGTCGCAGCCAACCGGTCGTTGCTGCGGCCCTTGGTCGCGGCGTCCTCGGGCGGGAGGTGCCAGCAGGTCAGGGCCGGTGCGGGTGCACCGTCGATCACCAGGTGCTGGGCGCGCCCGCGTGCGCGCACCGGCAGGAAGGGCAGCGGGTTGTCGTTGCCGCTGCGGAACAGGAAGGCACCCTGGCCATCGGGACGGGCCTCGGCCTGGCCGAAGCAGTGGTTCACCGCGTCCACCATCGACTGCGTCGAGCGGAAGTTGGTGTCCAGCGTGTAGTGCCGGCCGGTGGTGTCGCGCCGGGCGGCCAGGTAGGTGTGGATGTCGGCACCGCGGAAGGCATAGATCGCCTGCTTGGGGTCACCGATCAGCACCAGGGCGGTGTGCGGGCAGGGGTCGGCCACACGGTAGACCGCGTTGAAGATGCCGTACTGCACCGGGTCGGTGTCCTGGAATTCGTCGATCAGTGCCACCGGAAACTGCCGGCGGATCATCTCGGCCAGTCGCTCCCCGTTGGGGCCGCCGAGCGCGGCATGCAGGCGCACCAGCAGGTCGTTGAAACCGAGCTGGGCGCGTCGCTGCTGCTCGCTGGCCAGGCGGGCGGCGACCCAGTGGGCCGCATGGCGCAGCAGCTCCGTCTTGGCCTGCGGCCAGTCGTTTAGGGCTTTCAGTTGCGCCTGCAAGGTCGTGAGTGCATGCAGTGCCGGGTGGTCGGGCGGCGAGCCGACCTTCCAGGCCTCGGCCAGCCCGGTGGGGGTGAGGCGTTCCCAGCCGGCCTTGGTGAGATCGAGCAGCACGGCTTCGGGGTCGCCGGCCCATGCGCGCAGCTTGTCGAGCCACGGCAGGTAGTAGCCGGGGCGCAGCTTGTGGCCGTTGACCTGTTTGGCCGCCACGGCTGCGTCGAGCAGGGCCTGCAGTTCGTCGGCCCAGGCGGGCCAGGGGGCCTTCAGCGCGGCCAGCTCCTGCGCGTGGGCCTGTGCTGCGGCCTGCAGCGTGTGCTGCGGCGGGGCGGCCGGTGGGTCGGTCGGGTTCAGCAGCGCGGTGTGCGGGCACAGCCGCGCCAGCACCGGGGTCAGCACCGCGGGCGAGGCCCACCAGCGCAGCACGCGGGCCGCGCCGGCGGCGTCGAGCGGGTAGAAGAAGGTGCGCCAGTAGTCGCGCACCGCTTCGGCGAACAGCTCGCTCTGGTCGGCCTCGAGCGTCTGAGTGAACAGGTTGTCGCTGTCGAAGGCATGTTCGCGCAGCATGCGGTGGCACCAGCCGTGGATGGTCGAGACCGCGGCCTCGTCCATCCATTCGGCCGCCAGCTGCAGCTTGCGGGCGCAGCCGGGCCACTCGGCCGGCGGGTAGCTGGCGCGCAGGTCGTGCAGCAGGTCCTCGCCGGGGGGGCGCTCGGGCACCTCGTCCGGGTCACAGTCGAACGCGGCGGCAGCCTCGCTCAGCCGGGCCCGGATGCGGTCGCGCAGCTCCTTCGTGGCAGCATCGGTGAAGGTGACGACCAGGATCTCCGGCGGCGTGAGGGGTCGCACGTAGGCATCGGCCTGCCCGTGGCCCAGCACCAGCCGCAGGTAGAGCGCGGCGATGGTGTAGGTCTTCCCGGTGCCCGCGCTGGCCTCGATCAGGCGGCTGCCGTGCAGCGGAAAGCGCAGTGGATCGACCCGTTCGATGGCGGGCAGGGCGGCGGTGCTCATGCGGCGCCCTCGTCATCAGGGGCCTTGCTGCCCACGGCCTGGGCCAGCGGGGCGAGCAGCGTGTGGCACCAGTGCGCAAACTCCCCGCCGGCCCACAGGTCGGCAAAGGTCGGGTAGGCGCGCGCGAGATAGGGGTTGGTCACGGCCTCGGCCCAGCGGTTGTGCCGCTCGTCGTGGTCTTCGTAGCGTGCGCGCGCGGCCTGTGCGGCAGGGTGGTCGAGCGGCGTGTCGCTCGTGCCGCCTTTTTCGATGAACAGCATGCCCGCACGCAGCGCCAGCGGCAGCGGGCGGCACATGCCGTCCTGCCAGGCCTGCGCCAGATCGCGCCAGAGCTGACGCGCCTGGTCGATCGGCAGCGGTGGCAGCGTCACGTCGCCGGCCTTGCTGACGATCACGCTGGTCAGCGGCTGGCCGCCCAGGTGGCCGGCCAGATGGCGCACCCAATGGCCGACCAGCTTGTCGCGCTGGTAGCGCCGGTCTTGGACGAGGCTGCGGCTGTCGGCGACCACCCGCGCGCGTTCGCCGCCGTCGCTGGTGCGCAGCGCGTCGAGCCAGTCGGCCACGGGCACCGGCTCGCTCGCGAGGACCGGCGCGTCGTCCAGCGGGTGGGGCCAGCGTGCGAGGGCCGCCTGCAGGCGGCGAAACAGGCTGTCCATGGGTTCGGCCAGGTGCTGGCGGTGCAGCGCGCCGAAGTCGGCCACCGGCAGGGCACCGCGGCGCTGCATGCGCGCCAGCGTGTGTTCGAGCGCCGCAACGCGGTCCTGTCCGTCGCGCAGCGCCGCGAGCTGGGCCTGGATCAGTTCGTCCTGCAACTGCCAGTTCAGCAAGGCGTCCAGGCCGAACGGTTCATGGTCCTCGGTCGCGGGGTCGGCAAGCTCGAAGCGGATGCCCAGGCGCTGCTGGAAAAACGCGGCGACCGGGTCCTTCAGGAAGTCGCTCAGGGCGCGCAGGCCCAGCTCGGGCGGGGGCAGCCAGGGCGGCAGCGCAGCGGGCGCCGGGATCTCGCCCTGGCCGACGGCCGCCAGGCCGGCATGCCATTCACGGGCATGGCTGAACAATCCGCGTGGGTTGTCGGTGAAATAGTCGCGATGGAAGGGCTGCAGCCGGTGCTCGATGGTGAGCGCGTGGGCAAGCTGGGCGCTGCCGTCGGCCAGTCGCCAGCCGGCGTCGAGGTGGTCGCGCAGCTGGGCCACCAGCACCGAGGGCGGGCGTTCGGTGTTGTCGTGGATGCTGCGGCCCACCCAGCTGATGTGCAGGCGGTCGCGGGCCGACAGCAGGGCCTCCAGGAACAGGTAGCGATCGTCCTCGCGGCGTGAGCGGTCGCCGGGCCGGTAGTCCTGGGCCATCAGGTCGAAATCCATCGGGACGCGCGCGCGAGGGTAGTCGCCGTCATTCATGCCCAGCAGGCAGACGATGCGAAACGGAATGGCGCGCATCGGCATCAGCGTGGCAAAGGTGATCGACCCGGCAATGAAGGACTGGCCAGGGCCGTGTGCTTCCATCTCCTGGAGCCATTGCTCGCGCACGACCGACAGCGGCACCGGCTCGGTGAAGCCGGCGTCGGCACAGGCGTCCTGCCAGGCCTGCAGCGCGGTGTCCAGGCGCTGCAGGGTGTAGGCCTCCTGCGCGGTGTCGTCGGCGGTGGCGCCCAGCCCACCTTCGGCGGGGTCGGTGTCCAGGAAGTCGGCCAGCAGCGCACGCAGGCGCTCGCCCCAGGTCTCGGGCGGGGCGGGTTCGCACAGGGCCTGCCAGTGCTGGTCCAGGCGTTCGAGCAGGCGCGCAAGCGGTCCCAGCAGCGCGGCATCGAGCCCGCCCACTTCGTCGAGCGGTTCGATGTCGTGCCAGGGCGCACCATCGCCCACCGCGTAGCCCAGCAGCATGCGCCGCAGGCCGAAGCGCCAGCTGTTCTGGTCGGGCGCGTCCGGCAGGTCCAGGCGCTCGCGCGCATCGGCATGCAGACCCCAGCGGATGTTGGCGGCCTGCACCCAGCGGTGCAGCAGCGGCAGTTGGGATGCGGCGATGCCGAAGCGGCGCTGCACGGCCGGCACTTCCAGCAGGTCGAGCAGCTCGCTGACCGGCAGGCGCGACTGCGGCAACTGCAGCAGCGTCTCGACCGCGCCCAGCAGGCGGTCGCGGTGGCGCTGGCCCTGGTCCGACAGGGCATAGGGGAGGTGGCGCGGATCGCCCGGCTCGTGCAGCCCGAAGACCGCCTGCACATGGGCGGCGTAGGCGTCGATGTCGGGCACCATCACGATCACGTCGCGGGCCCGCAGCGTGCTGTCGGCCTCGAAGGCCGCCAAGAGTTCGTCATGCAGGACCTCGACCTCGCGCTGCGGGCCGTGGGTCACATGGAAGCGGATCGAGCGGTCATGCGCCGGGTCGACCGCAGGCCAGCGCGCCCGGGTTTCGGCCAGTGGGCGCAGGTCACGGATGTCGTCCTGCAGCTGGCGCAGCAAGGTGCTGCCATCGGTGGGCTCGAACAGGTCGATGCGGCGACTGATGGTGGCCAGACGGTGTTCGTACTGCTCGCGCTGGTCGTGCAGGTCCAGTAGCGCGATGAAGTCGCGCCCCTGCTTGCCCCAGGCCGCCAGCAGGGGGTGGGCGTGCAGGTGCAGGCCGTGCGGATCGGCCGGTGCCGGGGTTCCCGGGCGGCGCCGCTGGCGCACGGCCTCGGCGCGCAGCAGGTCCTTGTCGCCGACGATGTCGGCCCAGTGGTGCTCGCAGGGGTTGTGCACGCACATCAGCACCTGGGTCCAGCGTGCCAGGGCCGCGAGCACCTCGAGCGACTGCTGGGGCAGCGACGAGATGCCGAACACCAGCAGGCGGCGCGGCAGGCCGGCGGGGCGGTCGTCGGCGGCGCGCGTGGCGGCCGCCGCCATGAAGCGGCGGTGCACCTCGGCGCGACCGGCCGCGCCGGGGCGCTCGCCCGCATCGTCCAGCAGTGCGCGCCACAGCACCGGTTGCCAGGCCAGGGTGGCCGGCAGGGGCTGGCGCCCATGGCGGCTGGTCTGCACCGTGTCGTTGCTGCGGGCCCAGTCGGCCAGCCAGTCGGCCCGGTAGACCTGGTACTGGTCGAACAGGTCGGCCAGCCGTTCGGCGAGCTGGTGGCGGCGGCGCAGGTCGGTGTCGCTGGCCAGGAAGCGCTGCAATGGCGCAAAGGCGGGCTGCGTCAGCAGCGGCGGCAGCAGTCGCATCAGGCGCCACACCAGCAGCGCCTTGTCGAAGGGCGAGACCCGCGGCACCTCGGCTTCGCCAAGCACGCTGCGGTAGGCCTGCCAGATGAAGCGCGACGGCAGTTGCGCGTCCAGCGCCGCGGCCACGCCGCAGCCGCCGTCGTGCACGTCGGCCGCCATCGCGAGCTTGAGCCACTGGGCGATGCCGTTGCTCTGCACCAGCACCACCTCGTCCTCCAGCGGGGCCAGCGGATGCCGACGGATCCAGCTCACCAGCAGATCGCGCAGATCTTCGGGGTGATTGCCATGAATCACCATGAACCCGGGGTTCAGGTCGGACTCTGGCATCGAGGCTCCAGGGACGGCAGGGGCACGGGTCGGGGCAGCAGTGGGTGGATGCCCCGGACTTTAGCGAAACTGCCGGAGCGGTGACCTCGACCTGCCCGGCGGCTGCCCCTTGGCCGTCAACGCCGGCCCTCTGCATCGGCCGTCTGCCTTGGCCGTGTTCCGGTCTTCCGGAAGCTTCAGGTCACCCTGAACAGCACCGCGTTGCCTCGCTCGGCGGCGCGCTGGTAGAACGCGGCCAGCGCCTGCACGGCGGGCCAGACCTCGGCGGGACCGGCATCGGTGCCGATCAAGCGGCACCGCTGGCCGATGACCTCGGCGTTCAGGGGCGCCAGCCGCGCGGCGATCTGCACCACCTCCTGTGAGGAGGCATAACCGCAGATCTCGGGGATCAGGTTGGTCTGGCGCACGCCGCAGGCGCGTTCGGCGGCCAGCACCTGGGTCAGCTCGAACCACAGGGGCTCGAAGTCCGCCAGGCACTCGCTCGGGCGTTCACCCGGACCGTCGTAGAGGAAGTCCCCATAGTCCAGGGTGCCGCGCAGCAGGCGCGCCAGTTGATCGTCCGTGAGGGCAAAGAAGTCGCCACCCATGCTCATTGCGGGTACTCCTGTCGCAATTGAAAAATCTGAACCTGCCGGCTGCAGCGTCGACATCGAACGTTTCGGCGAGCACCTACATCGAAGGCTGGGTGGTCGCGGGTTCGTCGCCCGCCGGGTCGAGACCGCTGTCGGCTGCCGGTGCCGCGGCAGGCGCGTCCGAGGGTTCGCCGGTCAGCCTGAAGCTGCCCACCAGCGACGCCAGGCGGCGGGCCTCCTGCTGCAGGCTGCCGGCGGCCGCGGCAGCCTCTTCGACCAGGGCCGCGTTCTGCTGCGTGCTGTGGTCGAGGTGGTTGATGGCCTGGTTGATGTCGGCGATGCCGGCCGACTGCTCGGCGGCTGCCGTCGAGATGTGGCTGGTCACGGCGGTGACGTGGCTCACGCTGCTGACGATCTCGGCCATGGTGGCTCGCGACGAGCGCACCAGCAGCGTCCCTTCCTCGACCTGTTCGGCCGAGGACTGCACCAGCTCGCGGATCTCGCGCGCGGCCTGGGCGCAGCGCTGTGCGAGCGTGCGCACCTCCTCGGCCACCACCGCAAAGCCGCGGCCGTGCTGGCCGGCCCGGGCCGCCTCGACCGCCGCGTTGAGCGCCAGGATGTTCGTCTGGAAGGCGATGGTGTCGATCAGGGTGGTGATGTCGCGCACCTGGCGCGAGCTGGTGGCAATTCGGTCCATCATGGTCGTGACCTGGCCGGCGATGTCGTCGCCCTGGCGGGCCAGCCGTGCGGCCGCTGCGGCGCCGTCATGGGCCTGGCGTGCCGCCGCCTCGGACTGCGCAACGGTGCGGGTCATCTCTTCCATCGCGGATGCGGTGCGCTGCAGGTTCGCGGCCGATTGTTCGGTGCGGCGCGACAGGTCCAGGTTGCCGTCGGCGATCTCGCAGGCCGAGGTGTCGATCGACTGCGCGGCATGCTGGATCGCACTGACCAGCTCGGCCAGGTGGGTCTGCATGCCGCCCATGGCGCCCAGCAGGCGCCCCACCTCGTCCTGGCCGGCCGGTGCGACCTCGGTCGTGAGGTCGCCCTGTGCGATGCGTTCGGCCAGTGCCGCGGCACGCGACACCGGCACCGTGACCGAGCGGGTCAGCCACACCGCCAGCGCCACGGCGGCCAGCAGCCCCAGCGTGCCGCTGACGGCGATGACGACCAGCGCGGTGCGTTGCCCGTCGCGTGCCGAGGCGTAGGCGGCCCGACCCCGTTCGCTCTCGAGCTGGATCAGCTGGGCGACCTGCTCCCGCCAGCGTGCCATCACCGGCCCGACGGTACCGGTGATGACCATCACGGCCTCGGGCGTGGCGCCGTCATTGCCCAGGCGGGCGGCCTCGCGCACGGCCGGAATGCAGGTCTTGCGGCTGGCTTCGATGCGGGCGAGCAGTTCGCCGGCCGAGGTGCTGGCCGCGTCGTCGCCGGGCGCGCTGGCAGCCAGCTCGCCGAACGAACGTTCGAACGTTTCGTAGCGGGTGATCGCCTGCTCGAGCGCGGCCAGCTCGGCGTCGAGTTCCTTGTTGGTGGACAGCAGTGCCATGTTGCGCACCGACACGGCGACGTCGCTCAGGCTTTGCATCATGTCGGTGGCCAGCGCGATGCGCCGGTTGCCACCCTCGGCAATGTCGCGCAGGCTGGCCTGTGCAGCGAGCATCTGCCAGACCGCCAACGCGGCGATGGCCAGCAGCACGGTGCAGATGACGGCCAGACCCGCACCGATGCGGCGGCCCAGCGTGGCCAGGATGAACATGCGAGTGCTTTCCAAGGTACGGCGACGGTGCCGCAACCCGGAATTGTCAAAGTGGCCCGGCGACATGCTGGCTCCCGGCGGGTGCCCAAATTCAGGAGCCAATGACACGGCGTGTCGCTTTATGCATCGCCTCATGCATGCCATTTATCGCGCGCTTGATACTTGTGTCACCGGTTGTTTCGGCATGCGGGCGCAACACCTTGCAACGGTGAGAATCCGCGCGAGGTCTCGCCTCGCGTGCCCGCGGTCGCGGGTGCGTTTCAGTCCCTGTGGAGCCCATATGAATTCGAACAAGCCCGCACTGAACCTGTCGTTGCACGACGCGGTGTCCAACGTCAGCTATGCCCCGGTTGCCGTCAATCTCAAGCTCGAGAACGCCGTGCAGCCCGACATCCCCATCCTGATGACCTCGTATGGCCTGGACCGCGAGCCGGTCTCGCTGGCCAATGGCGAAACGGTGCTGGTCAGCTGCAGCCTGCGCCCGCAGGAGAACCGCATGACCCTGGTCTGCGAGGCTGGCAACCGCACGCTCGGGCGTGCCAGCGCCGACGGCAGCCTGTCGGCCGTCTTCATCACCCCCCGCGGGCTGAGCTGCGAGATCTCGCTGGCCCGCTGACCGGGCTCTGGCCACGTGACGGCCGCCGACTGCACGCAGCGGCCGTCAGCCCCGGGGCCTCTCAGCCGTTTTCGCGGAAGCTGTCGGGCCGGATGCCGTATTTGTGCAGCTTGTCGTAGAAGGTCTTCTTCGGCAGCCGCAGCGCCTCCATCACCGCCACGGCACGCCCCTTGTGCTGCCGCAATGACTGCTCGAGCAGGGTCCGTTCGAAACGATCGACCTGCTCGGCCAGCGACAGGGCCGAAGGCTCTTCCACGTGAACCGGGTCGGCGCTTTCGCTGGCCACGCCCAGCACGAGGCGGTCGGCGGCATTGCGCAGCTCGCGCACATTGCCCGGCCAGTCGTGGGCCATCAGGCTGCGCATGGTGTCGTGGCTGACCACCGGCACCTCCCGGCTGTACCGGGCCGAGGCCTGCGACATGAACGCCGCCAGCATCAGCGGAATGTCGTCACGCCGCTCACGCAGCGGTGGCAGGTGGATCACCGCCACATTGAGCCGGTAGTACAGGTCATGGCGAAAGCGCTGCTGGTCGCTCAGCACGCGCAGGTCGCACTTGGTGGCGGCCACGAGGCGGAAGTCCACCGCCACTTCCTGGTTCGACCCCAGCCGCTCGATCTTGCGCTCCTGCAACACGCGCAGCAGCTTGATCTGCAGCGGCATCGGCATGGTCTCGATCTCGTCGAGCAGCAGCGTCCCGCCGTCGGCATGTTCGATCTTGCCCACGCGGCGCTTGGAGGCGCCGGTGAAGGCGCCCGCCTCGTGGCCGAAGATCTCGCTTTCGAACAGTGACTCGGGCAGGCCGGCGCAGTTGAGCGCGACAAACCGCGCCGAGCGCCTGCGGCTGTGGTCGTGCAGGCTGCGGGCCACCAGTTCCTTGCCGGTGCCGGTCTCGCCCTGGATCAGCACGTCGGCCGAGGTGTCCGCCAGGTTGGCGATCTGCCGGCGCACGGCCTGCATGGCCGGCGACAGGCCCAGCAGCGTGGCTTCCACGCCGCGCAGGTTGGACAGCTCCTCGCGCAATGCGGCCACTTCCAGCCGCAGCCGGCAGTTCTCGAGCGCCTTGCGGGCGACGTCGACCAGCAGTTCGGTCGGGAAGGGTTTTTCGATGAAGTCGTAGGCACCGGCCCGCATGGCCTGCACCGCCAGCGACACGTCGCCGTGGCCGGTCACCAGGATCACCGGGATCTGCGCATCCAGCGCCTTGAGCCGTGCCAGCAGGGCCATGCCGTCGATGCCGGGCAGGCGCACGTCGGTGATCACGACGCCCTGGAATCCCTTGTCGATGTGGCGCATCGCCCGCTCGGCGGATTCGAAGGCCATGACATCGAACCCGGCAATCTCCAGGGCTTCGGCCGTGCCGCTGCGCACCGAATCGTCGTCGTCAATGAACGCTAGCTTGAGACTGTCGAACATGCTCGTCAGGGGGCACCTGTTCCAGTGTGAATTCGAATTGCGCTCCGGCACCGGGCACGTTGCGGGCGACCAGGTCGCTGCCCTGGTGCTGGAGCATGCTGACCGAGATCACCAGCCCCAGGCCCAGGCCCTCGCCGGTGGGTTTGGTCGTGAAAAAGGGCTCGAACAACCGGGCCTGGACCTCGGGCGTGAGGCCGGCGCCGGTGTCGGTGACCTGCACCACGGCCTGCTTGCCGTCGCCGTGCGCTGCGACGATGATGCAGCGCACCGGGCGACCGACCACGGCGTCGATCGCATTGGCCACCAGGTTGATCAGCACCTGCTCCAGCTGATTGGGTTCGGCCCGCACCCGCAGGTCGGGCTCGAGCTGCAGTTGCAGCGTGATGTCGTGGCGCTCCAGGCGGTCGCGCAGCAGGTCGAGCACCACGTCCACACTGCGCTGCAGCGGCACCTCTTCGACGGTCACCGGTGCACGTCGGGCGAAGCTGCGCAGTTGCGAGGTCATGCGGCCCATGCGGTCGGCCAGTTCGATCACGTTGCCGATGTTGCGCTTCGCATCGTCGGGGCGGCCCATCTGCATCAGCTGCTGCGCATTGGTGGCCCGCGTGCGCAGGGCATGCAGCGGCTGGTTCAGCTCGTGCGCGAGGCCCGCGGCCATCTGGCCGAGGGTGGCCAGCTTGCCGGCCTGGACCAGCTCGTCCTGGGTGCTGAGCAGGCGCTGTTCGGCCAGTCGGCGCTCGTTGACCTCGAAGCGCAGCTCCTGGTTGAGCTCGTTGAGGGCGGCGGTGCGGGCCTCCACACGCTGTTCCAGTTCGGCATTGGCGCGTTCCAGCAGCTCGCGGGCGGCCGCCTTTTCGGCCAGGGCCACGCGCTGTACCCGCCAGTACAGGGCCAGCGCCCCGAGCAGGGCCACGCCCAGCCCGGCGGCCACACCGGCCTGCAGGGCGCCTTCACGCACGGCCTGGGTGTCGGTCAGCAGCGCGACCGTCCAGCCGGTGCGTGGCATCGTGAGCGAGCGCATCACGAACAGGCGCTCCTGGTCGCCCCGCTCGGTGGGGACGAACACCCGCACCAGGCGTCCGCCATCTTCGAGCGAGGCGACGTCCCGCAGGCCGAGCGGCACGATCTCCCGGCCGCTGAACTGGCGGGTGCGGCGCAGGCGCTCGCGCGTGTCGTCGGACAGCGGGTCCATTGAGCGATAGCGCCATTCGCGGGTGGATGACAGCACCACCACGCCGTTTTCGTCGTAGGCCAGCGCCCGGTCGGTGCCGGGCCACCAGTTGCGTTCGATCGCATCGAGGTGGGCGTCGAGCATGCCCACGCCGATGGTGCGACCGTTGTCGACGATCTCGTGGGCAAACGAATAGCCCGGCACACCGCGCACGCTGTCCACCGCGTAGAAGCGGCCCTTGCCCTTGTGCAGCGCATCCTGGAAGGCGGGGCGGTACGACAGGTTTTCCATGCTGGGGGCGACCGGCGCCGAGGCGGCACCCTCGGGCTGCAGGCTGGTGGCCACCACCACGCCCTGGGTGGTCAGCAGGGTGATGGCCGTGGCCTGCGCCTGGTGGTTGATCCAGTGCAGCTTCTGGCTCACACGTTCGCCCAGCGCGGTGTCGAGCGTGAGCAGCAGCTCGCGCACCTCCGGGTCGAGGTGGAGGATGCTGGGCAGGTACTCGAACTTGCGCAGTTCGCTGTCGAGCTCGGCGTAATAGAGGTCGACCTTGCGCACCCCTGCGGCGCTGAGTTCGCGCAGTCCTGAGCGGTCCATCTGCCACCAGGTGAGGTAGCCGATGCAGGCGCTGAAGACGGCCACGACCAGCCAGGCCAGCGGCAGGCTGCCTTCGCCATGGCGCTGCCTGCGACGGCTGCCGCTGCGGTGCATCACGTGGGCGACGGCCATGAGGACACGCCCGCCCCTGAATCGGACGGGGTCAGCGCAGGGGCCGGCTCGTGCCGGTGGTTCACGTCGATGTCTCCTTGTTGTGCAGGGCGCAGCCGGGTCGGCGGCAGCTTGCCCCTGAACGCACAAAGCGGTTTTCGTGCCAGACGCGGCGGACACGCGCCAGATCGGTGCAAACCCGCGCCAATGCTCAGGAATGTACGCCGCGGCGTGTGCTGGCGGTCGCGGGACCGGCCTGGAAGGAGCGGTTTTTCACACCAGGGTTTGCCCGGGGGCGGTGTGGAAATCCGCCCGAGCTCGTGTCGCGCATTCAGGCCGGCCAGCGCTGCAAACCCTTGTTACGCAACGGTTTGCCGGCGACCTGCCCGGTGTTCACCAGGGTGGCACGGGAACTGCGATACGTACTGGCAACCTTCACCGTACCGGAGTTCGACATGCCCACCAATCACGCCATGCGGGGACGTCTGGGTTCTGCGGCTGCCCAAGCCGTCGCGCCTGCCATGCCTTTTTGCGTCGCCCGTGCCGAAAACGCCATGTTGTGGGACGTCGAAGGGCGCAGCTACATCGACTTCAGCGGCGGTGCCGGGGTGCTCAACGTGGGCCATCGGCATCCCCGGGTGACGGCCTCCGTGCGTGAACAGCTCGACCGTGTCATGCACACCTCCCACCTGGTGGCGCCCACCGAACGGTATGTGCAGCTGGCCGAGCGCCTGAACGAACTGGCTCCGGGTACGCATGAAAAGCGCACCGCATTCTTCACGTCCGGCAGCGAGGCGGTCGAGGCGGCCATCCGGATGGCCCGGGCCTACACCGGCCGGCCCGGCGTGATCGCCTTCAATGCGGCGGCCCACGGCCACACCTACATGGCGCTGGCAGCAACGGGCCGGGTCGACCCGCACAAGAAGTACGGCGGCCCGCTGGCCGGCCACGTGTTCCACATTCCCACGCCGAGCGAAGTCGATGACGTGTCGGTGCAGGACATGCTCGCCACGATCGACACCCTGTTTCGCTGCACGATCGACGCCTGCCATGTGGCGGCCGTGATCGTCGAGCCGGTGCAGGGAGCCGGCGGCTGCCACGTGATGCCTCCCGAGGCGCTGCAGGCGCTGCGCCGCCTGTGCAACACCCATGGCATGGTGCTGATCGCTGACGAGTCGCACAGCGGGCTGGCTCGCACCGGCCGGATGTTCGCGATGGAGCACAGCGGTGTCGTGCCCGACCTCATGGTGATTGCCAAGAGCCTGGGCGGTGGCCTGCCGCTGTCGGCGGTGACGGGCTGTGCCCGGGTGATGGGCGCGATGCCCGCGGGCTCGCTGGGGGGCACCTTCGGCGGCAACCCGCTGGCGGTGGCGGCAGCGCATGCCGTGCTCGACGTGATCCGCGACGAGCGCCTGTGCGAACGCGCTGATCGCCTGGGCGCGCTGTTGCGCATGCGCCTGGGCCGGGCTCGGCGCCGCGAGGCCCGCATTGCCGACGTGCGCGGCCTCGGCTCCATGCTCGGGGTGGAGTTCCAGTGGCCCAGTTCCTACCTGCCGGATGCGGCCTTTGCACGCAAGGTGCAGGCTGCGGCACTGGAGCAGGGGCTGATGCTGCTGACCTGCGGAGCCGAGGGCAATGTGATCCGCTTCCTGTATCCGCTGACGATCGAGGACAAGGTCTTCGAGCAGGCCCTGGGCATCCTCACCCGCTGCATGGTGCCCGAAGCGCAGGAGCAGGCATGCGCGACGGCCGCCTGACACCGCTGGCGTGAAAGCTCACCTACTGGCCGACTGGCTGCGCAGCCAGGGCCTGCTCACGCCCGGCGGGCTGCCCTTGCGGCACCGCTTGCACGACTGTCTGCAGCACGCCATGCACGAGGGGCCGCTGCCTGTGGGGACACCATTGCCACCCACCCGCGAGCTGGCGGCCGCGCTGGGCCTGGCGCGCAACACCGTGCTGCATGCCTACCGGCGGCTCGCCCACGAGGGTTACACCGTGAGCCGCGTGGGGCAGGGCACACGCGTGGCGGCCTCGCTGCCTGCAGTCGCACCGGACGCAACGACGGGTTCGGCCTCGGGTGGCGAACCCGCCACGGCCGACGTCTTCATGCCCGGCCTGCCCGACGTGGCCATCCTGCATCACACTCACTGGGCCCGCCTGCTGGCGCGCGCCTGGCGCCGCCCCGGCCTGCGCGCCCTGGCCACGGTGGATCCTCGCGGCCATCTGCAACTGCGCCGCGCGCTGGCCCAGCATCTGTCCCAGACGCGCGGACTGCGCTGCGAGGCAGCCCGCGTGCTGGTCACCCAGGACGGCTGGGCGGCGCTGGTGCAGTGTGCGCGCCGCCTGGCCGGAGAGGGTGGCGTGGTCTGGGTCGAGGAGCCGTGTGATCCGGCCCTGCGCTCGGCCCTGCTGGCGGTGGGTGTGCAGGTGCAGGCGATGCCGATGGACGCGGGCGGGCTGCGGCCGGTGTCGCTTGACCTGATCCCGGTGCAGACCTGGCCGCGGGTGATCGTGGTGGCCCCCGCCCATCAGGTGCCTACCGGTTCGGTGATGCCGATGAACCGTCGGCGCGAGCTGCTCGACCTGGCCAGCCGCTGCGGCGCATGGATCCTCGAGGACGACCGCGATGGGGAGCTGCGGCATCTGGGCCCGGCCCTGCCCACGCTGCATGAGTTGGACGTGCGCGGGCGCACGGTGCTGGCCGGGAGCCTGTCGCGCCTGCTGCACCCGGGGCTGCGGCTGGGCTACCTGCTGCTGCCGGCACGTGGGGCAGACGAACTGCAGGCAGCGCTGGTGCAGGCACCCGGGGTGGCGGCCGATGCCCAGGTGATGCTGCAACTGGCGCTGGCGGATTTCATCGACGAGGGTCGACTTCAGCGGCACCTGCAGCAAGCACGCAGCGTCTACGCCCAGCGGCAGCGCCTGCTGATTGCGGAACTGCGACGCCTTGCAGGCGAACAGGTGCGATGCCAGGCGCAGCAGGCCGGCATGGACCTCACGCTGCACCTGGCTCCCGATCAGGACGACCGGCGCGTGACGCAGGCGGCGCGGCGCCGCGGGCTGGCCGTGCAGCCGCTCTCCAGCTTCCACCACGACACCACCCGCGCCACGCCCGGGCTGGTGCTGGGCTATGGCGCCTTGAGCGATGCGGCCCTGCCGCAATGCGTGGCCAGCCTCGCGCTGGCCATCGGCGAGGCGGGCCGGCCGCGCTGAGCGCTTGCAGCGCTGGCGGGTTGCAGCCAACACGCCACCGCCTGCACCGGCCGTCAGGCGTCGAACTCGATCACCTCGTCGCCCGGGGCCGGCTCGCAGCCGTCGGCCATCGGCACCCAGCCATGTCGCACGACGATGCGCCGGGTGTTGTGACACAGCTCGATGCGTTCGGCCTGCGGCACCTGCTCACGCACGAAGGCCTCGATCGAGCGCGGCAGGGTGGTGTGCATGCGCAAGGCCTGCAGGTCGTCGAGCGGATGGTCGTCGACCTGCAGCAGCGGCACGAAGTGCGCAGCGAACATCAGGGCATGCGATCCGACCTCGACCGGCTCAGGCCGGTAGCCCTGCGACCGCAGCCACGCCTGAGCCTGCTGCCGGCTCGGGCGTGCCTGCTCCGGCAGGCCCCAGGCTGTTGCGATCAGTTCCATCACCCACTGGTTGCAGTTCTGGTAACGGGTGCTGAAGACATGGGCATTCGCACTGTAGGCATCAGCCAGCAGCGCCAGCGCGCGCGGGCGATCCAGGGCGGCACGGGCGAGCAGGGCCTCTGGCGCCTGGGGCAGCAGCACCAGCGAGATGAAACCCGAACGCGGGTTGTCGGTCCCCAGCAGGAATCCTGTGAGGCCCTGGTCGAACACCCGCGGGCGTGACTCGTCACAGGCGTAGTAGAGCTGGCGCACCGACCATGAACCGTTCGGGTTGCCGCGCAGGCTGATCCCGGCATGCGAATAGCGCAGTCCGAAACGGCTCAGGTCCAGACCGGAACGCGAGATCAGCGCAGCGCTGCGCCCGGCACGATCGAGCGTCTGGCGGATCACCGCGGCCACACGCAGCAGGCGGTCCTGTTCGGTGGCGGTGACCTGCGCGGGCCGGTCACACCAGCCCGAAACCTGCGAGGCGCCGGCCTGCGCCGGGGTGCTGCAGACGAGCCCGGCTGCAGCCAGCGCGGCTGCCGTGCAGGACGTGAGCCACCGGCGCGTCGGGCTGACGGACAGGCGCGCCACCCTCACGACGGCGGTCAGAGTGCCACGACGTGCGAGTCCATGTCGCGGGCCCAGTCGTCGTACAGCACCAGGAAAAACGCCTCGCGGGTGGCCGCACGTGCGAACTCGAAGCCATAGGGCCGTTCACTGGCGCGAACGCGATCGCCAACGGCCAGCGGCTGGCTGGCCAGTGCCTGCTCGGGCACGTGCAGCACCAGCGCACGCGCCTCGCCCGGCTCGGTTGCCTCGAGGCTCAGGCGCACGGTCTGAGGCCGTTCGGCGGATGGCGCCATCGCCACCACCCGGTACTCACCGGCCGCGACCTTGCGATCCCGGCTGGAACTGTCGCTGGAGTCACCGACGGAGTCGGACACGCTGGCCGACGAGGCCGAGCCGGCACTGGAGGCCGAAGACGCCAGGCTTTCTGCATGCGCGCCGGACATGGCCGTGGCCGCCAGCAGGGCCAGGGCGAACAGCGAACCTTCAAAGGGACGAGACATGGGCATACGTTCCGGGGGATACCGCGCGTCGAGGCACGGTGGGAGGAGCAGGGATGGCCCCATCCTAGCCCGCGATGCCATGCGGGGCAAGCCGCAAGCGGGCGTCAGCGCGGCCCTTGCCGCCACCCCACCACGCGCGCGATCAGCCCGCCGCCCGGTCGTGGCAACAGCTCCAGCCGCGCACCGTGGGCCTGTGCGATGCGCTCCACGATGGCCAGGCCCAGGCCGGCGCCGTCGGCCGGGTCGCTGCGTGCCGCATTGCCACGCGCAAACGGCGCCTTCAGCGCGGCCACCTGGTCCGAGGCAATGCCCGGGCCGTGGTCGCGTACCTCGAGCCAGACCTGGTCGCCGTGCTGGCCGGTGGCCACTTCCACCGGTGGGGCGCCGTGGCGCTGGGCATTGACGACCAGGTTGAGCACCAGCCGCTGAACCGCATCGGGCTGCAGCATCAGGGTGGCCACCCTGCCCGGGCAGAACCGCAGCTCGGGGGACTCGCCGCACAGCAGCACGGCCTCACGCACGACCTCGTTCAGGTCGCAGGCGATGGCGGGCTGCGGCTCGTCGGCACCGGGGGCCTGGCGGGTGTAGTCGAGGAACTGCGCGAGCAGGCGGTCCACGGTGCCGATGTTGCGCTCGAGCGCGTCGAGCAGTTCGGTGTCGGCCGGCTGGCGGCGCAGCATCTCGCTGGCCAGGCGCATCTTGGCCAGCGGCGTGCGCAGGTCGTGCGACAGGCCGGCGAGCATCAGGTTGCGCTCGCGCTCGGCGTGTGCGAGGCGGCTGGCCATGTGGTTGAAGGCCTGGGCCACGGCGGCGGTTTCGGTGGGGCCGTCTTCCGGCAGCGGCGCCGGGCGCTGGCCGTCGCCGAGCTGGCGCGCGGCCTGCACCAGGTCGTCCAGCGGACGGTCGATGCGGCGCTGGATCAGCCATGCGCCCAGCATGGCCAGCAGGGCCGTGGCCAGGCTGCTGAGCAGCCAGGCCCGCGAGAACTGTCGCGCCAGCAGCGGGCTGGACAGCACGACCTCCAGTGCGCGTTCACCCGTGCCGAGCGTGGCCACGACGCTGTCGCGGTCCCGGTCGAGCCAGCGCAGCGCGATGTCCGGGTCGCCCAGGCGTCGCGCCACCTGCGCCAGGAACTCGGCCTCAAGCCGCTGCCTGGCGCGTTGCAGCAGCACACGGTCGACCACGTCATGGTCGCGGGCGGCGGCCAGCGCATGGCGGTTGAGCGTGTCGACGACCGCGCGGGCCTGGGCGGGTGGCAGCGGGCGCAGCACCTCGCGCAGTCCCAGTAGCTGGGCGGCGGTGGCCTGGGCGGCCAGTGCCACGCGCGGTTTCATCACCAGTTGGCGAAACAGCACCGCATTGGCCAGCTGACCGAGCAGGATCAAGCCGGCCACCAGCAGCAGATGGCGGCGAAACAGCGATCGCGTCAGCCAGGTCATGGCACGAACACGTAGCCCACGCCCCACACGGTGCGGATGTGACGCGGTGCCGCCGGGTCGTCCTCGATCAGGCGGCGCAGGCGCATCACCTGGACGTCGATGCTGCGATCGGTGGCCTCATGCCCGCGGCCTCGGCTGAGTTCGATCAGCCGGTCGCGGCCCAGCGGGCGACCGGCATTGGCCACCAGGGCCTGCAGCAGCGAAAACTCCGCCGACGAGATCGCGACGGGTTCACCGTCACGTTCGAGCCGGCGCTGCACGGCATGCAGCGTGAAGCGTCCGAAGCTCACCGGCAGGTCGCCGATCGGGCCGCCGTGCGCGCCGAGCAGACGCTGGCGGCGCACCATGGCCTGCACCCGCGCCAGCAGTTCCTGTGGGTGAAAGGGCTTGGGCAGGTAGTCGTCGGCACCGGCTTCGAGGCCGCCCACGCGGTCCAGCGGCTGGCCCCGTGCGGTGAGCATCAGGATGGGCACGGTCTCGCCCTGGGCGCGCAGGCGGCGGCACAACGACAGGCCGTCCTCGCCCGGCATCATCACGTCGAGCACCAGCACGTCGAAGCGCTCGCGTGCGAGCAGGCGGTGTGCGCCTGCGGCATCCACCACGGTGCGCACCGTCATGCCGTGCTCGGTGAAAAAGCGCTGCAGCAACTGGCGCAGTTCGGCTTCGTCGTCGGCGATCAGGATGCGGGGCGGCTCGGTCATCAGTGCAGGTCCTGGGCGCGATGTTACGAGGTGGCGCCGCCGCCTTGGCGGTCGATCGATGACAAACGATGACAAGCCATGACAAACGATGACAAAGCCTTGGCCGGGCGCAGGGCAGGCGCGATAGTCGCGGCACTGTCCCTCGACTCAAGGAGCCCGCACGATGACCCGCCTTGCCTGCAGCCTCTCCTCCGCCCGGCCGCCGCGCCGTCACCGCACGCTGCTTGCGGCCAGCACATTGGGCATGCTGCTGTCGCTGCCAGCCTGCGGCGGTGGCTCACCCGGCGATGCGCAGGCCCAGTCGGTGGAGTCCGATACGGCCCGGCGCGAGGCGGCGGCCAGCCTGACCGCCACCACGCACCGCGCCTGCGCCGAGATCCGGCCCTTCCACTGGTCCATCGGTGACGCCTCCGGCGTGCGAGCCCAAGGGCGGGTCGGGGCCGACGCGCCCACGGCCCAGACGGTGATGCCGATCGCCTCGGCCTCCAAGCTGGTATACGGTGCCTACGTGACCCAGGTGCGACGCGGTGCGCTCACGCGCGAGGACGTGAAGCTGCTGAACTTCACCAGCGGCTACACCGAGTTCGACCTGTGCCTGCGCCATCAGACGGTGGCCGAGTGCCAGTCCCGCCAGGGGCGGTTCATCCGCAACGGCAGCTATGTGCCCGAGCACGATGGGCTTTTTCACTACAGCGGCGGCCACATGCAGAAACACGCGACGCTGATGGGCCTGGACAACGACAACACCGAGGCACTGGCCGCCCACGTGAGTGCGGGGCTCGATGGCGTGATGCAGCTCGACTACGGGCAACCGCAACCGGCGGGCGGGGTGCACACCAGCGCCGCGCAGTACGGCCGGTTGCTGCAGCAGATCGTGGCCGGGCGGCTGCACATGCGCGAGATGCTGGGCAAACATGCCGTGTGTGCCACGCCCGCGCTGTGCGCCTCGGCGATTTCGTCACCGGTGAAGACGGACGAGCGCTTCGACTATTCGATCGGTCACTGGGTCGAGTCCGATCCGGTGCGCGGTGACGGCGCCTTCAGCAGCGCGGGCGCCTTCGGCTTCTACCCGTGGATCGATGCCAGCCGCCAGTGGTGGGGCATCGTGGCGCGCCACAGCACCGAGATCCAGGCGGGCACCGGGCAGGGCATGCGCTCCATGGCGTGCGGCCGCGAGATCCGTGCCGCATGGCTGAAGGCCGTGACACGGCCGTAGCCGCGAGCCGTCACAGCCAGTCGGCCAGGAAGCCCAGCGGGTGATGCCGCCGGGCGATCGAGTACATCAGCGCAAAGCAGAACAGCGCCGCGGCATAACACAGCAGCTTTGCCAGGAAGCCGCGCGCACGCCTCAGGGCGAGCGTGCCCAGCACGATGTAGGCGACCAGCACCGCAAGCTTCACCGACAGCCATGACACGGCCAGCGGATTGATGCCGGCCATCACCAGCAGCGTGACTGCTGCAACGAGCAGCGCGGTGTCGATGCCCATGCTGGCATGGCGGACGCCCGGCGACATGCCCCAGCGGGCACCGGCCAGCACCGCCAGCCCGCGCAGCGCAAACAGTGCGCCGCTGGTGAGGGCCAGGCCGATGTGGGCCATCTTGACGTAAGGGTAGAGGGACAGCAGGGTCATGGGTCAGTGAAGGGTGGGTGGCGCAGGGCGACGCGCATCTTAAGGCGCGCGCCCGCTGCCTCGTGCCGGGCCCACCCGGCAGGCCAGCCTCAGCCCTCGACCAGTGCGGCGATGGCCCGGCCCATGTCGGTCGTGGACGCCGCCCCGCCCAGGTCCGGCGTGCGTGGCCCGGCGGCCAGCACGGTCTCGATCGCCTTCACGATGGCATCGTGCGCGGCGCGGCCGGCACCGGTGCTGCCGGTCAGGAAGTCGAGCATCAGCGCACCCGACCAGATCATGGCCACCGGGTTGGCGATGTTGCGGCCGTAGATGTCGGGCGCGGAGCCGTGCACCGGCTCGAACAGCGACGGGAAGGTCCGCTCGGGATTGAGGTTGGCCGACGGCGCCAGGCCGATCGTCCCGGTGCAGGCCGGGCCGAGGTCGGACAGGATGTCGCCGAACAGGTTCGAGGCCACCACCACATCGAAGCGGGTGGGCTGCAGCACAAAACGCGCGCTCAGGATGTCGATGTGCTGCTTGTCCACGGTGATGTCCGGATAGTGCTGCGCGATGGCATCGGCGCGGCTGTCCCACCAGGGCATGCTGATGGCGATGCCGTTGCTCTTGGTCGCCACCGTCAGATGCTTGCGCGGGCGCGACTGTGCCAGCTCGAACGCGTACTTCATCACCCGGTCGGTGCCGTGGCGCGAAAACACCGACTCCTGGATCACGATCTCGCGGTCGGTGCCCTCGTACAGCTTGCCGCCGAGGTTGGTATATTCGCCCTCGGTGTTCTCGCGCACGACAAAAAAGTCGATGTCACCCGCCTTGCGCCCGGCCAGCGGGCAGGGCACGCCGTCGAACAGGCGCACCGGGCGCAGATTGATGTACTGGTCGAACTCACGGCGGAACTTGAGCAGCGAGCCCCACAGCGAGATGTGGTCGGGCACCGTGGCCGGCCAGCCGACCGCGCCGAAAAAGATCGCATCCATGCCCGACAGCTGGGCCTTCCAGTCGTCGGGCATCATCTGACCGGTGCGGGTGTAGTGGTCGCAGCTGGCCCAGTCGATGTGGGTCAGCGACAGCGTGATGCCGAAGCGCCGGGCAGCGGCTTCCAGCACCCGCAGCCCCTCGGGCATGACTTCCTTGCCGATGCCGTCGCCGGGGATGACGGCAATCTTGTAGGTCTGGCTCATGGTGTGGCTCCTGGTTGCAGTGCTGCCGATCCTAGTTGTTCACGTCGGAAATACAATGCGCGGTACTGTGAATCCATCGTGCACGAATCGTGAATGACATGCCGGCCAATGAAGACCTGAGGGTCTTCACCGTCGTGGCGCGCAAGTCCAGCTTTGCGGCCGCGGCGGCGGAGCTGGGTGTGTCGGCCGCCTATGTGACCAAGCGCATCCGTGTGCTCGAGACCACACTGGCCACCCGGCTGCTGCACCGCACCACGCGCCGGGTGATGGTGACCGAAGAGGGCGAGCGCGTGTACCAGTGGGCGCAGCGCATCCTCGACGACCTGGACCACCTGATGCAGGAGGTGTCGGTCACGCGGCGGGTGCCACGCGGGCTGCTGCGCATCTGCAGCAGTTTCGGATTCGGCCGCAACGTGGTGGCACCGGCGATTTCGCAGCTGGTGGCGCAGTACCCCAGCCTGGCGGTGCGCTTCGAGGTGTTCGACCGCCTGGTCGACGTGGCCAGCGAAGGTTTCGACCTGGACGTGCGCGTGGGCGACGAGATCGCACCGCACCTGATCGCACGGCGGCTGGCCTCCAATCACCGCGTGCTGTGCGCGGCACCGGCCTACCTGGCACGCCGTGGCGTGCCGCGGGTGCTGTCGGACCTGGGCAACCACGACTGCCTGGTCATCAAGGAGCGCGATCATCCCTTCGGTGTCTGGAAGCTGCGCAGCGGCACCGACGAACACACGGTCAAGGTGACCGGTTCGCTGTCGACCAACAACGGCGAGATCGCCGTGCGCTGGGCGGTCGACGGGCGTGGCATCGTGCTGCGCTCGATGTGGGACGTTTCGGCCCTGCTGCGCAGCGGCGAGCTGGTGCAGGTGCTGCCCGAGGTGCTGCAGGAGGCCAATGTCTGGGCCGTCTATCCGTCACGGCTGGACAACTCGGCCAAGGTGCGGGTGTGCGTGGAGTTCCTGGAGGCGCACTTTGCGGCCATGGGCGCAAAGCAGTCCTGACCGCCATGCGGGCAATCGGCGCGCCGAGTGCAGCACGGCCGCGGTACAAGAACGGTCTGTCGAACCACCCCACGAGGAGACGAGATGCCCACCCTTCATGTTGAACTGTTTGCCGGCCGGACGGCGCAGCAGAAGGCCGACCTGGCCCGTGAACTGACCGACGCCTGCGTGCGGGTGCTGGGCGGCTCGCCCGAGTCGGTCGACGTGATCTTCACCGACGTGCAGCGGCAGGACTGGGCCACAGGCGGTGTGCTGTGGAGCGAGCGGGCGCCGGCCCCGGCTGCGGCGGACTGACGGCGTGTGCCGCAGGTGCGCGCGGAGGGTTCAACCGGCCTCGGTCCGGGCGCGCTCGCGCCAGAAGGCGGTGTCGATCAACTGGGTGGCACCGGTGCGCTCGTTGACCAGCCAGAACTGGCGGCCGTCCGGGCTGATGCGGGTGACCTCGCCGGCGTGCCGGCCGGCCACCACACGCAGGCCCAGCGCATTGGCCGGGAAGTCCGCCTGCCGGGCCAGCGTGAGCAGCGGGCGGGCGTCGCGCGTGTCGCCGGCCAGCCGCAGCCGGTGGGCAATGGCGGCGAGCAGCGGATTGGCGAGGTCGGCGGGTGACAGATAGACCACCACCTTGCACTGCGCACGGCTCAGCGCCACGTTGATCAGGCGGCTGGCCTCCTCGGTCTGCAGGAAGGGCTGTGCGCCATCGGCGGGATCGAACAGCACGACCGGCGCCTCGCTGCCCTGGGCGCGATGCACCGTGCTGACCTTCACCGTGTCGCCCAGGCCATGCTCGCGCAGCCGCTGCCGGATCAAGGCCCGCTGGGCCCGAAACGGCGTCAGCACGACCAGCTCATGCGGCTGCCACTCGCCCTGGGCGAGCGCCTGCGCCACGAGCGTGGCGATGGCGTTTGCCGACTCATGGCGCACCGGACCGCGCTCATGCACCGACCAGCCGCCGTCGCGCGTGACCGCCTGCACCACCACATGGGTTGCCGCATCGATGTCGCCCAGCCGTCGTGCGCGGGCTGCCTGCCAGGCGGGCGCCGTTCGCTCGTCATCGGCCACCCGCAGGGCACCGTCGTAGAAGAGGTGGCTCACGAGGTCGCAGATCGGCCCGGCCATGCGCGACTGTTCGTCGAGCAGCGCCACCGAAGGCCCGCCGGCAGGGCGGTGCGCAAACGGTGAGCGGCCAAGCCACCGCCGCGCAGGCGCCTGCGGGCTGCGCTGCACGGCCGAGAGTTGCTGCGGGTCGCCCGCAAACAGCCAGGCCCGGCCCAGCGGCATCAGCGCCAGCGCATGGGCCAGGCTGACCTGGCTGGCCTCGTCGAAGACCAGCAGGTCGAACGGGGGCGTGCTGCCGCTGCCCAGTTGCCGCAGCGTCCTGAGCGTGAAGGCGGCGCGGGTCGTGGTCATGCTGGCCAGGCGGCAGCTGCGCAGCACCTGCAGCGAGGCGCTGCGCACCCGTTCGCGCAGCGCACCCACGCGGTCGGACCACCGCTTCAGCGCTGCCGCGTCGCGCGTGGCCGGCCGTGCCGCCTCGGCCCGGGCCAGCTCGGTGATCAGGCCCAGGTCGCTGGCGGGGATCAGGTGCTCGCGACCGGCATAGGCCGCGGCATCGAACCGGGTGCCCAGCCGCTGCACGGCGGTGCGCCAGACGCTCCGGCGACCCTTGTGCAAGGCCTTGTCGACGGCCACCGTGGCCAGGTCGACGGCGTGGTTCGTGGTCGACAGCAGCAGCACCCGCGTGTCGGGTCGCTGGTCGAGGTATTCGGCCAGCATCACGCCCAGCGTGGTGGTCTTGCCGGTGCCGGGCGGCCCCCACAGCCAGCCGCATCGCTGGGTCACCAGCGACAGCGCTGCGCGCTGGGCGGGCCGCAGCCATTGGAAGGGCTCGCCGGTGAGCGGCTCGCTGCCAGGCAGCGGTTCGGCCCGGCTCAGCGCCGGCAGGCAGGCCAGGGCCTGCTCGGCCCAGGGGGTGTCCCACCAGGCGTCGGCCACCGCCTTCAGGTAGCGCGTGGGGTAGATGCGGATCAGGTGGTCGGGCCCGGGTGGCGGTGCGCTGGCGTCCTGCAGCACGAGCTGGTCGTCCTCGGCCAGCACGGCCAGGACACTCGCACCCCCCTTGACCGGCGCGGCCCACCAGGCACTGGCGCCATCCAGGCTGTCGTCGAGCAAGGCCTGCGCGCTGGCCTGCCCGGGGCGCAGGCCCTGCGCGTGTAGATGGCCCGGCGCCAGCGTCACGCGCCACAGCGGGCCGTCACGCTCGGTGTGCAGCACCTTGAAGTCGAAAAATTCGGGTGTGGCTGCAAGCTCGGCGTCGAGTGCAGCGCGCACGTCGGCAAGGGACATGGTGAGGGCAAGGGGCGTCGTGGCACGAAGCGCGGCACTATAGCCGTGCCTCGGCGCGGCGGCCTCAGCCTGGGGCTTCCAGCGCCGCCGGTGCGGCCGCCGCCCGGGCGCGGCGTGCGCAACCCTTGCCGTCCTGCTTGCCGGCATACATGGCTGCGTCGGCCAGCTTGAGCAAGGCGACCGGGTCGCTGTCGTCCACCGGCGCGAGCGCATAGCCCACCGTCAGCCCCACGGTGCAGGTGTGCTGGCGCAGCTGGAACGGGCGGCGGAACGACTCCACCCATTGCAGGGCCGATTCATGGGCACGGTCCTCGCTGGGCAGGCCCGGAAGCATCACGACGAACTCGTCGCCGCCGAGCCGGCTCACCAGGTCGCTCGTGCGCACGCTGTCGCGCAACCGCCGGGCCACCGCCACCAGCAGCTCGTCGCCCACGTCATGGCCGAACTGGTCGTTCACCGGCTTGAAGCCGTCGAGGTCGAGCATGTAGACGGCCAGCAGGTGGCCGGGGCGGGCGGCGGGCAGCGCGGCGCTGAGGGCGGCCTGCAGGCCGCGCCGATTGGGCAGACCGGTCAGCGGGTCGGTGTGCGCGAGTGAGCGCAGCGCGTCATGTTCGAGTGCGGCCTGCCGCGCGGCGGACTGCACCGCACGCATGCGCAGGCCCACCACCCGCATGAAGATCAGCATGTCCAGCGTGGCACCGATCTGGAAGGAATGCAGCGTCCACGGCGTCACCGCGACTGCGCCGTTGATCATCGCCACCATCACCGCCGTGGCGACGAAGTACACCGCCCAGGCGACCACGAAGCTCGCGCCGATCTCGTCACCGCGGCGCGTGCGCGCAATCGCACCCGGCAGCCCCACCAGGGCGGGCACCGGGCCGAGCAGGCTCACCAGCGGGTTGATCAGCCGCTCGCCGATCAGCCCCAGCGCATAGAGCGCGGCCAGCACGACACAGGTCAGCGCGCCCAGCCGCATGAAACGGCTGAACCGGCTGGCGCGGCCGTCGGGCCCGGGCTCACCCAGCACATGCTCGATGAACAGGAAGGAGCCGCAGGTGGCAGCCAATGCGGCCAGGCCACCGCTGTGATGTTCCATCCACAGGTTGCCCGGCCAGAGGTACTGGGCACCCACGCCGAACTGGTAGACCGAAAACCACAGGCTGCCGGTGACGAGCAGTGCGTACTTGGCAAACAGCTTCTCGCGCAGGCTGGTCCACTGCACCAGGCTGTAGAGCACCAGGAACAGGCCCAGCCCGCCGAGCACGCCCTGCAGCATCTGCTCGTTCAGTGCACTGCGATGAAAGTCCGCCGGCCGCCGCAAGGTGATGGGCAGGACCATCGCGCCGGTCGTCTCGACCCGGATCAGCACCACGTGGCGCGCGCCGGCACGCAGCGGCAGCGCCACCGCATGCTCGCGGCTGGCCAGCGGCCGCTCGCTGACCGGCACGCGGGCGCCCAGGGCCGTGTGCTGCAGCCAGGTGAAGCGGTCGCCGTCGGCCACGGCCAGGTGCACGTCGAGCTGGCGCAGCGGCGCATAGTCGATGTCGAGGATCCAGTGGTTGTCGGTGGTGGTGGTGCCAGCCGGGCCCTGCAGGTCGAAGCGCAGCCACACGGCCGACTTGCGCAGGCCCAGGGTGCCCGCTGCGCCGGTGGGCGGCGTGAACTGGCCGGCCGCAGCCAGAGCCTCGTCGGCGCTGAGCCGCGCGGCGCCTTCGCTCAGCAGGGTCAGCGCCGGCCAGATGTCCACACGCAGGGCGGTGCTGTCCAGCGAGACGATGGCCGGCGGCGTGGCGGCCGCCGCGGACGGACTGCCCCAAGGCGCCCCGACCATGCCCAGCAAGCCCAGGAACAGGAGGGCCGCGCGCAGGGCGCGCTGAACGACGGCAAGGAGGCGGTACTGCATGGACCTCGGGGGCGGGATGGCAGGCGGGGTGCCCGCGGATTATCGGCGGTATGCACAGGTCGTGCCCATGCGGGTGCCTGCCGATGCACGGGTTGGCGCCGACGCGCATGATGGAGATCGCACGACACCTTGATAAATGTCAACGAACACCCGCTCGAGCCGACATTTGCCACACTGCCGCCTTGCACCGAACCAGGACCCGACATGAACCACCCTGTGATCGTCGATGCCGTGCGCACGGCCTTTGGCAAGCGCAATGGCGCCCTGCGCGAGACCCGCCCCGACAGCCTGCTGGCCTTTGCCGTGGACGCGCTGCTGCAGCGCAGCGGTGCACCGGCGGCGCAGGTCGACGACCTGATCGCCGGATGCGTGAGCCAGGCCGGTGAACAGGGCGCCAACGTCGCCCGGCTGGCGGTGCTGCTCAGCGGCCTGCCCACCCGTGTGGCCGGGGTGACGCTCAACCGCATGTGCGGCTCCAGCCAGCAGGCGGTGCATTTTGCGGCCCAGGCCATTGCCGCAGGCGATGCGCGCTATGTGATTGCCGGCGGTGTCGAGAGCATGAGCCGCGTGCCGATGTTCCTGGACGTGACGTTGGGCCGCTTCGACTTCACCGGGTTCGAGGCGCTGAACCCTGCGCTGCTTGAGCGCCATGCGCTGATCCATCAGGTCGAGAGTGCCGAACGGGTGGCCGAACACTGGCAGATCAGCCGCGCCGAGTGCGACGAGTTCGCGATGCACAGCCATCGTCGTGCCCATGCGGCGATGCAGCAGGGGCATCACCGTGAGATCCTGGCCACGCCTGGGCTCGATGCACAGGGCCAGGCACTCATGCTCACACACGACGAAGGCATTCGTGCGGTGATCGACGCGGCGCGCATCGCCGCCATGAACCCGGTGTCCCGCGCGCCCGGTGCCGGCGTGGTGACGGCAGCCAACGCGAGCCAGATCTCCGACGGTGCCTCGGCCGTGTTGCTGGCCGATGAGGCCACGGCGCGCGCCGACGGGCTGGTGCCCAAGGCGCGCTTCCGCGCCCGTGTGGCCCTCGGCTCCGACCCGGTGATGCAGCTCGATGGCGTGATCCCCGCCACGCATGAGGCCCTGAAGCGCGCCGGCGTGTCGGTCGCCGACCTCGACTGGATCGAAGTCAACGAGGCCTTCGCCAGCGTGGCACTGTGCTGGGCCCGCGAGTTCAAGCCCGACATGGACAAGCTCAACCCCTGGGGCGGCGCGATCGCGCATGGCCACCCGCTGGGGGCCACCGGCGCCGCGTTGATGGGCAAGATGCTGTACGGGCTGCAGTCCACCGGCGGCACGCTGGGCCTGCAGGTGATGTGCATCGGCCATGGCATGGCCACGGCCACGGTCATCGAGCGCGTCTGAGTGCGCAGCCCACGGCACAATCGCCGCATGAACACCACCGCCGACCGTCGCTACCACTTCATCACCGGCCTGCCGCGTTCGGGCTCCACGTTGCTGGCCGCATTGCTGCGTCAGAACCCGCGCTTCCATGCCGGCATGACCAGCCCGGTGGGCACGCTGTTTCGCGGGCTGGTCAATCAGTTGGGTGCGGGCAGCGAGTTCGGTCCGGTGGTCACCAAGGCCCAGCGCTGCCGGCTGGCCCGGGGTCTGTTCGACAGCTACTACGCCGATGGGCCGGACCGCGAGGTGATCTTCGACACCAACCGCATGTGGGCGGCGCAGATGCCGGCGCTGATGGAGATGTTCCCCGGGGCCAGGCTCATCGCCTGCGTGCGCAATGTGGCCTGGGTGATGGACAGCATCGAGAGGCGCTTCCGTGCCAATCCGTTCGAGACCACGCGCCTGTTCAACGACGACAGCGAGCGCAACACGGTCTACAGCCGGGTCGAGACCCTCGCGCAGCGCAACCGGCTGGTGGGTTATCCATGGACGGCGCTGAAGGAAGCCTTTTATGGCGAACATGCGAGTTCGCTGCTGGTGGTCGATTACGACCTGCTGGCCCAGGTGCCGGACAAGGTGATGCCGTTGATCTATCAGTTCATCGGCGAGCCGGCATTTGCGCATGATTTCGACCAGGTCGAATACGACGCGCCCGAATTCGATGAGGCGCTGGGTCTGCACGGATTGCACAAGGTGCGCCAGCGCGTGGCCATCGAGCGGCGTGAAACCGTGCTGCCGCCGGATCTGTTCGATCAGTACAGCAAACTGTCGTTCTGGCTCGATGCGCGTGGCAGTCGGGCCAATGTGATCTCGGTGAAACCCGGTGCGGCGGCCAGTGCGCCGTGAAGGCCGGGCCGGCATGCGGACCGGCACGCGGTATTTCTGCGCGAATTGAGGGTTATTCCGAGCGTATTCGGGCAATACGGGCGGATTGTGGCCCGTAAACTCGCCAGACACTTGGCATTCCGCCAGCGGATGCCCATGTTCACTGAAACCCTCATTTGATGCCGTCTTCCGCTGCCCCATTGCCCCGGTGCTTCTGGTTCACCGGCTTCCCGGCTGCGGGCAAGACGACCCTGGCCCGCGCACTGCACGAAGGTCTGCGCGCGCTGGGACGGCCCAGCACCGTGCTGGACGGCGACGAGCTGCGCCGCGGGCTGTGTGCGGACCTCGGACTGAGCGACGCCGACCGCCGCGAGAACATCCGCCGTGCCGGTGAAGTGGCCCGGCTGATGGCCGACGCCGGGCTCATCGTCATCTGCGCCTTCGTTTCACCCTTCCAGGCCGACCGTGCACGGGTGCGTGCGCTGTTCCCCCCCGGCGAGTTCGTCGAGGTGCATGTGAACACCCCGCTGGCCACCTGCATCGAGCGTGACCCCAAGGGCCTGTATGCCCGGGCCCGAGCCGGCACGCTGCAGGGCTTGACTGGCCTGGACGGCCTCTACGAGCCGCCCACCGAAGCCGAACTCACCGTGGACACCAGCCGCGAGTCCGTCGACGAGATCGTCGGGCGGCTCTGCCAGCGTTTGTCCCCCTGACCCACAAGACGCGAGCATCGCGTCAGCACACCCCTCAAGGAGCCTGCCATGTCCGACCTCCAGACCCAGAGCGCGGACAGCCGCGTTGTTGTTTTCGTGGACAGTCGCGTCGAAGACGCGGGCCAGTTGATCGAGCAGCTCCCGGCCGGGGCCGAGGTGGTCTGGCTGGACCCGGCGCAGGACGGTCTCGCCCAGATGGCGGCCGCACTGGGGACCCAGGGCGATGTGGCGGCAGTGCACGTGCTGGCGCACGGCCACGAAGGGCAGCTCTGGCTGGGCAACACCTTCGTGGACAACCAGTCGCTGGCGGCCCAGGGTGAGGCGCTGGCGGCGATCGGCCAGGGGCTCACCGGCGACGGTGATCTGCTGCTGTACGCCTGCAACACCGCGGGCGGTGAGGCCGGTGCGCAGTTCGTGGCGAGCCTGGCCGAACTGACCGGGGCCGACGTGGCGGCCAGCGACGATCGCACCGGCAGCGGGGGCGACTGGGCGCTGGAGATCACCACCGGCGAAGTGCAGGCCCGGCCGGTGCTGGATGGCGAGGCACTGGCCGCCTACGGCCACGACCTGGCCACGCTGACCGTCACGACCAATGCCGACAGCGGAGCCGGGTCGCTGCGAGCGGCAATCACCGCGGCAATAGCCGGCGACACGATCACCTTCAACGCGGGCATGACGGTGGCGCTGAGCTCGCTGGCGTCCGGCGACTCGCTGCTGCTGATCAACAAGAACCTCACGATCGACGGCGACCTCGACAACAACGGCACGGCCGATGTGACGCTGGACGGGCAGTACAACGGCCGGGTGCTGGAGATCTCCAGCGGGACGGTGGTGCTCGATGGCCTGGAGATCGTCAATGGTCTGGTGTCGGGAGACGGTGGCGGCTACAACGGGCGGAACGCCGGTGCTGCCCTCGGTGCGGGCCTGAGGGTCGGGAACGCGTCGACCGACGTCACGCTGCTGTCCTCCGTGATTTCCAACAATCGGGCCGCGGGCGGCGGTGGTGGTGGGAGTGGGTCTGGCTATTCCTATGGCGGGGGCGGTGGCGGTGGTACGGCCGGCAAGGGCGGTGGCGATGGTGGTGCCTACGCCGCCGGCTATCCCGGGTCCCCGGGTGGTGGCGGTGTGGGCGGCATGGGCGGTATCTACAACACTGCGGCCCAGGCCGGCAAGGGCGGCAGCACGGCTGGCGGTGCGGGGGGCAGTGCCGCGGGCGGGTTCGTCGCAGGCGGCGCGGGCGCGACCGCCGGCCCGGGCGGCGGGAACTCGATCGGCGGGGGCGGCGGGGGCGCGGGTGCTTCGTACGGAGCCACCGGCGGCCATGGTGGCGCGGCGGCGGGCGGGGTTTATGTCGGTGCCGGGTCCACGCTGAGAATCGCCGATTCGACGGTCTCGAACAACTGGGGCGCGGGTGGGGGTGGGGGCGGTGGCTACTCGGACACCGGCGGCAATGGGGGTTCCGGCGCCGGCGGTATCCTGGTGGCGGGCAGCCTGCTGTACGACAACACCACCGTCACCTTCTCCGGCAATTCGGGGGCGGGCGGCACGGGCGGTGGCTCGACCGGCACGCCCGGGAGCAACGGCGCCAGCGTGACCAACACGGGGACGACCGGCGCCGGGACGATCGACGCGAACTGGTCGAACGACAGTACCCCGCCCACCATCACCAGCGTCAGCTCCATCGCCATCGACGGCACCTACAACATCGGCGACGCCATCTCGATCCAGGTGAACTTCAGCGAGGTGGTGACCGTCACCGGCACCCCGCAGCTCACGCTGGAGACCGGCGGCATCGACCGGGTGGTCGACTACGTCACGGGCACGGGCAGCAGCACGCTCACCTTCCTCTACACCGTGCAGGCCGGTGACGTCAGCGGCGACCTCGACTACACCAGCACCACGGCGCTGGCCCTCAACGGCGGCACCATCCAGGACGGCGCCGGCAACAACGCCACACTCACCCTGGCCAGCCCCGGGGCGGCCAACTCGCTGGGCGCCAGCAAGAACCTGGTGATCGACGGTGTGGCACCGGTGGTCACCAACGCCAACATCTCGATCTCGGGCGCCAGCGGCACCGGCGGGGCCTACCGCATCGGCGACACCATCACCGCCACCTGGAACAACACCGCCGGCGGCGACAACAACACCGACATCGCCGGCGTCACCATGGACTTCAGCGCCTTCGGCGGCGGCGCGGCCGTGGCGGCGACCAACTCGTCGGGCACCTGGACGGCCACCTACACCCTCGTGGGCGGCGCCATCGACACCACCGGCCTGAACGTCTGGGTCACCGCCACCGACAACGCCGGCAACGGCACCATCACCGCCGACACCACCGGCGCCACCGTCGACAACGTCGCCCCGACCGTCACCAACGGCAACATCTCGATCTCCGGCGCCAGCGGCACCGGCGGCGCGTTCAGGATCGGCGACACCGTCACCGCCACCTGGAACAACACCGCCGGCGGCGACAACAACGCCGACACCCTCAGCGCCGTCACCGCCGACTTCAGCCAGTTCGGCGGTGGTGCCGCCGTGACGGCCACCAATTCAGCGGGCGTCTGGACGGCCACCTACACCCTCGTGGCCGGTGCCATCGACGCGGCCAACCGCAACGTCAGCTTCACCGCCACCGACAACGCCGGCAACACCACCACCACCGCCGACACCACCAACGCCACCGTCGACAGCGTGGCCCCGACCGTCACCGACGGCAACATCGCCCTGTCCGGCGCCAGCGGGGCCGGCGGCACGTTCATCAGCGGCGACACCGTCACCGTCACCTGGAACAACACCGCCGGCGGCGACAACAACGCCGACACCCTCAGCGCCGTCAGCGTCGACTTCAGCCAGTTCGGCGGCGGCGCCGCCGTGGCCGCCACCAACTCGGCCGGCACCTGGACCGCCACCTACATCCTGACCGCCGGCGCCCTGGACACCACGAACCGCAACGCCTCGGTCACCGTCACCGACAACGCCGGCAACACCGTCACCACGGCCGACACATCGAATGCCAGTGTGGAGAACATCGTCCCCACCGTCACCAGCATCAACCGCGCCGACACCAACCCCACCAACGCCACCAGCGTGACCTACACGGTGGAGTTTGCCGAAGACGTCAGCGGCGTGGATGCCAGCGACTTCACGCTCACCACCACCGGCACCGCCGCCGGCAACGTGGCCAGCGTCACCCCGGTGGACGCCAACACCTACACCGTCACCGTCAACACCATCAGCGGTGAAGGCACCCTGAGGCTGGACCTCAACAACGCCGGCACCGGCATCGCCGACACCCCCGGCAACGCCATCACCACCGGCTACACCGCCGGCCAGACCTACACGGTGGACGCCACCGCCCCCACCGTCACCAGCGTTGCCGTACCCGGCAACGCCACCTACCTGGCTGGCCAGAACCTCAACTTCACCGTCAACTTCAGCGAAGCCATCACCGTCAACACCACCGGCGGCACCCCGCGCATCGCGCTGACCATCGGCGCCAGCACGGTCTACGCCGACTACTTGAGCGGCACCGGCACCAGCGCACTCGTCTTCCGCCACACCGTACAGCCCGGCGCGCTCGACGCCAACGGCATCGCGGTCGGTGCCCTCAGCCTGAACGGCGGCAGCCTGAGCGACGGCGCCGGCAACCCCGCGGTGCTCACCCTCAACAGCGTGGGCGCCACCGCCGGGGTGCTGGTCGACGCCGTCGCCCCCGAAGTCACCAGCGTCAGCGCCCCCGCCGACGACGTCTACCTGTCCGGCGAGAACCTCGACTTCACCGTCAACTTCAGCGAGAACGTCACCGTCAACACCGGCGGCGGCACCCCCCGCATCGCCCTGACCCTGGACACCGGCGGCACCGTCTACGCCAGCTACAACGGCGGCAGCGGCACCAGCACCCTCGTCTTCCGCTACACCGTGGCGGCCGGCAACCTCGACGCCAACGGCATCACCGCCGGCACCAGCATCGAACTCAACGGCGGCACCGTGCAGGATGCCATCGGCAACAACGCCACCGTCACCGGGCTGGACTTCGGCGACACCAGCGACGTCCAGATCGACGCCGTCGCCCCCACCGTTGCCAGCATCAACCGCGCCGACACCAACCCCACCAACGCCACCAGCGTGACCTACACGGTGGAGTTTGCCGAAGACGTCAGCGGCGTGGATGCCAGCGACTTCACGCTCACCACCACCGGCACCGCCGCCGGCAACGTGGCCAGCGTCACCCCGGTGGACGCCAACACCTACACCGTCACCGTCAACACCATCAGCGGTGAAGGCACCCTGAGGCTGGACCTCAACAACGCCGGCACCGGCATCGCCGACACCCCCGGCAACGCCATCACCACCGGCTACACCGCCGGCCAGACCTACACGGTGGACGCCACCGCCCCCACCGTCATCAGCGTCGGTGTGCCCG